>NZ_JBYFCC010000014.1:0-105828 GCF_057652995.1 Flavobacterium sp. T50_26
AATAAGCACTTTAAATATACTAACTTTTGCTTTTTTGTACAACTTTTTTAGTGAAATTATATCGAACTCACGTTAATTAATTCAATTTAGAAAAAGAAAACATGTACTTTAAATTTTAAAGTTGAATTTAGTTGTGTTTTTATTTGCTAAGTTCTTTGTTTAGAATATAAGTATATGCCCATGAAGCATCAATAGAACTTCTAAAATCATTTCGCATTTGTTCGGCTTTCTTTACACCATGTTTATTTTCCATGACTTTCCAAACACCGTCTTTTTCTATATCCATTTCTGCTAAATCTTTGTATGAAGTTGTCACCATATAATTAGGAGCATTTTCGTCACCACCCATAAATGAGTACCATGAACCTCTAACATCTCCTTCAACAGCTTTTAGTGTGTTATGAACTTCTTTAAGGGTTGCATTAAAAACGGTAGAGTTTTTTACTCTAAAGTAAGTTACCCAAACTACGGTTCGATCAGGATTCACTTTTTTAGTGCTCATTTCCGGCATAGTAGAAGCCAAATGATAAACATTTTTTTCAATGTGTGGCATTATCATATTTATGACAATATCTCTACAGGCTTTACCGGCTTCATCATCTTTGTCTAATTCTGCCCAGTTTTTAACCAATCCTGTTAAAGCATAAACGGTTCCTTCTCCTTGAATTCTTGACCAAAGATTCCAAGAATCTGTTCCGTTGTTTTTTTCATAACATTCTTTGTACATTTTTACACCTGCCTTGAATTGATCATGGTGACCTTGCTTGATCGTTAATTCAGACATTGTCAATATTTGACGTTCTGCAACTTGTGCCATAGCTATTATTGGTAATAGCAGTACTAAAAAGAGTAATTTTTTCATGATTAATTAATTTTTAAGATTAGTTGAATTGGATATAAATCCGGTACTAAGTAAAATGTAATTAACTGAAAATGAAATAGGTTTAGGACGAAGTGGAGTAAAAAATGTCCGAAAAGGCAGATTTCCTTATCGGAGGAGTTTTAATGTGTCAATTGGTCAATGTGGCAATGAGTCAATTTGAAGATTAAGCCACTTTTCGCAGTTTAAAATCAAAAATATGGGTTGTTCCATTTTCTGATTCTTCTTTCATAGTGCCGTTTAATTGTTGGGTGAGGAGGGAAACAAGCTGAGTTCCGAATCCGGTTCCTTGCGTAATTCCGGATTTTCCGATGCCATCATCGGTGACAACCAAATGAAGATGTTGGTCATTTTGTTTTTCTAATTTAATGGTAATAGTTCCTTTATCGCCTTCAGGGAAAGCATATTTAATGGTGTTCGTCAGTAATTCATTGATTATCAAACCCAAAGGAACGGCTGTATCAATGTCTAAATCGAGTTTTTCCATAGCTAAATTCAATTTGACTTTTTCTTCCGCACCAAAACTGTCGAGAATACTTTGACTGAGGTTTAAAAAATAATCTTTCATCTCAATAGAACCCAAATTCGTTCCTTGATAGAGTTTTTGATGAACAATGCTGATGGAGTTCACCCGATTTTGTCCTTCTGTCATCGCTTCTTTAGTTTTTAAATCATCAATTTGAGCTGATTGTAAAGCAAGTAAACTGGAAACTATTTCCAGATTATTTTTCACTCGATGATGAATTTCTTTCATCAATAATTCGTTTTCAGCATTTTTCTGAGCTAATAAACGATTGCTTTTGCTTCGGTTTCGATAACTGATGAAGCCAAAAATCAACAATCCTAAAAGCAAACCAACGACAATAATTCCCAAATATTGAACTAATTTTTGTTGGGATATTTTAGCTTCCTGAAAAGCGATAGTTTCCTCTTTTTTCTCTGTTTCGTATTTAGTTAGCAGTTCCGACATTTTTGCATCACTTTCAATAGAACCGATGCTATCTCTCAAATCATACGCTTTTTGTTTGTATGATAAAGCGGATTCAAAGTCATTTAGTTTCTGATAAATTGTACTGACATGGTGATAATTTTCAATAAGATTCGCAATATCATTATTCGTTTCCTGCAATCGAACGGTTTCCAGTTGATAGGGAAGAGCTTCTTTATAATTTCCTTTTAACAAATTTATTTCCCCTAAATTGGCAGTTACCGTGTTGATTCCGTTTTGATAATTGGCTTCTTTGGCCATTTTTAAACAATTAGTATAAAAACGAATGGCTTCATCATATCTTCCTAATTTTTTGAGTGCATTTCCTTGACTATTGCCAATATCAACCAAGCTGGTCAATCCTAAATTTTGTTCTTTTGCAATAGCGGCCGCTTTATTAAAATAGTCTAATGATAGTTGATTTTTCCCCATAGCAATGGCAACGTCTCCGGCATTAGTATAAACGTAAAAAAATTCAGAAGTCAAGTTGTTTTTTTCTGCCATTTCGATTGCTTTTTCAGCATACTTTAGGGCTTCATTTAATCGGTTTTGCTTCGTTAAATCCCACGAAATTCGCGTCATTGCATCACAAATTCCTGCTTTATCATCAATACTTTCCATTAATTTTAAAGCATAAATATTTTTTTGCATCGCTTTATCATATTCACCTTTTTTCTTTAGAACCCAAGCGATTTTAAATGAAGTTGATGCTTGTCCTCTTACATCATCAATGGCTTTATATCCTTTCATTGCCTTATCAAAAAATAGATTTGCTGAGTCTAACTGAAGTAAGTTTGCGTGCATTCTGCCTTCCATTTCATAAAATTTCGGTTGCCAGTTTTTATCGTTTAGTTGATCGGCTAATTTGACACCTTTTTTTGCCAATACTAACGCTTGTTTCATATCATTTTCAAAAACAGTGCTGACCATTTCAGAAATGATTTCTAATTTTTTGGTTTGATTTTTTTCGGAATTTAGTTTCAGTTCTAATTCGGCCAAAGTGGCTTGTTGACTATGAATAATAAGCGGAAACAAAAGCAAAATAAGTAGTTTTAATTTCATAGTCATTAGATAAAATTATACTTTTTGTATGTGAAGCAATAGTTGTTTTTTTAGTTCCGGACTTACGGGAATGGCTTTTTTGGCAATCACCAAATGACTGGTTGCAATTTCGTCGATGTGATGCATATTGATGATAAAAGAGCGATGAATTCGCATCAGGTTTTTGACGTTTAACTTTTCTTCTAAATCTTTTAATGTGCTGACAATGAGGTGTTCTTTTTCTTTGCAATGAATTTTGCAATAATTGCGTTCGGCTTCAATATACAGAATGTCGTTGATGTTAATTTTTATCATTTTATCGTGGCTTCGAACAAAAATCGAATCACTCATAACAAAAGTGTCTAAGTCAGTAACTTCTCCCTTTTTTTCTTCTTGAATGCGAAGAATCGTCAATTCAATAGCATGTTGAAGGTCTAACTTTTTGAATGGTTTGGAGATAAAAGCGTACGGATTTGTTGTTTTTGCTCTGTTGAAATGAATATCATCCGCATTCGCAGTCAAATAAATAATTGGAATTTTGAATTCTTTTTGAATGATATGAGCCAATTCAATTCCGTCTAAATCACCTTTTAGATAAATGTCAAGAAGTAAAATATCCGGTGTATTTTCACGGATTTTAGGCAAAACTTCTTCTGCTCTAGGAATGATTCCAATTACATCATACCCAAGATTTGACAATTGAAGTGCAATATTAGCCCCAATAATCATCTCGTCTTCTATAATAAGAATTTTTATTTTTTCCATTAAGAAAATGACTTATAAATGAATAACTTCAATAATAATCTTAAAATTCTGAATGGTAGATGGATATGGGATGTAAAAATACTTCTTTTTATTTAACTTTTGTTAAAATCTTCGTGATTATCTATAAATGTTATTTTTCGGGTAGGAGCGGTGTTTACGCGGAGATCAAAAATATCAAAGCGATTGTAATGTCCCAGAATATCATGCATTTGTTTCGGTTGAATGCATTTTTCCAAATCGATTTCGGCATACACAATTCCTTCGTCATCAATCAAAGGTTCACCCACAACAGCTCCGTTTGGACCTATAATTCCTGAAAATGCCGAACTTTTTCGAGTCAACAATTCTTCAATATTAGGAACATCGGGTTTTAAAACATCCATAATTTCTTTAGAAATAGTTGAACACGAAACAACGGTGAATAATTTCCCTTCAAACGAATGAGCAGCGGCACGAATTTTAATCGCTTCAGCCATATTGTAATCGGGCGGAGCAACTGGAAGTGAAATATAATTGGCTATGTGAATCAATTCGCCTTGCGACAATAACGTAAATCGAGCTAAAGTGTTTGTGTTTTCGCCACAAGCTAATGTTCCGATTGGACCGATTTCTGTTTTATAAACTTTTAACGACGAACCGTCACCGCTTGACCACGTTAGTTTTTCTGCCCAAGTGGGGACTAACTTTCGGTGTTTTCCGATGAGATTTCCATTATTATCGATGATAAGATTAGTATTGTAAATTTCTCCATAACTATCGCCGCGTTCATTAATTCCAATAACAATGTGCATATTGAACTCTTTAGCTGCATGGAATAACGGTTTCATCGATTCATCTGATAAAGCAACTGAATTTTTATATAATTGTTCATACCATTTACTGCCTTGCACAGGTGTCATGATCCAGTTCCAATACGGATATCCGGCAACGAAAACTTCCGGAAATGCAATTAATTGAGTACCGTAAGAACTGGCTTCTTTAATGAAAGAAATGGCTTTTTCAATGGTTTTTTCTACGTTTAAAAAAACGGGGGAGGTTTGAACTGCGGCAGCTTTGAATTTTGGAAAGTTCATAATTTAATAATTTTCTAACGAATACTTTAATGTCCCGTCGTCAGTGTTGTTTCTATTATAGTTTATAATAATAACGTGCTCAAAAGTTTCGTTAATATCATCTATTTTATTATGATACCATTTAGATCCTATTAATTCTTTTTTAAATTTTTTATCAATTTTCCTACCTAAAGAATTTATTATTTCTATATCAACAACCTCACCTTCTTTATTATGGATTAATTTAAAACAACCAAAAGTCTTTTTAGAATCAAAATTATTAATACTTAATAGTGCATTGCGGAAACCTCCATCTTTTGATGTGTTATGTGATAACTTATTATTTACTTTTTTAATTTTTTCAATTTTTAATTCTTCTAAAATATTTAAAATCTTAATTTGTTGTTTAGGATAATCTTTATGGTAATTTTGATATTTTACTGAATCAATAGTTTTGTTTAATTGAAAATTTCCACTACAAAGACTAGTATAAATCTTACCATTCTCTTTATTTTTAAAACCAAAAATAATCCATTCAGTATCTTTTGGCAAAAACATTCCACAAGAAGCATCACTCATACTTTCTAAATGCAACTCTATAATTTTATTGCCAAAATATTGTTTAACGGTTTCGATCTTTACAAAATAAGGTTTATAAGAATCCATATGATTCCCAATTGTTTTAGATTCTGTAATTTTAATCCTTGCTATATAATCATGTGTCTTTATTTTGTCAATTAATGATGAGTGCACACATGAGCAGGAATAGCTCTTATAAAAAACAACAAGTAATAAAACTAGTATTTTATATTTCATAATGCTTTATTTTATTTTTTATTTCATCCGAAAAACCTTCTGCTTTGATTTTTTCTCGGTCTTCCGCTATTTTTACGTTGACTAAAGTTACTTCGCCTTCTAAAACGGTTAACTCTTTTTCATTAACGAATTGAAATCCGCATAAAACTGATGCAAAACCAATGTCTTTTACCCATAATTTTTTGGTCAGAACTTCTCCCAAACGAGCGGGATTTTTGAATTGGATTTTCAAATCTACTGTTGGAATGCCGTTGGTTTCGTGCATTTTTGAAAAAGGTCGGTCGAGAGCTTCTTCAAACCAATCTTCTACTAAATCATTTAGCATTTCCAAGAATCTTGGATAGAAAACGATTCCAGCGTAGTCAATGTGTTTGAATTTTATTTTTTCTTGTTTGGTGAAAGTATTTTTCATTGTTGTCTTTTTTTGCCACGAATTTCACTAATTCTCACGAATTTATTTTTTTCTTGTTTATTGAATATAATACTAATTTTTATTCATTAAAATAAGTTATTCCAAATTCTTTAAAGAGTTTTTCTTGTCTTAGAGCAAGTTTGCTTATAATTTCCATATTTGGAGAATAATAACTGCCATTACAATCAAAACACAACTCAACATAACCAAAAACTTCATTTTTATTATTATAAAATATAATAGCGTGTCTTGGATCATAACAGGCTGCTTCCCAATTTTCAACTTCGGAATTTATTAATTCATTTTTCAGTTTATTGATTTGAGTTGAATTTAAAACAATTCGATTTTTTAAATACTTTTCCTTTATATCAATTTTTTTATCCTTTATATAATTTACTGGGCTATAATACTTTGGGTTATCTTCTTTTTCCCATTGATTTCTATCCAAATAAGCCAAAATCTCTATTTTTTTAGTTTGTTCAAAAATCACATCAATTTCACTTTTCCTGTGAAAATTACAAGAATTAAGAATCAAAACAAAGAATAAAATTGAGGTTACAAAATATATCTTTTTTAGCATAATAAAAGTCTTACTACTTAATACTCCTATCTTAATACTTCCTACTTCAACTTAAACCTCTGTATTTTCCCCGTCTCTGTTTTAGGCAAAGCTTCCGTAAAATAAATCACTCTCGGATATTTATACGGAGCCGCTACTTCTTTGAACCAGTGCTGAATATGATTTTTCATATTATCCGTTGCTTTAGATGTATCTTTTAGAATAATATGAGCACAAACTAACATCCCACGTTCAGAATCAGGCAAACCAACTACGGCACATTCCAGAATTTCTTCGTGGGTTAAAAGTACGGATTCTACTTCAATTGCTGCAATATTATATCCGGAAGAAATGATCATATCATCACCACGAGCTACAAACCAAAAGTAACCGTCTTCGTCTTGTTTAAAAATATCTCCGGTAATATTCCAGCCGTTTTCAACATATTCTTGTTGTTTTTCGATACGATTGAGGTATTTACAACCTGTAATTCCGCGAACGGCTAATCGTCCGGGTTCATTCGATGAAACGTCATTTCCGTTAGCATCAATGATTTTCGCTTCATAACCTGTTACAGCCAAACCTGTAGATCCCGGTTTCATATTATCTTCATTTGATGAAATGAAAATATGAAGCATTTCGGTTGCTCCAATTCCATCAATGATTTTTAATCCGGTGGCGTTGTACCAATCTTCCCAAACCTTTAAGGGCAAAGTTTCTCCGGCAGAGACACATTTGCGTAAGCTTGAAATGTCGTATTCGTTGACTTTAGTCGTAATAATTCGCCAAGCGGTTGGAGCGGTAAAACAAATCGTGATTTTATGTTCCTGAATGGCTTGTAATAAAACATCCGGCGTTGGTTTTTCTATTAAAAATGTGGAAGCACCAAAATACAACGGAAACAATACCAATCCACCTAGACCAAAGGTAAAACCAATGGGTGGACTTCCTGTAAATATATCATTTGCGGTTGGTTGAAGAGAATAAGTTGGAAATGCTTCGCAAATATTCAAAATATCTTTGTGATAATGAGCTGTCATTTTGGGCAATCCTGTTGTGCCGGAAGTAAAACCAATCAAAGCAACACTATCTGATTTGGAATGAAAATTAGTAAAGGTTTTTGATTTATTCATCATCAAATTTTCCAATTCGGAAGTGCCACTTTCTGAACCACAGAATTTGCTGATTCTTTTCAAATAATCGGAATCCACCAAATCCATTTCGCTTTCTAAAGCGATATCGCAAAACACGTGGGTGATTTCGGCACATTCGATGATTGTTTTTAGTTCTTTGGAACGTAGCAAAGGCATCGTCGCTACTACAATTCCGCCTGCTTTCAGAATTCCAAACCACAACGCAACCATCATCGGATTATTGGCAGAACGAATTAAAACCCGATTTCCGGATTGTAAACCTAAATCATCCACTAAAACATTAGCAATTTGATTGGCTTTTTCAAATAAATCCTGATATGTCCACGTTTTTTTGAAAGTACGAAGACAAGGAGCATTTCCGTTACCGTTTTTAATGTGAGAATCTAAAAGACGTTCGACACAATTGAGCATTTCATTTTCATACCATCCTTGTAAATAGGTGGGCTGCAAATCGATGCTTGGTAGGGAATTGTGAGCGAAATTGTCATCAAAGTGTTTCATTTATTACTCTTTAAGCTTTTTTATTTCCTTGGAACGAACTAGAGATTTCATTTGAGTAATAGCAACTTTATTAAGTTGTATAAGTCGTTCACTTTGTGCTAGACCTTGCTGAATAAGTAATGCATTTATACTTTCCAAATTACTCAGGACTACTAATTGCTCCAAAGTGGCAAAATCTCTTATATTTCCTTTTTGATTAGGGTTATTTTCTCTCCATTCTTTAGCTGTAATTCCAAACAAAGCAACATTAAGTAAATCTGCCTCATTAGCATATACAAAAGATGTCTGTTGTTTAGTAATTTCAACTGGTATTAGGTTTTCTTTAATTGCATCCGTATGAATATGATAATTAATTTTTGAAATTGTACGTTGTAAATTCCATTCTAAATTTAAGCTGTCGTTTTCGTTTTCTTTTAAACGTTGGAATTCTTTGATTATATATAACTTGAATTCAATAGAAATCCAAGAGGCAAATTCTAAAGCAATGTCTTTATGAGCAAAAGTTCCACCATATCTTCCGGCTTTTGAAACAATACCAATTGCGTTAGTACTTTCTATCCAACGTTTAGGGGTCATTACAAAACTATTTAATCCTGCTTGTTTTCTAAACCCGTCGAATTCGACGGGTTTAAAATTTGGATTATAAATCATTTCCCAAAAACCCAAAAGTTCGATGGTATTTCTGTTTCTTAACCAATTTTTTATAATATCATCTGTTTGAGCAGTGTCTTTATGTTTAGCAATATCTGTCAAGGAAATATAATCGCTGTTACTTTGATTCACAACGGCAATTTCAAAACCTTGAACATCTATTTTAGATTTTTTTTCTTTCATTTTTTTATGGCTTAGATATTTTATGAGTAATCAAATTTTTAAAATTAACTTTTTTTGTTGCTTTTTGGTTTCAAAGCTTTTTTCATTCCTTCAACTTGTTTCCTTTCTGATGCTTTCAACGGATACAAATGTGAACTTCCCATTTTATATTGCAACGGAATATCATCCGTTTGCACATTTTCATACGCTTGGGCATTTCTAACAAAGTTAGCATCGGCTAATAATGGTCGGCCCAATGCCACCAAATCAGCTCTGCCGTTTAAAATGATGGTGTTAATTTGATCAATGTCTTGAATAAATCCGGCGGTTATAGTTGGAATATGAACCGTATTTCGAACCAAATCAGAGAAAGGCGTTTGCCACATTCTTCCCATTTGAGGTTTTTGGTGTTCAACGGTATTTCCGGTGGAAACGTTGATGATATCTGCTCCGGCGGATTTGAAAGCATTGGCAATATAAATCACATCTTCTTCGGAAATACCGTTTTCAGTCCAATCAGAAGCGGAAATTCGCACTGACATAGGTTTTTGTTGTGGAAATACGTTTCGCATTTCATTAAACACTCGCAACGGAAATTTGATTCGGTTTTCAATACTTCCTCCAAATTCATCTGAACGAATATTTGTCAATGGCGATAAAAACGAAGCTAATAAAAATCCGTGATGAGCTTGTAATTCGATTAAATCAAAACCGGCTTGTTCAGCGTTTTTTGTAGCTTGGATAAATTCAGTTGTAACTTTATCCATATCTTCCAAAGTCATTTCTTTTGGAGTTGGCATTTTGGAATTGAATGGAATAGAAGAAGCAGAAATCAGTTCCCAAGCATTTTCAATTGGTTCATTTTGTCCTTCCCAAGGTTTTTTTATTGCACCTTTTCTTCCTGAATGTCCGAGTTGTATTCCGATTTTAGTTTGTGTGTTTTGATGAATAAAATCAGTAACTTTTTCCCATTCAACTATTTGATTGTCATTATAAATACCGGCACAACCTAAAGTGATACGTCCATTGTGAGAAACAGCAGTCATTTCAGTTAGAATCAATCCAACGCCACCGGTTGCTCGACTTCCGTAATGAACTAAATGCCAGTTATTAATTAAACCATTTTCAGCTGAATATTGTCCCATCGGAGACATTACAATTCGGTTTGGTAATTCTAAATCACGAAGTTTAAATTTTGAAAAAGCCGCTGATTGATTTTTGTCAATGACATTGTTATTGTCATTGAACTCTTTTAAAACTTTATCTGTGAATGATTTATCTCTAATTTGAAGATTTTCAAACGTCACTTTTTTGGAACGCGTCATACATCCAAAAGCAAATTGATAGAACGAATGTTGAATGTGACGATCCATATTTTCAAACCAATCCAATGAAACCAAAGCGGCATACTGAATCATTTCTACCGTATTTCTTCTGGTTTTGTCATATTGTTCGAAAGCAGCTTCAACATTGTTAGGATTTGCAATCACAGCATCGGATAATCCAATCGCTGAATCCATCGCTAATTTTGTTCCTGAACCGATAGAGTAGTGAGCGGTTGCTTTCGCATCACCTAACAGAACTAAATTGTTATGCGACCATTTTTCATTGGTTACGTGCGGAAATTGTCGCCAATGTGATTTATTTGAAATAAGTGAATGTCCATCTAATTCTTCTTTGAAAATTTCAGCAATTTTTTGAATGGTATCTTCTTCATTGGTGACTTCAAAACCAATGTTTTGCCAAGTTTGTTCACTACATTCAAAAATCCAAGTGCTCATTCCTTCTTCGTATTGATAGGTGTGTGCGACGATGGTTCCGAAGGGAGTTTTTCTAAAGAAATAAGTAAAAGCATCCAACGGTTTAGTCGAACCTAACCAAACAAATCGATTCTTTTTAAGTTCGATTTTGGTTCCGAATTCAGAAGCAAATTTTGTTCGAATGGCACTTCCAATTCCATCACAAGCCACAATAATATCTGAATCAGCAAACTGACTCAAATCATCTACATTTTGTTCGAAATGAAGATTCACACCTTCTTCACGGCAACGTTGGTGTAATAATTTCAATAACGTTTTTCGGGAACAACCACAAAATCCGTTACCGGAACTATTCACAGTTTGACCGTCACGAGCGACAATAATATCATCCCAATAGGCAAATTCACTGCGAATAAGTTCATAGGATTTTAAATCTCGCATTAAAAATTCGCTTAATGTTTCATCGGAGAAAACTACGCCAAAACCAAAACTGTCTTCTGGTTTGTTGCGTTCGTAAACATCTATTTGGCAATGAGGTATTGCTTTTTTGGTTAATATGGAAAAGTAGAGTCCGCCTGGGCCGCCACCGATTACTGTTATTTTTTTCATTTCTCGCAAAGTCGCAAAGCCGCGAAGTTTTTTCTTAAAATTAATTTAATTTATAAATATTTATTACTTCAAATCCTTTTTTTATGGGTTGAAGCAAGCTATCGTTCTTGTTAATAGAATATTTAGTTGTGAAAATATTTTCAGTTAAAGATTCTAATTCTTTTCTTTCTAAATATAATGTATCATTGCTAATTCTATAATCTCCTTGATAAGTACAACTAAAATCTGCTTGATTATATTTTGCAGCAAAACTACCGTTAGTATACAATTTTAGAGTTCCACTTTTTGCTGCTTTTGAAAATGTTACTCCATTAAGTTTTTCTGAGGTCCAAAATTTATCAGTTTCAAACTGTAAAACAAAAAAATAAATAATCAAAAATGAAAATGTAATAATTAAAGGAATAAAGTCGAATTTTGACTTGATTTTTATATATCTGTATGCGTCAATAATCGATATAATCGTAGTAAAAATTATTATAAAGATAATTATTAGCGTTGAAATAAGAAAGTTCATTAAACCACCACAATAATCTCCAACAGGAATAATTTGTAGTAGTAAAAACACTCCTAAAAAAATTAAAACGCTGTATCTTATAATTCTTTTTTTCATACTGTTATTTATTCCCGTTTTATCGAAAAAAGTTCTCCCAACGTACTATAATTTGAACCTGCCAAACGAGCCACAGGTTTGTAAACATCTAAATTAATCCGGTTGTTTTCCATCAAAATAGCATCATCAATATGAATGGTTTTTATTTTTCCAATCACAATACAAGCACCGCCACCAACATTATTCTCCATAAAGTAATGATGAATCATTTCGCATTCCAAATGAATCGGACTTTCTTTTACTCTTTTGGGTTTAATGAAAACTGAATCAATCGGAGTAAGGTTCGCCAATTCAAATTCATCTATATCAGATGCAACGGATGCTGAAGTGGCATTCATCTGTTCCACAACATCCATCGTGACTAAATTCACAACAAACTGACTATTTTGCAAGACATTATTCAATGTATCCTTAAATTGATTGTTGTCTCTTCGCGTAGAAAACATTACACACGGCGGATCGCTTGAAACCATATTGAAATAAGAAAACGGAGCGAGATTATTGATTCCGTCTTTATCAATCGTTGAAATCCAGCCAATTGGTCTGGGGATGATGGTTCCGGTTAATAATTTATATAAAACAGAAGGATCTGTTTCATCAGTTTTAAATTGCATATGTTTAGTGTTGTTTCTACAAATTAAAGAAAATAGCATGAATATTTACATATCTCTTACGCTAAAATTTATCTTTTTTTAGATGAAAATGGTATAACTTATTATAATTTACTGTTTTATTATAATTTAGCTATAATTATGAAGAATATAATTTTTAGCCAATAAAATTAAGCAATTCGTAAATTTTTCTAAAATAAATTACAAAATATGTTTTTATATTATTGCTAATTTAATATATTTATGCAAATTTTTTATATATGGAGATTCTAGCATGTCCGAAATGTCAAAACAATCAGATTGTTAAAAGTGGTATCATCAAAGACAGACAAAGGTATTTATGCAAAAAATGCAACTATTACTTTACAGTCAACAAGTTAGGTAAAAAGATAGACGATTACTACGTAACCAAAGCACTGCAATTGTATTTGGAAGGGTTGAGTTACCGCGAAATTGAACGCATTATCGGGGTTTCACATGTTACAGTGAGTAATTGGGTAAAAGAATTTAAAATCAAAAAACCTGCTCACACCGATTATCATCCAACTTATAAGATTTATAATCATTTAGAATTAGTAGAATTCTTAAAAAACAAAGACCAGCTCAAAGGTGCCGGGATGATTATTACTGAATTAGGTGATAAATTTATGCTTATAAAATGGGAGCGTTTCAAAGATTAACTATACCAATTAACAAAAATATATAACTGAATTTTTTTCTCACTTATAAAATTTCAATTTGGTACTCAGAAAAACAAATTCTTCTAACCAAAACCAAATTTATAATTAATGAAAAAAGCAGTCTTACTTCTCATGACAACGTTTTGCTTTTTTAATGCTTTTTCGCAAGGTTCTCCCGATTATGGGGGCGGAATGAAATTTAACCTAAACGAAGAAGGTTCAAAATACATGCGTGTCATTGCTTGGGGGCAAATGTGGGGTCAATATAATGACAACCTCCCCGAAGATAAAAAAGCTATTGAGTTTTCAACTCGAAGAGCACGGATTTTAACGTATGCTCAGATTACACCTAAATTCTTAGTGTTAACTCATTTTGGTCTAAATTCATTGAATGCCGATAACATGTCGCCAACAGGAAAAGGCGAGAGTTCTCAACTATTCTTTCATGATTTTTGGGTGCAATATAGTTTAGGAAAAAACCATGCGATTGGTTCAGGTTTACATTATTGGAACGGAATTTCACGATTAAATAGTCAAGGTACATTGAACTTTTTAACATTAGACAACAACCGCCAATCATGGTCAACGTTAGGATTATCTGATCAATTTGCTCGTCACCAAGGTGTTTATGCAAAAGGTTCTTTTGGTAAATTTCAATACAGAGTTTCGATAAATGAATCCATGACAAACAGTTTAGATACCCGAGTTACAGCAGATAATGTAAACACAACCATTTATGCAGGTCGAAGAGTTCTAGGTTCAAAAGAATCCGGAATGAATTATGCCGGTTATTTTGAGTATGGCTTTTTAGATGCTGAAAGTAATTTTCTTCCATTTAGAGTTGGTTCTTATTTAGGCACTAAAAAAGTATTCAATGTAGGTGCCGGATTTTTTCTTCATCCTAAAGGAAGTGTTTACAATGACGGAACAACCAACATTGGCGAAGATGTATCCATTTTTGCTGTCGATGCTTTTTATGATGCACCACTTGGTGATAAAAAAGGTGCAATTACGGCTTATGCAACTTATCAAAACAATAATTACGGAAAGAACTACTTGTTTAATGCGTATGGAACCGGAAGCTTCATTTATGGTCATGCGGGTTATATGTTTCATTCGGAAAAATTGACAAAAATTCAACCCTACTTGTCCTATGCAACAAATAGTTATGATGCTGTGGATGATAATCGAAATGTATTCGGAGTAGGCACAAACCTCTATTTAAACGGACATAATTCTAAACTTACTTTAGAATATAAAAATGAAAAATTTGGCGAAAGCAAAACAGGAACAATCACGCTTCAAGCCATGGTTTATCTATAAATCTAACTTTAAAAACAAATTTAACTATGAGTAATCAAGCAAATGCAACCGCCTACTGGAAAGAGAATTTAAGATATCTTCTTATTCTTTTAACTATTTGGTTTTTAGTTTCCTACGGGGCAGGAATCTTATTTAAAGACGCTTTAGACAGTTTTAAAATCGGAGGATTTCCACTCGGATTTTGGTTCGCACAACAAGGATCAATTTACGCTTTTGTAATTCTGATTTTTGTATATGTTCGACTAATGAACAAATTGGATAAAAAATACGGATACGACGAGGAGTAGAAATCAGTTTGCAGTATTCAGTGTTCAGTTTAAAGTGTTCAGAATACAGCAATCGTTAACTATTCATAAGAAAAAATAAAAAATCTAAAAACTCAGCTGCTCAGTATCTCAGCTACTCAGCAACTCTAAAAAATAATCAAAATGGATGTACAAACTTGGACATATATTATAGTTGGAGCTTCATTTGCTCTTTATATTGGAATTGCAATCTGGTCGCGTGCCGGATCAACAAAAGAATTTTATGTTGCCGGTGGAGGTGTTTCACCGTTGGCTAACGGAATGGCTACTGCAGCAGACTGGATGTCGGCCGCTTCATTTATTTCCATGGCGGGAATTATTTCCTTCGCAGGATATGATGGAGCTGTTTATCTGATGGGATGGACAGGTGGTTATGTTTTATTAGCCTTATTATTGGCTCCTTATCTTAGAAAATTCGGAAAATTCACCGTACCTGATTTCATCGGTGATCGCTATTATTCAAAAACAGCTCGCTCAGTTGCCGTTTTCTGTGCTCTAATAGTTTCGTTTACGTATGTAGCCGGACAAATGAGAGGAGTAGGTGTAGTTTTCTCTAGATTTTTGGAAGTAGATATTAATACTGGTGTTATTATTGGAATGGTAATCGTTCTTTTCTATGCAGTTTTAGGTGGAATGAAAGGAATCACCTACACACAAGTAGCACAATATTGTGTATTGATTTTTGCCTTTATGGTACCAGCCATTTTTATCTCCATTCAAATGACAGGAAATCCAATTCCGCAATTAGGAATGGGTGGAACCGTAGCTGATGGTTCAGGAACTTTTTTATTAGATAAATTAAATGGACTTCAAACTGAATTAGGTTTTGATGAATATACAAGTGGTTCAAAATCAATGATTGATGTATTTGCCATCACATTAGCTTTAATGGTTGGAACAGCCGGATTACCACACGTTATTGTTCGTTTTTTCACCGTTAAGAAAGTGAAAGATGCAAGAAAATCTGCCGGATGGGCTTTGTTATTGATTGCTATACTTTATACTACAGCTCCTGCGGTGGCAGTTTTTGCAAAAGCGAACTTAATTCAAACGGTAAGTGATAAAGAATATAGTTCTATGCCACAATGGTTTATGAATTGGGAGAAAACAGGTTTATTAACCTTTGAAGATAAAAATGCAGACGGTAAAATTCAATATGTTGCCGATAAAGAAGCAAACGAATTAAAAATTGATAATGATATCATGGTTTTGGCTAATCCTGAAATTGCGAATTTGCCAAATTGGGTGATTGCTTTAGTAGCTGCCGGAGCTTTGGCTGCAGCCTTATCAACAGCTGCGGGATTGTTATTAGTAATTTCTTCTTCTGTTTCGCACGATTTGATTAAGAAAATGATTAACCCAAACATTTCAGAAAAAAATGAACTTTGGGCTGCTCGTGGTTCTGCTGCGGTTGCGGTTTGTATAGCTGGTTATTTCGGAATTAATCCGCCTGGATTCGTGGCAGCTGTCGTCGCATTAGCATTTGGTTTAGCTGCAGCATCATTTTTTCCAGCTATTATTTTAGGCATTTTTTACAAGAAAATGAATAAAGAAGGAGCTATCAGCGGAATGGTAGTGGGAATGCTATTGATGATTTATTACATGCTAAAATTCAAATTCGGTATCTTCGATGGTGGAAAAGAAATGGTAGATTCGTTAAAACCAAATTGGTGGTTTGGCATTTCACCGGAAGGATTTGGAACTGTTGCCATGATTGCCAATTTCGCAGTAGCATTGATAGTTAACAGATTTACACCCGAGCCACCACAAGATGTTCAGGATATTGTGGAAAACATCAGAATTCCATCCGGAGCTGGTGAGGCAACCGGACATTAATAAATGAATTATCTTTAGATAAAATTACTTTCTCTGCTTTTGAATTTCAAGAGCAGAGTTTGTGATTCAAATGAAAAACTAAAAATGAAAAAAAGACATCTTCAAAAATTTGTGATTATTAGTTTGTTGTTATGGATGGCATTCAACTTTCCAATACTATTACTTTTCAACAAATCTGAAGCTCTATTTGGAATTCCAATCATCTATTTTTACATTTTTTCGGTTTGGACATTGTCAATTATCATTTCATTTTACTTTTTAAAAAAATACAATGAATAGCGGATTTTTATTAGTCATACTACTGTTGTATCTCGGATTACTTTTCTTCATTGCTCAATGGGCAGAGCGAAAAGGGAACTCGAAATGGACTAATAATCCCTATGTTTATTCACTTTCACTAGCGGTTTATTGCACAACTTGGACGTACTACGGAAGTATTGGTGTTGCTGCCAATTCAGGTTTAAATTTTATTCCGATTTATTTGGGACCAGTGATTGCTTTTCCGGCTTGGATTGTTATTCTCAGAAAAATAATTCGCATTTCCAGAGTCAATAAAATTTCAAGTATAGCCGATTTTATTTCGCTTCGTTATGGAAATAGTCGATTTTTAGGAGCATTAGTAACAGTTATTTCGTTAATTGCTATTTTACCTTATGTAGGATTACAACTCAAAGCGATTTCAGAAACATTTCACATCGTAACCAATTCACCTGAAACCACCAATGTTTTTTTAGATACTTCGACCTATGTTGCCTTGGTTTTAGCTCTTTTTGCTTCCTTTTACGGAACGCGTTATGTGGATGCTTCTGAAAAAAGAAAGGGAATTGTGACTGCTGTTGCGATGGAATCGGTGTTAAAATTGTTCTTTTTTATTATTTTAGGATTGTATGTCACTTTTTACGTTTTTGATGGTTTTGATGCCATTTATGCCAAAGCATCTTTGATGGAAAGTTTTGAAGAAAGAAACACAATTCATGGTTTAGAAGGCGGAATGAATTGGATGATGCTTATTGTTTTATCCTTTTTTTCCATCTTCTTATTACCACGACAATTTCACATGTCAATCGTAGAAAATAACCGTGAAAAACACATTCGAACAGCCATTTGGTTGTTTCCACTGTATCTTTTGTTATTCAATTTGTTCGTTTATCCGATTGCGTGGGGTGGAAATATTTTGTTTGAAGGAAAAGATGTCAATCCCGATATGTTTTCACTCTTAATTCCGCAACTGTTTGACAACACATTTATGACGGTTTTGGTCTTCTTAGGAGGATTTTCTGCAGCGATTTCAATGATTGTAGTTTCTTCTATTACACTTTCTACAATGTTGAGTAACAATCTTTTAATTCCGTATGGATTATTAGGTTCTTTACAAAAAGACAACCAGGAAAGCAATAGCGAACGCATCGTAAACATTAGAAGAATTGGTATTTTTTTACTGATCATTTTAGCCTTCATCTACTACCGATTTTTCATCATGGATTTTTCGTTGGTATCCGTCGGAATGATTTCGTTTGTAATTGTAGCCCAACTCGGACCGGCTTTTTTTGGTGCTATTTTTTGGAAAAGAGGTTCACTTAACGGAGCAGTAGCGGGAATAGTAGTAGGAATGCTAATTTGTTTTTACACGATTATGCTACCGTTTTTAATGAGTTCCATCAATCCCGAAAGTAACTTTTTTAAAGAAGGTTTCTTTGGTTATACTTTTTTACAACCATTTCAATTGTTTGGATTAGATTATCTAGAACCTATTCCACATGCACTTTTTTGGAGTTTGTTGTTCAATAGTTTGGTTTATCTATTTGTTTCTGTAAGTTTTAAAGGTGATTACCGCGAACGAAATTATGCCGAAATGTTTGTAGATATTGATAAATACATCAACAACCATGAAAATGCTTTTGTTTGGAAAGGAACTGCTTATATATCTGATATACAGAAAGTTTTGAAGCGTTTTTTAGGCGAAGAACGAACCAATCGTGCTCTTTCCATTTTTAAAATGAAATACAATATTGCTCCCGATAATTTGATGGCAGATGCACGATTAGTCAAATTTGCCGAAAACCTATTAACCGGTCACATCGGAACTGCTTCTGCCAAAATACTAATTGAAAGTGTAACCAAAGAAGATAAAATCAGTTTACCCGAAGTCTTGAAAATTTTAGAAGAATCAAAAGAAAATCTCATCATCAATAAAAAATTAACCGAAACATCCAATGAATTAAAGGAACTTTCATCGCAACTGAAAAAAGCAAATGAAACTTTAGTATTAAAAGATAAGCAAAAAGATGATTTTTTAGATACCGTTACGCATGAACTACGAACACCAATAACCGCCATTCGGGCAGCGAGCGAAATTTTGCATGACGATGACGAAATTCCGGAAGAACTTAAAAAGCAATTTCTTCAAAATATTATCACTGAATCCGATCGTTTAAATCGATTAATTGATAAAATTTTGGATTTAGAAAAATTTGAAACCGGAAAACAGAAAATTTACCTTTCAAAAGGAAATATTATTCAAACCATTTCCAAATCACTTTCACCTCTGCAACAACTGATTTCGAACAAAAAGATTCATCTAGAATTTGATGAAAATCAATCAAAAGTCATTATTGAATATGATGAAGAACGAATCATTCAAGTGATAACCAATTTGATTTCCAATTCCATAAAGTTTGCAGATGAAAAACAAGGTTTAATAATCATTACGATTTCTGATAAAGAAGAAGATTACATCAAAATAAATGTCTTTAATAACGGAAAAGGAGTAAATTCAAATGATTTGGAAAACATTTTCGACAAATTTTATCAATCAAATAATCAAAATATTAAAAAACCAATCGGAAGCGGATTAGGATTAGCAATTTGTAAACAAATCATCGAAGCTCATAAAGGAAAAATATGGGCGGAAAATGTGCAAAATGGTGTGACATTCTCTTTTATCCTTCCTAAAAATAAATAAAAGTTATGAAAAAGATTTTATTAGTAGATGACGAACCCAACATTATCATGTCGTTGGAATATACGTTTAAGAAAAACAATTTTGAAGTATTCATCGCTCGTGACGGTCAGGAAGCGTTAGATATTTTAAAAAATGAACAACCGGATTTAATCATTCTAGACATTATGATGCCTAATGTAGATGGCTATGCTACGATTGAATCGGTTAAAAAGAATGAAAAACTTACCAATTGCAAAGTCATTTTTCTATCGGCTAAAAACAAAGAAAGTGATATTGAAAAAGGAATGCAATTGGGTGCAGATGCTTACATGACCAAGCCATTTTCAATCAAAAAATTGGTAGACCAAGTAAATGACCTTTTAAAAGATTAACAACGACTAAAACTATGAATTACAACGAATTATATCAAAAAAGTCTTGACAATCCGGAATTATTTTGGAGAGAGCAAGCCAATTTAATTTCTTGGTTTAAAAAACCCGAAACCATTTTGTCAAAAGATAAAAATGACTATCCACTTTGGTATGCCGATGGCGAATTAAACGCTTGTTATTTGGGATTAGACAAACATATAGACGATGGTTTTGGTGACCAAATTGCTATTATTTATGATTCACCGGTTACACAAACTATTAAAAAGTATACTTACAACGAAGTTAAAACCGAAGTTGCCAAACTAGCTGGAGGTTTACTTTCTTTAGGTATAAAAAAAGGCGAAACTGCAGTAATTTATATGCCAATGATTCCGCAAGCTGCTTTTGCGATGTTGGCTTGTGCTCGGATAGGAGTGACCCATTCCGTAGTTTTTGGCGGATTTGCTCCTCACGAATTGGCTATCCGAATTGATGATTGCAAACCAAGAATCATTTTAACAGCTTCTTCCGGAATTGAAGTGGACCGATTAATTGCCTACAAACCTTTAGTTGATGAAGCGATTGAATTAGCCAATCACAAACCGAAAAAAGTAGTAGTTTTTAATCGAAAATTAGGTGCTAGAGTTCCATTCAAAAAATACGATGTGGATTATGATGCGTTAGTTTATGGATCTGATGAGGCCGATTGTGTTGTTGTGAGTTCTACTCATCCGCTCTACGTTTTATATACTTCAGGAACAACCGGAAAACCTAAAGGAATTGTCAGAGATACAGGTGGTTATGCAACTGCACTTAAATTTTCAATGCAATACATTTACGGAGTAAAACCCGGTGAAGTTTTTTGGGCAGCTTCAGATGTGGGTTGGGTAGTTGGACATAGTTATATTGTTTATGGTCCGTTAATTAACAGAAACACAACCATCATTTTTGAAGGAAAACCAATTAAAACTCCCGATGCCTCAACCTTTTGGAGAGTAATTGCAGAACATAAAGTGAATGTAATGTTTACCGCTCCAACCGCCATTCGTGCCATCAAAAAAGAAGATCCTGACGGATTATTTATCAAAGATTATGATTTATCAAGTTTAAAAACACAATTTTTGGCAGGAGAACGTTGTGATGTGGCTACTTTAGAATGGTATAATCAACATATTCCGGTTCCTGCCATCGATCATTGGTGGCAAACAGAATCTGGTTGGCCGATGATTGCTAATATGATGGGAGTGGAGTTTCTACCTATCAAACCCGGTTCTGCTGGAAAAGCGGTATCTGGATATGACATTCGTATTTTAAATGATAATGGGGAAGAAGTTGGTGCCAACGAAGAAGGTTTTGTTGTTATAAAATTACCTTTACCACCGGGAACGATGCTCGATTTATGGAACGATAGTGAACGTTTTAAGTTAGGATATTTATCAAAATTTCCGGGTTATTATTTCTCCGGTGATGGCGGATTTAAAGATGCAGAAGATTATATTTTTATAACTGGAAGAGTAGATGATGTGATCAATGTAGCCGGCCATCGATTATCTACTGCGGAAATGGAAGAAATAGTAGCTTCGCACCCAGCTGTGGCAGAATGTGCTGTGATTGGTGTGAATGATGAATTAAGAGGTCAAATTCCGTTAGCGATGGTGGTAATGAAAACCGGAAATGAAACAGAACATTTTCAATTGGAATATGAAATTGTTCACTTAATTCGTGACCAAATTGGAGCAGTGGCTTGTTTGCGAAATGTGATGATTGTGCAACGATTACCCAAAACACGTTCGGGAAAAATATTACGAAAATTATTGCGAAATATTGTTGACAAAATAGAATTTCAAATTCCTTCCACTATTGATGACGAACTTATTATTGATGAAATAATTGAAGTTATTGAAAAATATGCAGTTTCAAAGCAAAAATAAAATCATTAATGCAATTTTATCTATATCTTTTTAGCAAAGATACATTGGAATGAACGATTAGATTCGTTATTTTTACATAAAAATTAGACCAAAAAACAGAAATATTATGAGTTACTATAAAATACATGACCTCGAAAATTATTTCAAAATGTATAAAAAATCGGTTCGTGAACCCCGAAAATTTTGGGATAGAATTGCCGATGAAAATTTCACCTGGTATCAAAAATGGGACAAAGTGTTTGAATTTGATATGCAAGAGGCAAAATTCAAATGGTTTGTGGATGCAAAAGTAAATATTACTAAAAATTGCATTGACCGTCATTTAGCTAGAAGAGGTGATAAAACCGCCATTATTTTTGAACCAAATAATCCTGACGAAGAAGCTCAACATATTACTTACAATGAACTTTATTCAAGAGTGGCCAAAATGGCAAATGTGTTGAGAGATCAAGGGATTAAAAAAGGAGATCGAGTTTGTATTTATCTTCCTATGATTCCCGAATTAGCTGTTTCTGTTTTAGCGTGTGCCCGAATTGGAGCCATACATTCAGTAGTTTTTGCAGGATTTTCGGCTACAGCCGTTTCAACAAGAATAAACGATAGCGAATGTAAAATGGTCATCACTTCTGATGGAGGATTCAGAGGAAATAAAACCATTGATTTGAAAGGTATTATTGATGAAGCATTAGAAAAATCACCTTGTGTGGAAACAGTTTTAGTAGCCAAAAGAACGAATGAAAATGTAAATATGAAAGAAGGTCGTGATCGCTGGTTGCAACCTCTTCTAGACGAAGCAATTCCGAATAACGTAGCAGAAATCATGGATGCAGAAGATCCTTTATTCATTCTTTATACTTCCGGTTCAACCGGAAAACCAAAAGGAATGTTACATACAACGGCAGGATATATGGTTTATACGGCCTATACGTTTAAAAATGTTTTCAATTATGAAGAAAATGATATCTATTGGTGTACAGCCGACATTGGTTGGATTACCGGACATTCTTATATTTTGTACGGACCATTATTAAACGGAGCAACAACCGTAATTTTTGAAGGAGTTCCATCTTATCCCGATTTTAGTCGTTTTTGGGAAGTAATTGAAAAACATAAAATTACCCAATTTTATACTGCTCCAACCGCTATTCGTGCATTGGCAAAGGAAAGTATTGATTATGTTCAATCGTATCCTTTGAAATCATTAAAAGTAATTGGTTCAGTAGGAGAACCAATTAATGAAGAAGCTTGGCATTGGTACAATGACCACGTAGGCGGAAAAAGATGTCCGTTAGTTGATACGTGGTGGCAAACTGAAACAGGTGGTATCATGATTTCACCCATCCCGTTTGTAACGCCAACTAAACCAACGTATGCATCTTTACCTTTACCCGGAATTCAGCCTGTTTTGATGGATGAATTACGTAATGAAATTGAAGGAAATCAAGTCACCGGAAGTTTATGCATCAAATTTCCTTGGCCAGCAATGGCTCGAACTATTTGGGGCGATCACTTACGATACAAAGAAACCTATTTTTCAGCTTTTCCTGGAAAATATTTCACCGGTGATGGAGCTTTACGTGATGAAGTAGGATATTACCGAATCACCGGTAGAGTAGATGATGTAATAATTGTTTCCGGTCATAATTTAGGAACAGCTCCAATTGAAGATTCCATTAACGAGCATCCGGCTGTGGCTGAAAGTGCAATTGTTGGTTTCCCTCACGATGTAAAAGGAAATGCGTTATATGGTTTTGTAATCTTGAAAGAAATTGGTGAAACACGTGATAAAGAAAATCTACGAAAAGAAATCAATCAACAAATTTCCGATCAAATCGGGCCAATTGCCAAACTAGATAAAATTCAATTTGTTTCCGGTTTACCAAAAACGAGAAGCGGAAAAATCATGCGTCGCATATTGAGAAAAATTGCGGAAGGAGATTATTCTAATTTTGGTGATATTTCTACGTTATTAAATCCTGAAATAGTGGAGGAAATTAAGGAAGGAAAATTGTAAATAATAGTTACTTAAATTATTAAGGGCTTATTGAAATTTATCAATTCAGTAAGCCCTTTTTTTTGCAGTAGATTTATGTTGTCTTTTTTTTATTTTAAAAACATTTAACTTATGTTTAATGAGAAATGTTAAATTATGTAAGTAAATTTGATTTATTATTCTGTAAATCAAATTATTATGAAATCTAAAAACTACTTAAAATTATTTGTAACAATTTGTATTTTACTAAGCAATTTTTTAATAGTAAATGCTCAGGAAATCAAATTAATTGGTTTTAATATAACTGAAAATAATGAATTGGATATCGTTAAATGGAATGCCGGTTCTAGTTCGTTCAACAGCAGCACACCTTCCACAATTCAATCTGTTTACATGGGAACTTCAACTTTTGATGTTAGAAGCGGAAAATTCTATGTCAATGCAATTCAGTATGATTCAGGTGAATATCAAAATAAACTTTTTAGTTATGATACCAATTCTCAAATAGTAACTGTTTCTCCGCAAAGTAGCATTTACAATGGTGGAAGCGAAGTTGATATGGAGAGTGGTTTAGTTTACAGTTATGATTTTACAGACCCTAACAATCCTGAATTTAAAATGTTTAATCCTTCAACACAAACAACTACAACTTTAGGGGTTATAAATTTTGATGATTTTAGAAGTTTTTATCATGATTCTTCCTGTTTTGATTCCAATTCAAAGAAATTTTATTTCACTGTATTAAAAGAAGATGGCATTAAAGAACTAGTTACTGTAAATGTAAATTCTCAACCTTTTTCTTATACAATACTGCCAATTCCGGATTCAGTATCGGTTGATTTTTATGGATTAGAATTTAGCAATAAAACGAATAGAATATACACCATGTACAACAATTCATATGAATCTGAAACACCAATCTCTGTTAAAATTGGTATCTTAAATCCTCTAGACGCCACTGTATCAACAATTGTTGATATGGTTGACACTCCAGGATATGAAATGGGCAACAAAACTTTTGACCAAGAAACCAATTCACTTATTTTTGTTGGTGTAGATGCTGTTGGTGAACGCCATTTAAAAGTTGTAAACACAGTAACTGGAATCGTTGATAATCTGCCATTACCATCAGAATATATTTTGGAATTCGAATGTGATAATTCTATATTTGCAGTTAGCAGATATGGAGTTTTAGGTTTGAACGAAAATAAATCTACTTCATTTTCAATTTCACCAAATCCAGCCAATGATTTTGTAAAAGTTGATTTTAATGGAATTGTGTCAAATTATTCAATTATTGATGTAATGGGAAAAACAGTTGCTTCTGGAAATTTAAACGCCAATAATACTATCAATGTTTATGAACTTTCTAATGGAATGTATATTCTAAAATTAGCAACAGAAAATGAAATTTTGACAAAGAAGTTCCTTGTTAATTAAAAAAATGATTTAATTTGTTGACAATAAACTGTATTTTCTATGCAAGTAAAAGATTTATCCAAACTCACAACAGACCAACTTAAAACAAAAGAAAAGACGCTAAAATCATATACTTTTCTAATTTTAGCAGCAATGGGCATTATGTTGATTAGTGGAATATTTCTTAATATAAAAATGGGAATTCCTATTTTCACAATTTTACCTATCGCTTTTTTACCAATAGTAACTACGTTATCAAAAAAAACTAAAAGTATTAAAGAAGAATTACAAAAAAGACAGTAAATGATAAACTGACTTTTTAGTGTTTTTCTTAAGATAAATAGACTACTTTAGTCAAATGATCCCAATTCCCCAAATAGCAATCATCGGCGGTGGACTTGCCGGATTAACTGCCGCTATTCAATTAACGAAAGAGGGAAAATCAGTTATTCTTTTTGAAAAAAACACCTATCCAAAACATAAAGTGTGTGGCGAATTCATATCCAATGAAGTCCTTCATTATATAGAAGAATTGGGTTTAGATATTGAATTCTTACAGCCAACTCACATCAATAAAACATCAATTTCAATCAATAACGGAAAATCTATTTCGGCTGTTCTTCCGTTGGGTGGATTTGGAATAAGTCGTTATAAATTAGACAATTATCTTTATGAAAAAGCCAAAGAATTTGGTTGTCAAATCATTCATCAACAAGTAAATGAGATTAATTTTTCAGAGGATTCATTTACCATTCAAACCGAAAATAACGAAACTTATGTAGCAAAAGTGGTTTTAGGAGCTTTTGGAAAACGGTCTAATTTAGATATCAAACTTCAACGAAATTTCATCCAAAAAAAATCGGCATGGCTTGGTGTAAAAGCTCATTATAAAGGGAATTTTCCAAATGATTTAGTAGAATTACATAATTTTGATGGTGGTTACTGTGGTGTTTCAAAGGTGGAAGATGACATCATCAATATTTGTTATTTAACTAAATATGAATCTTTTAAAAAACACAAAGCTATTTCCGATTTTCAGTCGAATGTTTTAAGTAAAAATCCAAAACTCAAAGCTATTTTTGAGAGTTCAGAACTGCTTTTTGAAAAACCATTAACCATCAGTCAAATTTCGTTTGAAACCAAAAAGCAAGTAGAAAACCATATTTTAATGCTCGGTGATACAGCCGGACTAATTCATCCGCTATGCGGAAACGGAATGGCGATGGCAATTCACAGTGCCAAAATAGCCAGTGAATGCACGATTGATTTTCTAAATGGGAGAGTAAATCGCAAGGAATTCGAAATAAACTACACTAATCAATGGAATTTCAATTTTAAATCACGCATACAAATGGGTAAAATGCTCTCAAAATTATTACTTAATCCAGTTCTGAGTAATATGATGATGAAATGGCTGATAATCTTCCCAAAATCACTACCTTTCCTAATTCAAAAAACGCACGGAAAGCCAATTCAATAATGTTTGTAAACACCAAATTTCGCAACAGAGAAGAAGAATTAATGGATGATTTTTCTATGGAAGGAAGTGAATTGTCCACAGCTTTACAAACCATCGCGTCAATAAATCAAAAATTAGGCGGAAACAAGTTAACATTAAACGGCGTAAAAGAATTACTAAAATCTGTTGATAAATCTAAATCAATTAGCATTTGTGATGTTGGTTGCGGAAATGGAGATATGTTACGTGAAATTGCAAAATTCGGACATTCAAACGGATATCAATTTGATTTAATTGGTATTGATGCGAACGCTTATACAATCAAAGAGGCCATACAATTATCTGAAAATTTCCCAAATATTAACTATATTCAGGAAAATATTTTACATCAACAAACAAATCAAGTAAATAGTGATATTACATTGTTTACCTTAACATTACATCATTTTAGTGATGATGAAATTAATCTAATTTTACAAGATTATTTAGCAAAAAGTAAGCTCGGAATTGTTATAAATGATTTGCACAGAAGTTCCATTGCCTATCACTTATTTCAATTGGTTTGTTTTGTCTTTCAATTAGAAGAAATGCCCAAAAAAGATGGTTTACTTTCTATCTTAAAAGGCTTTAAAAAAGAAGAATTAATTGGTTTTTCAAAAAAAATTAACGCAACAGAACAAACGATTCAATGGAAATGGGCGTTTAGATACCAATGGATTATTCGGAAATAAATAAATTAAAATGGCTGTAAAACTCATAACCGTTGCAACGCAACTTCCGCAATATTCCAGAGAAACTTCGGAAATTATTCCATTAATGGATAATTGGCTTCACGGTCAAGAAGAGCGGTTTATCAGAAAAGCCAAAAAAATTGTAGAAGGAGCAAAAGTCGACAAACGCTACTCGATCATGCATCCGGAAGAAGTTTTTTCGCTCCAATCTTTCGAAGAACGAAATGCAATTTATTCACGAGAAATGATTGTGTTAGGCGAACAAGTGCTTCAAAAAGCATTAAATCAAGCAAAATGGAGTCCGCAAAGCATTGATTATATTATCACTGTGAGTTGCACCGGCATTATGATTCCGTCCCTAGATGCTTATCTCATCAATCGATTACAATTAAAACAAGATATTGTTCGACTTCCGGTGACCGAAATGGGTTGTGTGGGAGGCGTTTCGGGATTGATTTATGCCAAAAATTTCCTCAAAGCCAATCCCAACAAAAGAGCGGCTGTAATTACAGTTGAAAGTCCA
This sequence comes from Flavobacterium sp. T50_26, assembly GCF_057652995.1. Lineage (NCBI taxonomy): Bacteria > Pseudomonadati > Bacteroidota > Flavobacteriia > Flavobacteriales > Flavobacteriaceae > Flavobacterium > Flavobacterium sp. T50_26. Next base: position 28,084 of record NZ_JBYFCC010000014.1, read on the forward strand.
ACAGCAACATTTCAATTGGATGATTTTTCGATGGCAAACATTGTCAGTGCTGCGATTTTTGGAGATGGAGCAGCGTGTGCATTATTATCTTCATTTCCGGAAGATGAAGGGCCAAAAATGATAGATGAAGCAATGTATCATTTTTATGATAAAGAACGAATGATGGGCTTTGATTTTACGAATAAAGGTTTAAAAATGGTTTTGGATATTGAAGTTCCTGAAACTATTGGCGAACATTTTCCAGCGATTATTCATCCTTTTTTAGAAAAAAACAATTTATCTATTTCGGATATTGATTATTTAATTTTTCATCCAGGTGGGAAAAAAATCGTAAATTTAGTCGAAGATTTATTTTTAGATTTTGGTAAAAACATCAACGATACCAAAGAAGTTCTGCGATTATACGGAAATATGTCGAGTGCCACCGTTTTATTTGTTTTGGAAAGAATTATGCAACAAAATCCAAAATCAGGTCAAAGAGGGCTGATGTTGAGTTTTGGTCCCGGATTTACAGCACAGCGAATTTTATTAGAATGGTAAACGAATTTCAACATACTTGGGCAATCATCCTCGGAGGAAGTTCCGGATTAGGATTGGCTTCTGCTAAAAAGTTAGCCGAAAACGGAATGAATATTTGCATCATTCACCGAAATACGCGAGTAGAATTACCCGAAATTGAAAATGAATTTGAAACTATCAAATCAGCCGGAATTTCCTTTTTGAGTTTTAATGTAGATGCTTTACAATCTGAAAAACGACAAGAAATCATTAATCAAATAAAGTCTGAAATTGGTTCTGATAAAGTAAAATGTCTGATTCACAGCATAGCAAAAGGAAGTTTAAAAAGTATGACTTCTGAAAATTCACTGTCAACCGATGATTTTTTATTAACTATCAATGCGATGGCAATTTCGTTGTACGATTGGACAAAAGCAGTTTTTGAAGCGGAATTATTTCATAACGATGCTAGAATTATTTCTTTTACCAGTGAAGGAAGTCTGAAACCAATTCCAAATTACGGAGCCGTGAGTGCTGCCAAAGCAACGTTGGAAGCGATTTCAAGACAAATTGCTTATGAATTTGCTGAATTTGGCATCAAAAGCAATTGCATTCAAGCGGGTGTGACCAATACAAAATCTCTTCAACTGATTCCGAATAGTGAAAAAATTAAAGAAATTGCTATTAAACGAAATCCATTTAAACGACTCACAGAACCGGAAGATGTGGCAAATGTGGTTTATTTACTTTGTAAAAACGAAGCCAAATGGATCAATGGTACAATTGTGAAAGTAGATGGTGGTGAAAGCCTTTAAATTCAAATTGTTATGAATGAAACCGATTTAATTTTAAGTAAACTTCCTTACCAAAATCCATTTCTTTTTGTAGATGAATTGCTTCAAATTGATGAAAATGGAGCAAAAGGAACATTTACATTTGATGAAAAATTAGATTTTTACAAAGGTCATTTTAAAGATAATCCAATTACGCCGGGTGTGATTTTAATCGAAACAATGGCTCAAATTGGCTTGGTTTGCTTGGGAATTTATCTCACTTTAAATGAAGATGTTTCGCAAATCGCCTTTTCATCCTCCGAAGTAGAATTTTTAAAACCCGTTTATCCCAACGAAAAAGTCACCGTTATTTCAGAAAAAGTCTATTTCCGTTTTGGAAAATTAAAATGCAAAGTTCGAATGATCAATACCAAAAATGAAGAAGTTTGTAGCGGAACTTTGTCAGGAATAATTATAAAATAAAATGCAAAAGAAACGTGTCGTGATAACCGGATTAGGCGTTGTAGCTCCCAATGGTGTGGGAGTGAGCAACTTTTTGCACGCCATTAAAAACGGAATTTCAGGAATTAAACACGATGAAGAATTAGAACGATTGCAATTTTCCTGTCAAATTTCGGGAACACCTGAAATTTCAGAAGAACTGAAAAGAGAATATTTTACAGAATTAGAATTAAAAAACTTCAACGCATCCGGAATTTTATACGGTGTTATTGCCGGAATGGAAGCTTGGAAAGATGCCGGATTATCTATTGAAAACAATGAAAATCCCGATTGGAATAGCGGAACTATATTCGGTACAGGAACATCAGGAATCGAAAAATTCAGGGAAAGCATTTATAAAATCGACGATTTTCAAACCAGAAGATTAGGAAGTACAGCTGTTGCTCAAACAATGAATAGTGGCGTGAGTGCTTATTTGGCGGCCAAATTAGGTTTAGGAAATCAAGTCACAACCAATTCATCTGCCTGTGCAACCGGTACAGAAAGCATTTTGATGGGGTATGATCGGATTGTTTCCGGACAAGCGAAAAGAATGTTGGTGGGAAGCACTTCCGACAGCGGCCCGTATATTTGGGGTGGTTTTGATGCCATGCGGGTTTGCACTTTTAAACACAATGATTCACCGGAAAAAGGTTCTCGATCAATGAGTGCAAGTGCTTCCGGATTTGTGCCGGGAAGTGGAGCAGGAGCTTTAATTTTAGAAGATTTAGATTCGGCTTTAGCCAGAAATGCTAAAATTTATGCCGAAGTTTTAGGTGGAATTAGTAATTCCGGCGGACAACGAGGCGAAGGAACAATGACCGCTCCAAACTCAATTGCTGTGCAAAAATGTATTGAAGATGCTTTACGAAGTTCAAGTGTGATTGCAAATGAAATTGATACAATAAATGGACATCTAACTGCCACAATTAAAGATAGTTTAGAGGTTTTTAATTGGAGTAAAGCTTTATTTTTATCCAAATCAGATTTTCCATATATTAATTCATTAAAATCAATGATTGGACATTGTCTTTCGGCTTCCGGAAGTATTGAAAGTGTGGCAACTGTTTTGCAAGTTCATCACGGATTTATTTTTCCGTCGATTAATTGTGAAGATTTGCATCCGGAAATTGAGGCTTTGGTTGATAGGGAAAAAATTCCGCAACAAATGCTTCAAAAAGAAATCAATATCGCTGTAAAAGCCAGTTTTGGTTTTGGCGATGTTAATGCTTGTGTTGTTTTCAAAAAGTTTCATTAAGTTGCGTATCTTCGTTAAAAAAAGAAGATGAATAAAGAAGAAACTATTCTCAAACTGAAAAATATTGTAAAACCATATATTAAAAATCAGGATGCTTTTGAGAATCTAAATGAAAATACGGATTTTATCAATGATCTAAAGATAAATTCAGCCAATTTAGTTGATGTTATATTGGATGTTGAAGAAGTTTTTGATATTGTGATTGATAATGCTTCAATGGAAAGAATGCTCAATGTTCAATCTGCTTTAGAAATCATCGAAACAAAATTAGCTGAAAAATGATTGGGAATGATGTGGTAGATTTAGCTTTAGCAAAAGTAGAAAGCAATTGGCAACGTAAAGGCTACCTAAACAAAATATTTACTACAAAGGAGCAAATCCTTATTTATTCCGCTGAAAATCCATTAATTATGGTTTGGATATTATGGAGTAGGAAGGAAGCCGTTTATAAAATCATCCGACAACAAAATGGAGAAAGAGGTTTTTATCCATTGCGAATTGTGAATATTGACTATGAATTAGGATTAGTTTCTTTTGAAGCCAGGTTATTTTATGTAAAAACCTCAATTGTAGAAGATTGTGTTCATTCCGTTGCACTTCAAAATCAATCGTTTAATCAAGTTAATGAAATTTCTACTTCCACTCAAATCTTAAAAAAAGATGAAATTCCTTTTATAATTAAGAATGAAAAGCACCTTCATATTTCAAAAAGTCATCATGGAAGGTTTGAAAAAGTGGTCAGAATTATTTAATATCCAATCGTTTCTTCAACTTTAAAAAAACCAAAGCTGTAATAAAAGCATCACCGGAAGCAGTATGTCGATCGCTTTTTTCCACTTTTAAAATTTTACATAATTCATCTAAAGTAGAATGTTGATCTTCTTGTAAACCTTTGAATTTTTGATACATAGCATCGGTATCCATGCTGTCGTTTTTGAGTTTTCCCACGTCCAAGCGTTTGAGAGCTTGGTTAATCATTTCGATGTCAAAATTTACGTTATGACCAATTAAGGTAGCATTTTTAATAAATTCCAAAAATCGAATAATAGCTTCTGCTTCAACAATTTTGGATTCTTTACCTTCTTTTAAAATTCCGTGAATGGTAGCTGTTTCTGATTTATATAAATCTTGTTTGATAAAAAGTTCAAGCGAATCGTTTACAATCACAGCATTATCAATTACAGCAACTGCTCCTATTGACAGGATAACATCTTTTCGGTGGTCTAGACCTGTTGTTTCACAGTCGAAAACCACAAAACGTTTAGGTGTTGATTCATCAGGTTCTTGCTCGAAATTTTCTAGGTAATTTTCCCAAAATTTCGGATGATCTTTGCTTACTTTTTTAAACCAATTTAATACCATAGTTTAAGTGAAATAAGTGAGTTGAAAACGATTTTTTATAGCATCTTGAATATCGCGAATAGGTTGAAAAGCGTTTTTAAGCTTTACTTTATCTGATTTTGATAACTCATTCAAATTCAAATACCTACCGCTATTGCTATTTAGTAAACCTTCTTCGGTTCTAAAGAGTGAAAGTGTAGAAAAAGCTTCGGCACAACTTTCAAATAAATCAGCATTTTGAGGTTCTAATTCTGCCATTTTTTTGTATCGTTGATAGGTATTGTTGATGCCTCTAACTCCTTGACTTAAAACCAATAAACGAGCAGCATCAACTAATGGCATTAAAGCACGACTTTTTATATCGAAAGTATCTTTGTGTTCACCATCATCTTCAACCAAAAACTGACGGAAAAAGCCTAAAGGTGGTGGGTTTTTTAATGCATCCGTACCCAAATAAGCAAAAAATAATTGGTTATTATGCACATTGGCAAAGATGTTTTCTGTTATCAAATCAACTAATTTATCATCGCCTACTATAAAATCATAATCAAAGAAAATGGAACACATTAAAATTCCTTTTTCACCAGGTTTATTAATCCACGAATTATATTGTTTGTTCCAATCTGTTACCGATTTACACCACATTGGGTTGCTTGCCATCATGTCTGCAGGACAAAATTCGTAGCCAACTTTATTAAGTGTTTTTGTTACTTTTTCGGCTAATTCAAGGAAATATTTTTTCACATCATCATAGCGTTCTTCTTCCACATCTTCAAAAACTAAGGCATTATCTTGATCCGTCATCAACAATTGCTCTTTTCGTCCTTGACTGCCAATGTTCATCCAAGCAAATCGGGTAGGGGGTTGCTCGTCCATTTTTTCGATGGCTAATTCCACTGCTCTTTTGGTGATTGCAATATTGATTTCGCCCACAATATTGGAAATATGTTGAATTGGAATATTTTTATCTAATGAATTCTGAATCAAATCGTTCAGTTTTTCGCGAACTGCTTTTAATTCCTTAGAACGTGTTGCCCGTTTGGTTTGTTTTAGCAAAACTCCAGGATTATTGGCTTGAGCTACCACGACATCATGTTCAGAAATAATTCCCATGATTTTGGATTTATTAGTTCCGTCAACGGTAACACAAAGATGACCAACGTTATGTTTAAGCATCATCATTTGGGTTTCTGCGATTGAAATGTTTTCGGAAACTGTAATTACCGGAGCAGACATGATTTGATCGACAGTGATATCAATAGGGAAAAGGCCTGTTGCAATTTTAGAACGCAAATCTTTATCGGTAACTATGCCAACCGGAAGATTATTATCTTGAATAATTACACTACCAATTTTGCTTTGTGTCATGGTTTGTGCCACAAATTTCACAATATCCTTTCTGGAAGCAGTAATTGGACTTTTTGTATATGAAATTGGTTGAAAATATTGAATTTCAGAACTTTGTTCTGTATAAATGACATTTTCAGATATTAGTTTTCCTTTGTTTTCTTTATCATAAGGATTTCGTGTATTGGAAGCAAAACTTTCTAATAAAAAGCTTAAAACTTCAGCATTTTGACTTACATAAGGTTTAAAAACTTCGATTGGAATTGCATATAAAAGGCTTTCTTCACGGGCTTTGGCAGTCATTAAATAATTGTCTTTGGCAAAAAAGGGGCGAAGACCAAGGATATCACCTTCATCACATTTATCGATTAAAGTTTCTTCTGCATCGGAAGTAACGGAAAGCCCGATAGCACCTTCTTTTACAATATAAAAAAATGGATGCGTCTTGTCACCAATTTTGAATAAAACATGGTTTTTTTCAACATGAACAACCTGAATTTCATTTGAAATAGCAACTAATTCCGGATAAGTAAGACTGAAAAAAGGTGGGAAATTCTTGAGAAAATCCGCTATTCGTTCAGCAATTGAGTTTTTCATACCAATAGTAATTAAAATGATAAAGTTACATAAATTCTAAGAGTAGTTTCAAATTTACAATCAGATTTATTAACTTTATCAAAAATAGAATAGTATGCAAAATAGAAAATTAATTTTGATTTTAGGTTTCCTATTAGGATGGTTTTCATTGATCACTCAATTTATTATTATGTTTCAAAATAGAGAAGTTGGTGTTTTTGATACTATTGTTCGTTTTTTCACTTTTTTCACGATTTTGTCTAATATTTTGGTTACGATGTGTTTTACATCAAACTTATTTAATTTTTCTTCTTTATTTAAATCGTATAAAGTACAAACAGCTATTGCAGTTTACATTAGCATTGTAGCCATAGTCTATAATATTATTTTACGTTTTATTTGGGAGCCAACTGGTTTGCAGCGAATTGTGGATGAATTGTTACATGTTATAAATCCGATAGTTTTTGTAATATTTTGGTATATGGCTAGAAACAAAATTTCTATATCGTATAAATTTATATTAAAAATTTTGGTATTTCCATTGGTTTATTTGTTTACAGTTTTATTGATTGGAAATTATTCAAATCATTATCCGTATCCTTTTTTGGATATAAATACTATTGGCTATACGAGTGTAGTGATAAATAGCATAGGAATATCGTTAACATTTGTTCTTGTTTCAATATTATTTCTATTTATCAGTAATAGAAGAGTTTAAACTTCTTTTAAAGATATTCTATTTTACATAATATAAATTATAGTTCAAAACGTATCGTTTTATTTATTGCGTAAATTGCTCAAAAATCATGTAAAATAGTTGCTTTAAATTCTTGTAAAAATAGTTTTCAGAAGAATTAATAAAAACTAAGTAGTTAAATTCTTAACTCACTGATAACTAGAAGCTAATAATTCTCACAAATGTTCAAAAAAAGTGAATCAAAACCTACATAAAAAAATGTTAATTTATATTCTTATTCTTACTATTTATATAAAAACATGCATTTCATCGATTTTTAATGTATTTTTTTAACGCACTTCATCGATAAAAAAATACATTTCATCTATATTTGAATCCGTAATACAATGAGCCACAACATCGTATTATACTAAAAAACTAAAACGTTTAATCCGCTAACCCAAATTTAGCACAAAACTAACCTACTACTATGAGAAAAGTTTTTACCTTTTTTGGTGCTCTTCTGTTTATTTACGGAGGTGCACAAACTACTACAGTTACGTATACTGCATCGAGTGCAAACTTTCCAAATCCAGAGCGTGGATTTTATAAGTACAGTGACACAGAATCTTCTTCTTCAAGTGGTTACAGTCTCTTGAATCAATCTTCATTAACAAACTATCGCGTTAACCAAAACATTACTTTGGTTTTTAGGTATTTTTATTTGAATGATTTTGTTAATTCTTCTATTCCGCAATCGTATTTAAACAATATGCAAACGGATTTTGACAGAATTCGTAATGCAGGATTAAAATGTGTAATTCGTTTTGCTTATTCAGATGATTATGGAGATGATGTTGTGCTAGATGCAACTAAAGCGAGAATGCTGGAACACATCAATCAAATTAAGCCTTTATTAACAGCTAATGTTGACGTAATTGCTGTAATGCAAGCCGGATTTATTGGTGCTTGGGGCGAATGGTATTATACAGACCAAGCTGAATTTGGTGGCTGGGGTTACAATGAAACCAGTTTAACTTCTGCTAATTATGTACACAGAAAAAATATTACAGATGCTATTTTGAATGCTTTACCAAACACAAGGGCAGTACAAATTCGTTATCCAAAGATGAAGCAGCAGATGTATAACACTACTGCTCCTCTCCCTCCTAGTCAAGCTTATACTAACACCAGTTTAGCTAGAATTGGTCATCACAATGATTGTTTTTTATCAAGTAATACTGATGTTGGAACCTATTCAAACGTAAATACCGAGTATCCTTATTTGGATCAAGAAACTAAGTTTTTGCCTATGGGTGGAGAAACATGTGCCGTTTTTGAGTCGAGAACTAATTGTACAACTGCTCAATTTGAAATGGCTAAATTTCACTGGTCGTATCTTAATTTAGATTATCATCCAAGTGTTATAAATGGTTGGCAAACCGGGGATTGTTATGAAGAAATTCAAAAAAATCTAGGGTATAGATTTCAATTAACTAGTGCCGTTTTACCTCAAAGTATTTCGTTAAGTAATCAATTATCTGTTACATTAAATATAAATAATGTTGGTTATGCAGCTCCGTTTAATGAGCGATATGCATATATTGTTTTGAAAAATGTTGTTACAAATGATGTTTTTCCAATTATGTTGGATTCTGATCCGAGAGATTGGCAAGATCAAATTACGATTACAGAAAACTTAACTTTACCTGATGGAATTATTCCTGGAAATTATGATATGTTTTTACACTTACCTGATGCCTATCCATCCTTAGCCAACAGACCGGAATATGCTATTCGTTTTGCTAATAATAATGTATGGGAAGCGTCAACAGGATATAATCGATTAAATCATAAAGTTACAATAACAGAAACACTTGGCGTTGCAGATAACAATAGATTAAAAGTAATTTTACATCCTGTTCCTGCTGATAATGAGTTAATTGTTGAAATGGATGCTGCATCAGAGTATAGTTATACAATTTATAATTCTTTAGGTCAGCAGATGAAATTGAATTCTAATCAAAATGGAAATAAAGTAATTTTTGACACACAAGTCTTAACAAATGGTGTCTATTTCATTCAGTTTAACAATGGTGAAACTAATGATTCAAGAAGATTTATAGTGAAACACTAAAAAGTACATGTTTTTTTGAAGATGATGAAGTACATTTTATTTGTACTTCATCATTTTTATTTTGTTCTGTTTTTTTCTTTAAAGCTATGTTTTAAACCAAATTGAATTGTATTTGAATAAAATTTTTCTTGGTTAAATATTTCAAAACCGGCAACTAAAGCAGTATAATTAAACAATCGATAGGATATTGTTCCTGAAAATCGCTGAAATACATCTGCATAATCATCAAAAAAGTAGGCCGCTTCAACTTTTGCTTTAAAATCGTTTTCCTCCAAACCATAGCTGTAGCTTAAACCTCCTCCTCCAAACAAACGTTTGTCTAACATCCAATATGGATAACCATCACTCAAATCGGCTGATCCTGTTTGTATTGCAGATTCTAAAAAGGGTACAAATTTTGATTTTTTCTCTTCACCGTCATCCCAACCAATTCGCAATGTAGCCGAAATGTCAATGTTGTTGTCTGTGATAAAATCGGTGTTATATTTACTTTTGGTGTAATAATTAGATTCAATTCCCAGTGTTGCATTAATTTTTCTCATCAAATAAACACTTTGATACAGAACCGATTGAACATGATAAATTTCTTTGGCATGTCCGGGAGCAGTTTGAACCGGAAATACATTCACTTGTGCTGAACTAAAGTTTTTCTTGAATGTTTTGTTTATACCGGCTCCAAACTGGAAATATGTTTGCTGATAATTATCCATTTCAAATCGAATTCTGGACCAATATTGATATTTTTCAAATGAAAATGGATTTTTATATTGGTATTCAACACCATATACGCGGGTAAATTTATTATCGTCTGAAATTATCAATTGTTCGTTATCTTCTCTACTTTCATAACGTGGTAAAGTTATAATTGTATCAACCGTTGAACGAATTAAAGGAAAAAATTCAGAATATGTACCGGCAAATCGATGAAGGTTCTTTTTCTTATCATAAAAATTATACGAATGTCTTGTCATTAACGAAGCCATTCTGTCTCTGTTAGTTTGAACTTCATTCTCAGATTCAATAAAATTACCATATTTTAAACGATTGGTTTTTGTAACGGCCATTTTTACATTATCCAAAAATAATTCAGGATAATTTGCCAGTAAATCTTGCTGCAGGAAATCATCTTGATAAACAACATCCGCATTTAAAGCTTTTCTAAGCGATTCTTTTTCTTTTGATTCCGGTAATTCGCTAGCTAAAATCCAAGCTTCTTTAAATTTACCCATGTCGTGGTAATAATTAGCCATTAAAGCTTTGGTTTTGTAGTCGTCAGGATTTTTTTCAATATGTGTTTTATATTCATTTATGAGAGTATCATATTGTTTTAGCTGAAAAAGCCATTCCATTTTGTTAGCAATGTCAATTTCATTACTGTAAAATGACCAATCATATGCTTTTTGATAATTTTTTTCGTTAGCATAAAGCCAAGTAATATTGGTAGCTAATTCTCTATAATCTTCTGAAGGTTCAATTTTTTCTAATTCAACCAAAGCAGTCTGTGGCTCATACCATAGTAAGTGCTGCAGGTAGTTAAACATACTTTGCTTTCCGGTATCAACACCTAAAAGGGCTATTAGTGCTTGCTTAATTTTTTCCTTATTCTCCGGTGTATTAAAATTAGCGACATAACTATTTAACAAATCTTTATCTCTAGGATTAACCAATAATTGAGCATTTATCCATTTTTCCATAGCTAAATCGTTTGGATAACCAATCAATTTCTCTAATTCTTGAGAATACATTACGTTTTCTTTGGTAGGATGTTTTGCACAATGTTTTTCTAGCATTGTCCAAACTTCATCACCTTTGTTATCCCACGACATGTATTCTGCATATTTATTCCAAGTTGGATAATCTATTTTTGGTTCTGCAAGCATGCGTTGTTTTAATGCTGCTTTTTCTAATCTAATTTCTTCTTCATAATTCTCGGCACTATCTTCTTCGCCTTGTTCAAAAACTTTCACTTTTGCATTGTAAGTGTAATAATCATTTTGCACTTTACTAAAAATAAAATCTAATTCTTTATCTCTGTATTCTCGATAATCTTTGATTTTAATAACAGGTTCATTGGTGTAAACAGAATATAAATAACCATTTAAATATTTTGTTTTGGAAAATATTACGGCAATTGATTTTAATTGAAGTTCAATGTTTTCTGCATTTTCCAACGATCCGTACAGAAACCAATATTGACTATTTGAAATTGAATTTTCGGGATTCAATTCTTCTACAATATATTTTCCATCATGCGATTTGTGATTAAATTTTGAAGCTCTCCAGTCTAAAGCAATAAATCCACCTTCACCTGCATTTAAAAAGCGAGATTGTGGAAATGCTGTCGTAAATTCTTTTAGATATTTATCAAACTGAGCCATCAATCCGCCAGATTTTCCCTTCGTTTTTCGCCATCCCAATCCTTTTGCATTTCTAAGATCAAAATCACCGGCACTTTTGTTAAATGGACTTGGAATTTGATATACATCATCCGGATGCACAAAGTGATTCCAAATTCCGGTGTATAAATACATGGATTGAATGTTGTATTTTGAATTATTATCAACTTCAAAACCACTGGATATACGAGGATAATCGAACATACCATGATGATATGGATCAAAATCAAACTCGCGGTTTCCACCATCGTACGTTTCACCTAAATATAAACTACACATAAAACTAATTGAGGGAAGACCTTCTTTTAGTCTTTTTAAACCCATTTGATCAATATAATTTGAAGGTGGTACATAAGAAATTGGTAAATCACCAAAGCTACTTACTTTCCATTTTTTTTGAACACCTTCTAATGCAGTAACAATAAATTCTTGTTTTTTCCAGTCTCTTTTTACTAATGAAACGTGGTTGTATCCATGAAATCCTAATTCATGACCATTTTTAATACAATCTCGCATTAACCAACTACTCACGGGTTCAATCCTACCTCCTACTGATACCTTTTTTGCATCCCATTGACTGAATAAAAAAGGAGGGTCAGTTTTGGCATTATAATCAAAAGCGGGAACAGCTGTGTAGCTAATTTGATATTTTTTGGCTAAATCTTTCATGTCCGGCCACCACACATTTCTAACAAAATCGGAAATGGAAAGATTCATTTCAGATTTGATAGGCTCCATTTTTGTGTCGTATAATGGCGAAGGGAAATCATCTAAAAAGATTGTACTTGTGTTAGCAATTGGATATGGAATTCCTTCTAAACCCATCATCATTCCTGAAAACAGCAATCCTCTGTCCATTTTTTCAAATTCGAAAGTAGAGTTCAAATTGATGACTCTCCCCTTCCCTATTTTGGATTCTAAAATGGCTGGATAAGATGGATTATTAATGGATGTGGCATAGATTTTAATTTTAGTTAAATCGAAATTTTCACCACTCATACCGAAATGAATAATTGATTCTCGGGTAGAAGTTCCTGCTAAAGTTGGAATAAAATTGTCTTTAAAACTAATTCCAACAGAAGTTACATCGGTTAAATAATCAGAATTTGTTTTCATTCCAATCATAAAACCAAAACGTTTATCCTCACAAGCAAACGGTAGATAAAGCGTTCCGCCATCTGAAACAAATTTTAAAATTTTAGTAACAGAAGCATCATTTAATTTTTTGGTTTCCAAAACACACAGAACACGTGTTGAAGGGGCAATTTCTAAATTTGCATTCCAAGCCTTGATATTGATATTTTTAAATGGAATTTTCGTGTAATTACACAATTTTTTGAGGTGATTACTGTATTTTACACTAATTGGGTTTTCAAAATCTACGACATATTCAACCAATGGAGGAAGATTTAAATCGGTGTCTGAATAATGTTTTAATAAACCGTTTTTTCCGGCTTGATCTTTTGAAAATAAATCAATATTGTTGGGATTCATTATCGCATCAAAGTCGGCACAGCTTGAAAAAATCAACACAAATGCCATGAGGCTATGTATCATTAATCGATTTAGGGTTGCACGGGTTTTCATACTTAATAGATTAGGTCATCAATCTTACTTGATTTGGGTTCGTTTACAATTTCATATACGTTTACATATGGGCTTTCGTAATACAAAGAGACTTTTCTACCTCTTTTTTCTAACGTTTTAATATGTTCTTTTAATAGGGGTTCTAATTGATTTTGATCTGCAAAATGATTTTCTGTTTCTGTGTTGTCATGATATACAAATATTAAAACACTTTTAGGAATTACGTATTGCGGATTTTCAACAAAAAATTTTGGTTTCTTTCTGTTGTGATGATAGATGGAATCACTTTCTAAGTAACTGAATAAAAAATCTTCGTAATTAATAAAAAAGTGTTTGTTTAAACTCAATGTTTGAGCAATATTATCATTTACAACAGCATAGCTATGTGGAAAATAATCATGTAGAATTTTATCATAAGCATCTAAAACCATTCGAGGTGTTTTGTCTGAGGTTTTAACGTTTTTGAGAGGTTGAATTTGCGAATATAAAATTCCACCAAATGCAAAAAGTGAAACTGCAACAGCAATTGGCACTTTAAATCGAAGTACTTTTTTGTAAATCGGGAATGCTATTCTTAATAAAACAGCTACTGTTATTCCGAAACATATTGGTATAAAAACCGACAAAGCTAATCTAAGTAAATCGGTATCAATCCATTCCACATGAATAAAACTCAATGTTACTAAAAAGTTGAAGTATAACATGAAAACTAATGATGGTTTCCATTGTTCTTTTTTATACCAAATTAAAAAAGGTAAAATAATGATACTAAACAAAGAGCCATATTGATAATATTTGATTAATTCATCAAAAGGAATTATCAAATTAGGCATATAAGTGAATGACGTTACAGAAATTAAACTTGATTGTAAAAAAATAAAATAATCATTTTGATAGTAACTACATAATATAAAATATGTTGCCAATACAGAGCAGGTTCCAATAATATAAGCCGAAAGAGCAATCCATTTAAAAGACAAATAATTTTTGTTTACAAATACTAAAGCAATTAAAAAAAAAGGTGGCATTAGAATTAGGAGTGTAAACAAATCAACTAATCCAATTGCAAAAAAACAAACAGTTAGACTGGTGAAATAATTAATCTTTTTAAAATTAATTACGTCTGGCTTGAGTATATAAACCATACACGGAATTGCAAATGTTAAACCCATTAAAACTGGTTCGTTTTGTAGCAAATAGTGAATTTCTATTGGTGAAAATGTGTACAAAAACACATATGTTAAAAAAGCAATCATTGGGGCCACAATTCTTGATGTAGATATTTTTCGAATTGTCCAAAACACAATTAGACTCAGAAGTAAATCTTCTAAAATGGCTAAACTTTGCAAACCAACTTCTGGGCTCACATCTACTAACTTAGAATATAAACTACTCAAGGCTAGCTCTCCCTCAACAGAAACTGTTCCGTTAAACCAACTATTTTCATCAAAAAGAATTACTTTATTTAAATTGGCTACCCATAAATCTGAGAGCAAATAAGTGTCATAAATATAAAAATAATACCTTCCAATAAAAGCAGCAACAATTAATACCAATGTTGCATAAAAAATAAAAACTCTATCGTCCTTAATTTTTTTTGGTTTTTCTAATCGTATGAGTTCTTTAAGCGGTTTTTTATTTTCGTTATCTTTTAGAAACTCGAAAAAACGAGACTTAGAAGCATCTTTAAAATAACGAACCGGATTTTTAAAATTTTTAATACCAACCACATCAATTAAAATCAAGAACATCATGATTAAAACATAATTAATTAGACTGTAAACACTACATTGTATGAGTACAAAAATAATTACTAGCGACAAACTCCCATACTTAAACCACTCATTAACAATGAATTGCAACAAATTGTGACTATGCTCACGTTTAACTAACTTATTATTACAGTAATACAAAAACATGAGCAAGAAAACGAGCCTGATAAAACCTAATAATATGGAGCTAGAAAGTATCATGATTTATTTTGTGAAATTTGGAACAGATTGCAAATCAATTTTTCCAATAAAATATTCGAAGTTTGTTGAAGACAGACGTTTTACTATTTGATTAAAAAGCATTTTATTATTGGCATATTCAACAAGTAAAATGGGTATTTTGTAATTAGAATGAATTTCATTGATGTTTTTCATTCTAAGATTAAAATCTTTGACTTCTCGGAGTTTATATTCATTTCCTTTAAAAGAATAGTCGGTTGCAATAGATTCAAAGAGTACAGATTCTATAAAGTTTTTGGTGTCCGGAATGAGCTCAGCACCAGAATTTTGTACCAAAATATGATTTGGATGTTGTTTTTTTATTTTTTGTATTAAAGCAATTAGTTCGTTACGTTGAGCAAATTGTGGTCCAAAAGATGAAAAATTATCAATGTTATCTAAAAATAATCCATCAAAACCCTTGTCTAATATTTTGTTTACAAGTGATAAAATTACAACAGAAGTAGATTTATCTTTTAAATTTAAATAATAGCTATTCCAATTATTGTTTTTTCCTAATGTTCTATTCTTTAGCAAATTATAATGAATTGCATTACTATTTACTTCACCTAAACTTATGTAGGCTAACACATTTTTGTTGTGTTTTTTTAGTAATTTAATTTCTTCTGTTTTAAAGTTTTTTTCTTCTAAAATAACATAATTATACCCTTTTATTTTTGCGGGATCTAATTTGCCATAACAAACCAAAACAGTGCTCTTGCTTACAGGATTACTGAAAACTGGCGTTGAAAGAAGCGATGGCAATAACCATAAAAATAAATTAAAACGACGCATAATAATGATAATCAAGTTTTTTGAAAAAACGAAAAATGTGCATTAATGTATAAAACATGAAAAACATAGCTCCAGCCAACATTCCTATAACACTATATTCAAAGCTAACAAATCGACTTAAAATAAAACCAACACTAATGTTTATTGTAATGGCATAAATTATTCCTTTTAGTGGTTGCTCAGTTTGACCTAAAGTAAACAAATAAAGCGTATTAAGCATTCCCCAAGCTAAGAAAAAATAGCCTAAACCTCCAAAATATGTTACTTTTATGCTTAAAGCTTCTAATTCTTCATGAAACTGTCCTTTGTAGCCCCAAGATGCAAACATTAACTGATAGATAATTATAAAAATTACTCCGGCGGTAGCTAATAGAATTAGAATATTTTGCCAATATAATTTGTGTAATTCTTTATTAAATAGTTTAGAATTTTCAAATTGAACTAACTTTTGTGTAATGTCTAAAAAACGAGTGAAAGATGCAATGCTAAATTCTAAAACTCCTGATAACAAGAGAAATACCAAAATAGCCATGTCCATTCCTAATTCGTAATCTTTTTCAAAATAAACCACAAATGGAAGCTGACCGTCTTTGGTTGTTGACCATGCCAAAATTCTATCAATAAAAATAAAAAGATAAATACATAATCCGTATAAAAAATACCGGTGGTTTTGATAGATAAATACAGATGTTTTGATATTTAAATCTGCCCTTGGTGGATGCTTTTTTAAATATCCTCGAAAGAAAATATATAAGTACGTTTTTGCAGAAATAATTGCAACACTAATTCCGAACCAATGTGTATAATAGATTAAAAGAGATGAATATTTATTTAGAATAACTGTTACAAATGTTCCTAAAACAACAGCAACTGTAATCATCCAGCGTTGTCTAATTGTGTGTAATGGTGCCAAGACCAATAAAAGAACTCCAATTAAAAAAGCATAAACAAACACAACAAATAAAACTTTATACGGGTATAGATGTATGAAAAAATTAATAAAAAGGATAACTGCAAAAACAATAAATAGTGTTTTTATTCCTAATTTCAACAAATAATCGATTGTTTTCTTAGTCATCGAATAATCGTGATAATTCCAGTAAAAAGTAGCTTGACGACCAATTACTTGAACAAAACCTCCTGTTGAAACAATACCAATAATTACACCCAAAACAACTGCTGTTGACTGAAGATGGTTAAAATGAACATGCGTCCACAATGAATACCCAAAGACAACAATGGCCGCTATTTGAAGAAAAACGGGAAGAAGATGAAAAATTCCTAATGGATAATATTGGGCAAAAATTTTAGCTTTAACAGCCATGTAATCCGAAAGTTGAATGGTCTCCGGATTTGAATCTATGTATTCACGTTGTTTGACATTCAAACTTTCTTTATGCTCTAAAGACGTTGTGAGTTGTCTGTAAACATAATTTGCTAAGTCTTGGATATCCGAAACACCATAATCGGCCTCGGTATCAATATCTCTAATGCCAAAAGATTCAATAGTAGCGGCTACAACTCTGCTGCTTACCGGTTTACCTATTTTATCTTTTACATTATCTATTAATATCTTAATATTTTCACTATGCTTTTCCATGCTGCATTAGTAGAACACATACATTCTATTTTGGTTAGGTTTGAGATTTAGTTGTAAATTTGGGTGGGGTTTATGAGGCTTTTACTGATTCTATTTCATCTAATGATTCAATTAAAATTGGCATTTGAACTTCTTTAACTTCACGAGTAACAACTCTTTCATACACTTCTTCATAAGCAGTGATAAACTTTCCTATTGTAAAATTATCAATTACTTTTTTTCGTGCATTAACCCCCATTTGCTCTCTTAATTCTTTGTTATTAAGAAGCTCCACTACTCTATTTCCAATATCTTCGGCATCTTTTGGCTTACAAATATAACCACAAGAATTATCTAATGCTTCGGTTACACCACCAACATCTGTGGCAACAACTGGAATTCCGCAACTCATTGATTCTAACACGGTATATGGAAAACCTTCAGATATTGAAGTTAATATTGAAATATCTCCTTCGCAAAACAATTCGCTTGGTTTATCATGATAACCGGCTAATTTAAAATTCGCTCTCAAATCCAGTTCATCAATCAAACGTTCGCACTCAGCAGTATATTCCGGAACAGCATTATTGTCACCATAAACCAAATATTGAATATTCGGTATTTGACGTTTTGCTACTTCGCATGATTTTATCATTGTAATAATATCTTTCAAATCAAAAATACGAGCAGCGGCAACTACAGTTGGAATATCTTTTAAATGCTCCGGTTTTGGTGCTGGTTTAAACACATTGTGATCTATTCCGTTGTAAATGATTTCAATTTTTTCAGGATCTGCTCCGTACATTTTTTCCCATTTGATATTGAATTTGTTCACAGACAGGATTTTATCTGCTTTATAATAAACTAATTCAGTAACACATTCAGAAAATTTAATCAACATTTTTTTAAGGAAGAATGAATATTCTGAAGAGTTGATTGCTAATAAACGTTCACGGATAAAAACGCCGTGCTCAGTAACAATCATAGGAGTTCCGTATTTATATTTTAAAACTAAAGCTGGAATTACAGGAAAACCGGACAAGGTTAAGTGAGAAACATCAACTCTAGGAACATCAACTGATAGCGGAATTAAAAAACGATAAATCCAACGCATTCCTGAAGTTAAATCATATAGCGATACTTTTTCGTTTTCTTGTTCAGAATTCAAATCAGAAACCATGTAACAGAATGTTTTCCATACAGGCTCACTCTTCATTGTTTTTTTATAGTCATGCTTTTGAAAATAACGCCACATTTTTTGAATGGTTTCATCAAAAGCTCTTACATCTCTGTTATTTGAAAAAATATGTCTTAGTAAATCTTGAAAAACAGGAATAAATACTTGATTAATTTTATCTAAATCATTTTTTTCCTTCTGAGAAATGATTTTATAGTATTTTTTTCCATAATCAATCATCTCTTGTGGCTCCATTGGAGACCATAGCGGAACTTGGATTAAGCTTTTAACATTTTCGCTTAATTTATATTTTGACTTAGATTCAAATTCTGCATTAATAGAGTAAAGAGTGAAGTTTGAATTTTTCACTTCATTACAAAGCATGTGTGCCCACGTAGAAACTCCACCGCCATTAAAAGGATAAGTTCCTTCTAAAATTAACATTACATCGTGCTTTTTGCTCATAACTTTTAGATAATAAAATTCCGTTCGTCGATGAATCTGCCTATGCAGAACCAGACAATTTGGTGCACTTTAACAATCTTAGGGTGGTTTGTGGTATTTTTTTGGAACGCCGGCTTTTGGGGACGACTCTAAAAAAAGTGATTTACTTGATAAAAGTTATATTAACATTTGATTAATTAATCTTCAATCAGTTAAAACACAATTCAAAAATAGAACTAATTATATGTCATACAAAATAAAAACCTTGAAATCTGTTGAAAACACTCATTTCATCGACGAAATACACACCAAAAAGATGAGCTACCTAAATTGTCGATAAACGGTAAAATAGAATTTTAAAAGAATAAAATATGTAAAGTTTTAACAAAAAATAAGATAGAATTACTCCTCTGAAAACAGCTTTTCTCTAAATTTTCGACCAATAACAATTGAAAGTCTTGTTTTGTAATCTTCAATTAACCAATCACGATAGTTTTTGGTAGAGCTACTTAAACAATTGGCAAAATGTCGAACTCTGCTTTCAATATCATCTGCTAATTCTTTTGCTAAAAGTTTTGCTTCTGTTAACGTTTCAGAATTATCAACACACATTGAAGCATGATGATCTATGGATTTTTCTATAACTACTTTTGGGCGTAAATTTTTAGATAAAACAAGTCGATATTCTGATTCAATATCAAATTCTATAATTGGAGTTTTACTGAATTTTGCTCTTAATTCCGGTGGCATTTTATAGAAAAAATTTAGTTCTATCTCAACGTCGCCTTTTAGATTGTGAATATATTGTTCAGGATATTTAAAAATGTGTTGCCAATCCAGCTTGTCTGTCCATAAACCAAACCGTGCCGCATTGTTTCCTAAATCAATTATAGTAAACTCATCTTTGTTTGGAAGTTTGCGAGAACCGCGACCAATCATTTGAAAATAAAGCGTTAACGATTTTGTGGCACGGTTTAAAATAATTGATTCTACTGTTGGCTCATCAAATCCGGTAGTAAGAATTCCTACCGAAGTTAAAATTGCATCAGGAGTTTCTTTGAACCATTTTAGGATGTCTTTTCGCTCTTCGTTTGAGTTTGTATTATCCAAATGTTTGATGTTTTTGAAACCTGCTTCTTTAAAAACATCAAGAACGCCTAATGATGTGATAATACCGTTGTTAAAAATTAAGGTTTTCTTACCAAATGAGTGAGCTGTATAGGCATGAATCAACTTTTCCTGCATGGCCATATTGGTATAAAGCTCATCAGAAGATTTTACGGTATAATCGCCATTAATCCCAATTTTTAACGAAGTTAGTCCAACATCATAACTAAATGTAGTTGCTTTGGCCAAATAACCCTTATCGATTAGGGAACCAATACTATTTCCTACAATTAATTCATGATAATTTTCATTCATGGGAAGTTTAATATTAGAACTCAGTGGTGTGGCCGTAACGCCTAGAAAAAAAGTGTTTTTAAAAGCGTGAAATAATTTTCTAAACGAATTAAAATGAGCTTCATCAATAATTAATAAACCAACATTGTCAATCAGCAATTTTTCATCATTTAAACGATTTTTTAACGTTTCAACCATTGCTACAAAACATGAATATTCGTCTTGATCAGGCAATTCTTTAACGATGCTGTTGATTATTTTGTTTTTTACATCAAAACCTTTCAACATTTTTGAGGTTTGTTTGCACAACTCAATACGATGAGTTAAAACCACAACTTTTTTATCATATTTTTCTAAATATCGACGTGTAATCTCAGAAAAAACAACTGTTTTTCCGCCGCCGGTAGGCAATTGATAAAGTAAATGATAGTTGTGAGGAGCGTTTTCTATCTTATCAAAAATACGATCAATATCGCCTAACTGATAGCTGTAGAGCTTTTTTTTCTCTTCAATTTCGAGCAATATATCTTTTTTTGACATTATAGAAATTTACAAATTCAATTTTTGCAAAAATAAGCAGATAAAACCCTACTATTTAATTTTTAAGGTTAATAAATTTAAAAAAATCCAATTCACTATTGCCAAAAGGTTAAATTAAACATAAAATCAAATAAAATAAATTGCTGAACATTTCATATTCAATGAATATTCTTAATTTTACACTCCTTTTCAAAAAGCCTTTAAATTAATATGAAGTATAAAATTAAAATCACTCCGATAGACAAATGGGTTATTGATCCCGTTAACCGTTTTATCGGAAAATCTACAACGGGAGGAATTGTTTTATTTCTGTCTGCAGTTGTAGCTCTAATTTTAGCAAATTCACCATGGAAAGACGCTTATCATCATATCTGGGAACATAAAATTAGTTTTGGAATTGATAACAATTTCATGTTAGATAAAACGCTACACCACTGGATAAATGACGGTTTAATGGCTGTTTTTTTCTTTGTTGTTGGATTAGAATTGAAACGTGAAATTATTGGAGGTGAATTATCAAACCCCAGAAAAGCAATACTTCCCATTGTTGCTGGTTTTGGAGGAATGGTTTTTCCTGCTGTAATCTACCTTTTGTTTAATCCATCCGGAGAAGCTCACAGTGGTTGGGGAATTCCTATGGCAACTGATATTGCTTTTGCTTTGGGTGTTTTGTTTTTATTAGGGAATAGAATACCAACCTCCTTAAAAGTTTTTTTGACCGTTTTGGCTATAGCCGATGATTTAGGTGCTGTTTTAGTTATAGCCTTTTTTTATACTTCAGATATTTCTTTTACAAGTCTAATCGTTGGTTCAATTTTCTTACTTCTTTTAATTGTGTCCAATTTACTTGGGGTTAGAAATACATTTTATTATGGAATTTTAGGAGTTGGTGGTGTTTGGATGGCATTTATGTTATCTGGTGTTCATGCCACAATTGCAGGTGTTCTAGCTGCATTTACAATTCCAGCTAATGTGAAAGTTGATGAAATAGGATTTATTGAAAAAATGAAAGATTATCTCAATAAATTTAAACATGCTGACCCAAATGGAGTGCCAACAGTTACACCGGAACAACTTCACATATTAGAAGATATGCGAACGCTTTCAAAACAAGCAATGACTCCTCTTCAACGATTAGAACACGGAATGCATCCTTTTGTTACCTATATAGTAATGCCAATTTTTGCATTGGCAAATGCAGGGGTAACGATTACCTCAGATTCTACAAGCTCTGGATTAAGTTTTGTTGCATTGGGAGTTATTTTCGGTTTATTGGTAGGTAAGTTCATTGGGATAGTAGGAGTAACATCTCTTTTTATAAAATTAAGGCTTGCAAGTTTGCCATTAGGAATGACTTTTAAACATCTAATTGGTGTTGGTTTATTGGCCTCAATTGGTTTTACGATGTCTTTATTTATTGCAAATCTGGCTTTTAAAAACGAAGAATTAATTCAGCAAGCTAAAATGGGTATTTTAATTGCTTCACTAGTGGGCGGAACAGTAGGGTTTTTATTTTTATATTATACAAACAACAAATCAGAGTTAAATATCACAGAAGCTGATACAAATTAATTATGCAACGCGAAAAGATAAAAAAAAATAAATGGAGACAACTCCACATGTATTATACATATACTGGTTTTTACAAATTCATTCTTGATGGATTAAAAAGTGCTTTTTGGCCCACAGCTCTTATAGTTGCTGCTTTGCTTTATGTTCATTATTATGTAATTAACATTAACGAAGCGTTGATTATGTTAACAGAACGATATAGCGATTTAACTATATTCTCAGTGTTTTTTGCTTCAGAGTCAATTTTGGGTTTACTTCCACCGGATATTTGGATTGCATGGACAAAAAATACCGACTACCCTATACTATACCTTTCGCTTTTGGCAGTATTGTCTTATTTAGGAGGCGTAATATCTTATTTATTGGGAAAAGCGATGTTGATTATACCATCGGTTAACAACTTCATGTTTAACAAAATGAGTAAGCACATAGCCAACATGCGAAAATGGGGAGGGTTACTAATTGCTGTTGGAGCACTTTTACCACTTCCGTTTGCTATGGCATCAATGGCAGCAGGAATGATTAAATTTAATTTTAAAAACTTCCTGATGTTTGCTTTGTTGCGTTTATTACGTTTCGTTGTTTATGGATTTGCAATCTATCAAATGTTATAATATGTTGGAATTCTTCAAAAAAATAGCCCTACTAGAAGGGATTTCGCTTTTGGCTCTTTTGTTTTTTGCTATGCCGATGAAATATATGTTTGGTCAAGAAATATATGTTAAAACTATTGGCATGGCACACGGAGTTCTTTTTATAATATACATTATTATGGCGGTTCTACTTAAATTTTCTTTAAATTGGGGTTACAAACTACTAGCAATAATAGGTTTAGCTTCAATTATTCCATTCGGAACATTTTATGTAGAAAGAAAATATCTCAATCAATAACAGCTTATTTTTCAAGTCTGTCTTTTACATATTCTATTTTGGTTTTTCCATGAGCAAGTGGTCTACCGTCTTCGCTTAGATTAACCATTGTAATTTCATCTACAGAAATAATTGTATCTCTTGTCATGATATTTCGAACCTCGCATGTGAGTGTTATCGATGTATGTCCAAATCTAACCACATCAATTCCTATTTCTACAATATCACCTGGTTTAGCAGAACTTTTAAAGTTGATTTCAGACATGTGTTTTGTTACCACTTTTGCGTTTTCTAACTGAATTATGGAGTATAAAGCAACTTCTTCATCAATCCATGCCAATAACCTACCGCCAAATAAAGTTCCGTTTGGGTTTAAATCTTCGGGTTTTACCCACTTTCGAGTGTGAAATCTCATAGTATAAGAGTTAAAAATAAAGTACAAATTTAAGTTTAAAAAGAATAAAGTAACACAATTTAATACCATATTAACCGAAAAGGATTTCGCAATCCAACTAAATCATTTTTACATTATTAAGTATGTTTATTGTGTGCATTTCATCGCTAACTTCTTTTAAATTAAGAGATTGTTTTTAATTTTTTTTAACAAAAAAGTTGAATATCTAAACTTTTGAACTATCTTTGCACGCAAATAAAAATTGAATTTTCAATAAATAAACACCAAAATGAAGAAAAACCTACTTATTTTTTCCCTGTCAATCTTTGCATGTGCAAGTTCTTTTGCACAGGATTCTACAGAAGTATCAAAAGTTGACGAATACAATAAATGGTCTATTGAGTTAAATGCCGGTCAAAGTAAAGGTATCAAACCTTATACAACTGGTTACTTTGCGAGTGATCGTGATAAAGTATTAGGTAGCATTACCTTAAACCATTATGAACTTGGAGTACGCTATATGTTTAGTCCTACTTTTGGTTTAAAATTAGATGGAGCTTATGATAAGCTTGAAAACCTAAGTGATGAAAGTTTAAAATTTGAACTACAACAAATTCGTATTGGACTTCAAGGGGTAGTAAATGCAGCTAGATTGTTTGACATCCAAGAAAAGTTAGGTCGTTTCGGAATGTTATTCCACGGTGGTGTTCAAGTTGCTCAGATGACTCCTCAAATGGGAATGCTTGAAGGTAGAAGTGAGTGGAATGGTGGAATCATGGTTGGTTTTACACCAGAATTCAGAATCACTAAAAATTTAGCTGTAACAGCTGATTTCACTTTAATTTCAAATGTTAGACAACATTTTAACTGGGATGGTGCCGCTTATTCAGATGATAATAACAACTTAGCAGGTAGTATGTATACAACTTCGTTAGGTCTATCATATTCATTTGGATCGCACAAGATTCACGGAGATTTTGCGACCATTACCACTAAACAACAAGAAGCTTTAAATGCTCTTGAAAAACGTGTTGGTGAAATTGAGAATGATATGAGTGATAGCGATCAAGATGGTGTGCCGGATTATTTAGATGCTGAACCAAACTCTATTGCTGGTGTTGCTGTTGATACTAAAGGTAGAATGGTTGACATTAACCAAAACGGTGTGCCTGATGAGTTAGAAAAATATTTGAATAATACTTATGTAACTAACCAAAACTATAATGCTGACGGAAAAACTTCTGAAATGATGAAAAAATTCATCAATGATGGGTATGTTGCTACGTATTTTGACTTCAACAAAAAACAACCAACTAATGTTTCTACAGAGGGAATTGACTTTATTAGAACATATTTGTTAAACAATCCAGAAGCTTCTGTTGATATTATTGGTTTTGCAGATGAAATTGGAAATACACCATACAATAACAAATTGGCTAATGATAGAGCTACTAACGTGAAAAACATCTTAGTGAAAGCTGGTATTGCAGCAGAAAGATTAAATGTGATTTCACAAGGAGAAGATACTTCAGTAGATAAAGATTCTGCAGGAGCAAGAAAATTGGTAAGAAGAGTAACTTTCAAAGTGAAATAATTAACAATCGATTCTTAATAACTATAAATAAACCTCTGTTTTACGACAGAGGTTTTTTTATAACTTTAAAATAAAAAATCATGACAACAAGACATAGTTATATTATCGAAAACAGAGGTGAAGCTCTTGGCGTGGTAACCGAACAATCTTCTGCTGAAGAAAGGTTTCAAAATCAAACCATCCGCCCTATTCTAAAACTTCAAAATGATTTGTTTGTTGATGTTTTTAAAAACTATATTTCAAAACATAAGAATGATTTTTATTCCTATTCAACAGAGAAGAAATTGCAGTTTATTGAGAATTCAATCCAAAAAGATATTAAATTCAGAAACTCATTAAAAGGAATGGTGATTGGGTTATTTACCATAAATGAATATGAAGTCTACATAAAAAATTCATCAAACCTTAATAAAAGAATGATGAATATGTTGATTGAAAGATTAAAAAGCAATATTATGCTGTTTGATACGCAGCAAGCATCTTAATCAACTTTCTTAAAGATAACTTTCATACCGTCCTGATTTGTTAAATACAAGCGATTGTTTTTAATTTTATATTCGGTCGAACTTTGCAATGCTTTTAGGAAAGCACTTTCCATATTAGTTTCACCGCAAACCATTTTTGTGGAAATAATGTTCGTAAACCGCAACAATTCTCGTTCTTGGAAAATTTTTCCTGAAATACGATTACAACCACCATAGCCAATAAATTTCTTTTCAGATGAATTTATTTCTAATAACGGAATTTCTTTAGCAAAATCAGCTAAAGTCACATTTTTACCTTCCAATTCTTCTAAAAGCCAAATGTCAAATAATCGATAATCAGCAATATAATTTCCACACCCGGAATAGTTCACATTTTCCTTTTGATTATTTCTTCTTAAATTAAGATCCACTTTATAATCATGTTTATTATCAGACATACCGTCAGAACAGTTTTGCATACTAATCGTTACTTCTATTTCTCCACTTTCAGTGTTTACGCGATATAATTTCACATTGGCATCCATGGCACGAATCGGTTCAACATGTGGAGCTGTAAATTCACTTCCGGCCTCTATTCCTTGAAAACGTATCATCTCTTCTGAAATCTCTAAACCCCAAAATGGTTCTGTACCAATCGCTTTAAAATAACCTTCTGTTTTCGATTTCAATAAAGGAGCTTCTGGAATAATGGTTTTACTTTCTGTGTTGGTTTTAGTAGAACATCCCACAAAAATTCCAATAAAAACTATGTATACTATATTTTTCATCTCTTACCAAATTAAAATTACTACACTAAATTTACATCTTTTAATTAAGATTTTTCATTCTTTAGATTAAAATATTTCATTTTTTAGATTGATTTAGTATGATTTTAAATACATTATTACTTCTTCCAATTAATAAGAATATATTTTTTTTTGCAAATACTTAAATCGAAACCCCAATATCAATACTTTTTTTGAGCTTTTTACACCCTTTTTAAATTGTTAAAGGCTAAATCATAAAAATAATCAAAACTCAATCTTTTGTAGCTTTATATGATATTTTTTCATTATTATTGTTAAAACGAATGATATGAGAGAAGAATACTTCAAATGGCACTCCCCTAACCTTGGCAGAGAAATTCAAATGTTGGTTTTTGGTCACGCCGGTTATCCTGTAATTTTATTCCCAACATCAATGGGAAGTTATCATGAAAATAGAGACCAAGGTTTGATTGCTTCTGCTAAATGGTATATCGAACAAGGGTTAATTCAGATTTTTTGTCCAGATAGTATTGATAAAGACAGCTTTTATAACAAAAAAATTCATCCTACACATCGAATTCAAAACCATGTTTGGTATGATAAGATGATTTGTCATGAAATTGTAGAAAGAGTTAAAAACAATACCTACTCAGGAAAAGTTGCCGTTGCCGGTTGTAGTTTTGGAGGATATCACGCAGCCAATTTTGCATTTCGTCATCCTGGTTACGTTAGCCATATGTTTTCGATGGGAGGAGCTTTTAATATCAAAAGTTTTATGGATGGTTTTCACGACGATAATGTTTTTTATAACAGTCCTGAAGATTATCTCCACGGATTAAATGATCGTGAATTGTGGAATATGGACATTGTTCTCGGGACTTCCAATTGGGATATTTGTTTTGATGCCAATTTAAAACTCAGCCGAGTCCTCGCCCATCGCGATATTCCGCATTGGCTGGATGTGCGTCAAGATCGCGAACACGATTGGCCGGCCTGGAAAGAAATGTTTCCACACTATTTATCAAGAATTAAATTTTTTTAAACAACATAACACTTACCAACCATGAAGAAAATTGGAATTTTATTTGGAATGGAAGACACCTTCCCCCAAGCATTTATTGATCGAGTGAATTCAAAAAACGAAAAAGGCATTGTAGCCGAAGCTGTTTCCATTGATAAAGTCGTGCAAAACAAAGCCACAGAATATGCTGTTATCATCGACCGTATTTCGCAAGATGTGCCGTTTTATAGAGCTTATCTAAAAAATGCAGCTTTAACCGGAACCGCTGTAATCAACAATCCATTTTGGTGGAGTGCGGATGACAAGTTTTTCAACAACTGTTTAGCGGATGTTTTAGGCGTTCCATTGCCAAATACAGTGATCTTGCCTTCTGCTGAACATCCAACCGACACAACCAGCAAATCATTTCGAAATTTAGCCTATCCAATGGATTGGGAAACGATTTTTGATTATGTAAAATTTCCGGCCTATATGAAACCCTACGCCGGCGGTGGTTGGAAAAATGTATATCGACTTGAAAATCGTGATGAATTTTGGGAAGTTCACCGTGAAACCGGACAATTAGTAATGCTTTTGCAAGAAGAAATTGTTTTTGATCAGTATTTCCGTGTCTATTGTTTAGGTGGAAAAGCGGTCAGAATTATGCCATATGAACCAAGAAATCCGCATCATTTGCGTTATGTTGTGGATGGACCTCCGGCTGATAAAAAATTATTAGCAACCGTTAAAGATTATACGTTGCGATTATGTAAAGGTTTAGGATACGATTTTAATACGGTTGAATTTGCCGTTAGAGACGGAATTCCGTATGCCATCGATTTTGGAAATCCTGCTCCAGATGCTGAATTGACTTCCGTTGGAAAAGAAAATTTTGAATGGGTTGTAGAGGAAGCAGCGAATATGGCCATTGAATACGCTAAAAAACACAAATACGGTCAAATGAACTTGACTTGGGGAACTTTTATGAAAGGTTCTGTAAACGACGCCAAACGATTTTAATAAACTCCTTTTAAATAGAATAAAAGAACGACTATGAAGAAAGAATTACCCGTTTTTACACTCGGTGTAGAAGAAGAATACTTGATAATTGACCCGGAAACAAGAGACTTGCGTTCGCACATGTCTAAAATTGTAGATGGAGCTAAAATCATTCTTCAGGAACAAGTGAAAGCCGAAATGCACCAATCTGTGGTAGAAGTTGGTACAAACATCTGTAAAAACGTTAAAGAAGCCAGAGAAGAAATTACTTTTTTACGTAAAAAAATTGTTGAATTAGCCGCCAATCAAGGTTTGGTAGTTGGTGCTGCCGGAACGCATCCGTTTTCCAAATGGCAAGATCAACCGATTACCGATGATCCTCGTTACCACAACATTGTAAACGAATTGCAAGATGCCGCTCGTTCCAATCTGATTTTCGGAATGCATTGCCACGTTGGAATTGAAAGCCGAGAAGTTGGTTTGCAATTGATTAACCAAGCGTGTTATTTCTTACCGCATATTTTTTCGCTTTCAACAAATTCACCTTTTTGGGAAGGAAGAAATACCGGTTACAAATCGTTTAGAACAAAAGTTTTTGATAAATTTCCTCGAACCGGTTTACCGGAATATTTTGATTCAGTTCAATCGTATGACAATTTTTTAGAAACATTAGTAAAAACCAATTGCATCGATAATCCGAAGAAAATTTGGTGGGATTTGCGTTTGCATCCTTTTTATAACACGATTGAATTCCGCATTTGCGATATGAGTTTAACCGTGGATGAAACAATTTGTATTGTGGCTATCATTCAAGCAATAGTAGCAAAACTGTATAAATTGAATACAGCAAACACAAGTTTTAATGTGTATCGATTGGCATTGATAAAAGAAAATAAATTCCGTGCCGCTCGTTATGGAGTGCAAGGAAATATGATTGATTTTGGTTTGCAAAAAGAAGTTCCAACCAAAGATTTAATTCTCGAACTACTTGAATTTATTGATGATGTAGTGGATGAATTGGGAAGTCGTGACGAAATTAATTATGTGCACACCATCCTTCGTGAAGGAACCGGAGCCGCCAAACAATTAGCCATTTTTGAACAAACACAAGATTTAACCAAAGTTGTCGATTTTATCACGAGCGAGTTTACTAAGGGAATTTAGAAGGAAGAAGTTAGAACCATTTTTGTCATTCCGAAAGACGACGAAGTCGAAATAGGAATCTCCCGTCTTGACGGGCAAAAATGTTCGCTCAATCAAATCCATTTAAATCCATTAAGCAAAGCTTCAAAAATAAAATCCGCGAAAATCCATCTAATCCATAAAATCCGTGTTCCATTAAAAAATGTATTTAATAAAAGTAAAATCAAGAATTGTTAATTTCTATTGAATAAACAACAATAAAACCTTATCAGCCAACTAAATCAAAAGCGTTATCTTTGCATCAATAAATTGTTACCAAATGAATTCACAAATAAAAATAGCGATTTTAGATATGTACGACGGCGAACCCAACCAGGGAATGCGTTGTATTTATGATATTATCAATCGCTTTAATCAAATGGTTAGTTTTCAGGTTTTTGATGTTCGTGGAAAAAACGAGCTGCCAGACATCAAAAAATTTGATATTTTCATATCTTCTGGTGGTCCAGGAAATCCGCTGGAAGGCGACGGAGTATGGGACGTGAATTATTTCAACCTTATCGATTCGATTTGGAATTGGAATAACGAAAACGAAATGAAAAAGCACGTTTTATTTATTTGTCATTCGTTTCAAATGGCTTGCAAGCACTTTGGTTTAGCTGAAATTAACAAGCGAAAAGACACATCTTTTGGCGTAATGACTACACATAAAGTGAATGAAGGTCTAACAGATCCGTTGTTTGAGGGGTTAGACAATCCGTTTTATACGATTGACAGCCGTGATTTTCAAGTGATTCAGCCTAAACTGAAAAACATCAAAAAAATGGGTGCTCAAATCATTGCGTTAGAAAAAATCCGTGATCACGTGCAATACGAACGAGCAATTATGGGAATTCGTTTTTCCAATGAATTTGTTGGATTGCAATTTCATCCGGAAGCCGACCCGCTGAGTTTCCTGGCTCATATGAAAAATAAAAGTTTCAAAGAAAAAATCATCAAGATGAAAGGTCGTCCAAAGTTTCTAAAAATGTTAGAAGATTTGGTTGATGAAGAGAAAATCTATCGCACAAACGAAACGATTATTCCAAACTTTCTTCGTATCGCCATCAACGATTTGATGAAACATAAAAAAATACTATCTAACTAAGTTTTATAATTTTAAATTTCAAAAAAGGCACACTAGTAATTTCTTTTGTGTCTTTTTTTTAAAAATGTTTTACAATGAATACAGCTTTCAGAAAACAATTCAAAGAAGAATTCTCAACCGAAAAATACAATCAGTTAATTGATTCAATCACAGCTGATTTTGATTATAAACCGACTTTCAGAATTGGAGAAACGCCTTTTTTCATATCAAATGAATTAAAAGCTCAATTGTTAGAAGGTTGTAATGAAGTGATAGCTTTTATTCAACAAGACAACTTCAAAGAATTAACAAACAGAGCATTAGAATTAAATAGAAAAGTTCCAAACGAAGACAATCACACCACTTTTCTAGCCATCGATTTTGGTATTTGCGAAGAAGATGGAAAAGTTATTTCGAAGCTAATTGAAGTACAAGGATTTCCTTCATTGTTTAATTTTCAGAATCATTTGTCTCAAAAATTTGCTGACCTCTACCCTTTTCTAAATGAATTGACTCCTTATCTAAATGGTTTGGATAACGAATCGTATTTGAAATTAATCGAAGAAGTGATTTGCAATAATTACCCAAAAGAAAATGTAATTCTGTTGGAAATTGAGCCTGAAAAGCAAAACACCAAAATTGATTTTTATTACTGCAAACGCGACATCGGAATTCCGGTAATTTGTGTGACGGAATTAATTCAAAAAGGAAAAAAGCTGTTTTATACCAATGATAAAGGAATTGAAATTGAAGTAAAACGAATCTATAATCGCGTGATTTTTGACGAATTGGATTTGCGAACCGACTTGCAACTCAACTTTGATTTTTCTGCCGATTTAGACGTAGAATGGGCCGGACATCCGAATTGGTTTTTCCG
The DNA here is from genome assembly GCF_057652995.1 of Flavobacterium sp. T50_26. Taxonomy (NCBI): domain Bacteria; kingdom Pseudomonadati; phylum Bacteroidota; class Flavobacteriia; order Flavobacteriales; family Flavobacteriaceae; genus Flavobacterium; species Flavobacterium sp. T50_26. Next base: position 59,907 of record NZ_JBYFCC010000014.1, read on the forward strand.
CATCAGTAAATTTATTTTGCCTTATTTAAAAGGAAAATATTTTATTGAAACCACTTTATTAAGCGATTTAAAAGAAATTCCAACCGATTTAGAAAATTATGTACTTAAACCGTTGTTTTCTTTCTCCGGAAGTGGCGTAATCTTTCACGTGAAAAAGGAAGACATCGAAGCTGTAACAGAAAAAGACTTATACATTCTTCAGAAAAAAGTAAACTACCTTCCGATCATTCAATCACCGGATGGCAAAGTAAAAGCCGAAGTCCGGTTATTAGCCGTTTGGAAAAAAGATGCTCCCTCGCCTACTTTAGTCACCAACTTAGTGCGACTAAGCCGTGGCGAAATGATTGGTGTGAAGTTTAATAAAGATAAAGATTGGGTTGGTGGAACCGTTGGGATGTTTGAGAAATAACATTAAATCTTTTAAACATTAAGACATTAATAAACATTAAGACATTAAGATTTAAACCTTAATGAAATCAATCTTAATGTCTTAATGTTTAAAAAACTCAATAATATTTTCTTCTAATCTCTCCAAAACTCATCCCATCATAAATTATTTTCGTCACAATTTCTTTTCGTAAACCCTCCAAATCCTCATATCCCAAATACTTCGCCCAATCATCTTCATTTAAAATTTGTTTAATTGTTTTAATCGTTTTGGCAGTTTCAGAAGCATTTCGTAACGCAGCTTTTCCATCATAAAACGGCATATCTTTATGAAAAAAATCAATTGTTTTCTGTTCAAAATCCACTTGAATAAAGAATAAGTTGGCGGTTTCATCATTGGGGTAAAAATCTGTCCAGCGGGCAAAACCTATTTTGGTGTGTTGGTTTTTATAGTCGGTTAATGGTAACAATCGCCAACGGCAATTGGCGGCTCTTCCCCAATGGTTGGAGATGCGATACACACCTTCCTCGGTAAAAAAATATTCACTTCCTGACTTACTTTTGAAATGCGATTTTTGCAACTCAAAATCCGTTTGAGAAACTTCTTTCCAAAGGCAGAAAGTATGTTTATGAAAATTATATGAATTATATTTTTTCATTTTGTAAGTTGCCACGAATTACACGAATTTTCACTAATTTTAAAAAAATACAATTCTCATAATTCGTGAAATTAGTGTAATTCGTGGCTAGAAAAGCAATAAATTAAGTACAATTTGTAGCTAAAAATAATTAATGTAATTTTTTAACCGCCTGTTGTTCTGCAACTGTAGCAAAGTCTCGCACCAATCGCTCCGCATAATCATCTAATAATTCACGAACTCGCTCGTGTTTGTCGCATTTTACAATCAATCCCGCGTGGTATTCCAACGGCACACGGAAACATACTTCGCTATCATTAAATCCACTCAAATCAGGCTGTTCAAATTTGGATAACGTCAGAACAATTCCGGCGAATTGTTTCTTTTGCGAAGGAACTTTGTATTCTTTTCCTCTCACTAAAGCATCTTCAATTTTTGCCCATTCTCCCCACAAATTAATGTCGGAAGCGGCTTCCACCATCTCAGCCAAATGAGCTCCACCCACTCGCGAAGAAGTTTCTAAAAAGTAAATTTTTCCATCTTCATTACATTTGATAAACTCGGTGTGCGTAGCTCCGTGCTTCATACCAAACGCTTTCATCACTTGCTCATTCACTTTTTTGATGGCTTTGTCATCGGCAGAATTATATGGAATATTGGCACTTCTAAAAATACCGCCACCTTGCGAAATCTCCATCGGTGTAGCCAAATATTGCGATGTTAAACTGAATAAAACTTTACTGTTAAAATTCAATCCATCACAATGATAGACAGCTCCGGGTTTAAATTGTTCCACTAAATATTTAATGCGATTTCCGCCTAATTCGTGTATTTTTTCCCATAATTCTTCTTTCGAATGCACTTTCATAATTCCGTTTGCTGAAGCTTCCGAACGCGGTTTTAAAACCCAAGGCGGCGAAACAGTTTCTGCAAAATGATTGATGTATTCATCATTAAACAACGCACTAAAAGGCGGAACCGGAACACCCTCAGCGTGAGCTTTTACTCGCATAGCCAATTTGTCACGGAAATACCTTCCGGTGGTTTGCCCCATTCCGTCCACACGCAAGTTTTCACGTAAATAGGTTGCTTTTTCTACATCAAAATCGTCTAAAGCTACAATAGCATCCACTTTTTCAGTTCGCATTAATCCGGCAACACCTTGCAAAAGCATATCCAAATCCCAATCAATATCTTGGCCCGGCATATAAAAAATTTCATCAATCGAATCAAAAGCCCACGGTTTGTCACGAAGTTTTTCGGAAGTGATCAGAAAAACTTTGTTTCCTAATTTCTTCAAATTAATTAAAAAATCATTTCCTTTAAAATAATTGGAAATACAGATGAAGGTTTTGGTATTATTTTCCATAAACTATTGGTTTTCAATAAAATTAGTAATTAAATGCACGCCAAAAGCTGTTGCGTGTTTGGTTTTGGCAAATTCATCATCCACGAAAGTGACACCGGCAATGTCAAGATGTGCCCAAGAGGTATGATTTTCGGTAAAAAATTCTAAAAACTTGGCAGCAGAAATCGCTCCCGCCACCGGTTTTCCGGAGTAATTTTTCACATCAGCAATTTCACTTTCAATATCCGATTTATAAGCATCCCATAATGGCAATGGCCACAAACGCTCCCCTATTCCATCTCCGGCAAGCTGTAATTGTTTGACTAACAATTCATTATTTGTAAATAATGCTCCACACTCATTTCCAAAAGTGGCAACGCTACTTCCTGTTAAAGTAGCTAAATCAATCACCGTTTCAGGATTGAAATTTTTGATTAAATAGGATAAACCATCGGCTAAAATCAATCTTCCTTCGGCATCGGTATCAATAATTTCGATGGAATGACCGCTGTAACTTCCAATCACATCACTAGGCAAAAACGAATTGGCATCCACCGAATTTTCACAAGCAGGGACAATCGCCGTTACTCGATAAGGAAGTTGTAAATCAGCAATCAATTGCATTGCTCCTAAAACCGCTGCACCACCAGCCATATCGCACTTCATATGAACCATTCCTGCCGTTTTGATGTTGAGTCCGCCTGTGTCAAACGTGATTCCTTTCCCAACCAAACCGATGTGTTTTTTAGCATTTTCGGGTTGATAATCCATCACGATAAATTGCGATTCATTCGCACTTCCTTTTCCTACGGAAACAAAAGCATCTAATCCTACATCTTTTGACTTTTGCTGACTGAAAACTTCGACTGAAAATCCGAATTTCTTTCCCGCATCCATCGCCCAATCGGCTAAATGTTTTGGAGTAATTTTATTGGGAGGTAAATCTACTAAATGATAGGTTTCCAATTGAGCATTGGCGATTTTTAAACCTTTATCAATGGCATTTTTGACATCTGAATAAGAATTAATTTCTAAAATAAAATCTTCTAATTCCAACGGATGCTGCTTTTTATCCTTTTTGTAATGCCCTAATTGATACGTTCCCAGCCATAAACCGGAAATAATCGCTTCTATATTATCTGTGGATAAATCGCCGGAAAGAAACAATTTGGCTTCTTCTTTAAAATAAGATTTTTGTTTCGCAGAAATTCTTCTGAATGTCGTTTTAATTGATCTATAATCCGGATCCTTTCCCAAACCAATGAATAAAAAGATATTTTCATCCTTTTCATAAAAATAAAGACTGTCTTTTTTTCCTGAAAAAATAGTTTTCGATAAATGAATTTCATCAAAAATAATCGCCTCTTCTGTTTCCAAAAGCGGAATTAAATTTAATTTTTTATGAGATTGATTGTTTGTATAATGGATTTTCATTGTAAATTTTATTGATTTTTGACATTCTAATTGTCATTGATATTGTTACTCTTCTTTCGTACTAAAAAACAACCATTCAATTGCTTTCGGAAATTCATCACTCCAATACACTTCGTTGTGTTTTCCTTGTTCGTTAATGCTCAATCGCACTTTCATTTTATCATTCAATGCATCTTTTTTGAGTAATCGCTTTTTGAAATTCTTCACGTGGTCAATCATCGTGGCACTTTCATCACCGCCGGCGTACAAGTAAATTCGGGTATCTTGCGGTTCATCCATATCCAAAAAAGACAATTTTATTTTTGGAACAACCCAAAGTGATGGCGAAAAAATCATCAATTTACCAAAGACTTCGGGATACATAATTCCACTAAAAATACTTACTAATCCACCCATCGAACTTCCACCAATTCCTGTAAACTCACGTTCCGGTTTGGTTCTAAAATTTTCATCAATAAATGGTTTTAAAGTATCGGTTAAAAATCGAATGTACTTTTTACCTTGACCCGTTCCGAGAACCGTATTACCAACATTGTATTCTAATATTCGTTCGTTATCAGCGTGTTCTATGGCAATTACGATTATTTTACCAATATTATATTCCGCCATTACAGCGAGTTTTTTATCAATTTCCCAATTACCGTATTGAGCTTTTTCATTAAATAGATTCTGAGCATCTTGCAAATACATTACCGGATAATGTTCTGTAGAAGTCTCATAATCATAAGGCAATAAAGCCCAAACTTTACGTTTTTTATTCAGTTGTGGAATTTCAAATTCTTCGGAAACTAAATGAACTTTGGGTAAAAAATTGGGTTTAAAAGGCAACCAATTTTTACGCCATTTGGCAACATGCTCCTTTTTTACGCCATTGTGTTGTTTGCACGAACGGTTTTCGGTTCTGTTACCGTATTTATCAATTTCAACTTCACTCCAATCACCTCTCGTAAATTTGTATAACAATTCGTCGGGATAAACAAAATCGGTGGAAAATTTATAGTGATAGAGTCCCTTTCCAACTTTCTCCATTTGAAAATTCTTGTCTTGTGTAATCCAATTGTTAAAATTTCCGGAGATATACACAGGTCGGTCATCATCTTCATCGGTGGTTAAAAGCAAATTGAGTTGGGGTTCAATAATTTCTTTTTCAAGCTGTTGTGGTAGTATATTTTCTGCTGGCTTCATGCAATCAATTTAATCGTAATCTTAATTATATATAAAAAGTAAATATAGGTTTTTGGATTGTGATTAAAAATATTTTTTAACAGAATTTCGAAAAATGCAAGAATATTGAGTAATAGAATCAAATAGTAACAATTAAATAAATTTGAGCATTAATTTCATTCAAAAATCGTATTATTTTTAATAAATTAGCCACTTCAATTTTCACACAACAAACTAATGAAAAATACTGCATTAACGCACATTCACGAAAGTCTAGGAGCTAAATTAGTACCATTTGCCGGATATAACATGCCGGTTCAATATGAAGGAGTAACCGTTGAACACGAAACCGTGCGTAATGGCGTAGGTGTTTTTGACGTATCACACATGGGTGAGTTTTTGTTAACCGGTCCGAATGCTTTGGCTTTGATTCAAAAAGTTACTTCCAACGATGCATCTACCTTAACTATCGGTAGAGCTCAATACTCTTGTTTACCTAATAATCAAGGTGGTATAGTGGATGATTTAATTGTTTACAAAATAAAAGAAGAGCAGTATTTATTGGTTGTAAATGCTTCTAATATTGAAAAAGATTGGAATTGGATTTCCTCGCACAATGACTTAGGTGTGGAAATGAAAGATTTTTCAGAAGATTATTCTTTATTGGCAATTCAAGGTCCAAAAGCGGTGGATGCAATGCAATCATTGACATCAATCAATTTATCTGAAATTAAATATTATCATTTTGAAGTAGCAGATTTTGCAGGAATTGAAAACGTAATCATCTCAGCAACAGGTTATACCGGTTCAGGTGGATTTGAAATCTATTGTAAAAATTCAGAAGTAGAACAAATTTGGAACAAAGTTTTTGAAGCCGGAGCATCTTTCGGAATTAAACCAATAGGCTTAGCTGCCAGAGATACATTACGTTTAGAAATGGGCTTTTGTTTGTATGGAAACGACATCAACGACACTACTTCGCCATTAGAAGTGGGTTTGGGGTGGATTACCAAATTCACAAAAGAATTCACCAATTCTGAAAACTTGAAAAAGCAAAAAGAAGAAGGTGTAACCAAAAAATTAGTTGGATTTGAATTATTAGAAAGAGGAATTCCACGTCACGACTACGAAATTGTGGATGCTGACGGAAATAACATCGGAATCGTAACTTCCGGAACAATGGCTCCTACTGTTGGAAAAGGAATCGGAATGGGATATGTGAAAACTGAATTTTCAGCAGTTGATTCTGAAATCTACATTCGAATCAGAAATAATAAAGTAAAAGCGAAGGTTGTAAAAATGCCATTTTACAAGAAATAAAACATTTTGAAATAACGGTTTAAGTATTATTTTTGCACAACAAACAGAATATTGAAATAAATAGAAATGGGAAGAGCATTTGAATTTAGAAAAGCACGAAAAATGAAACGTTGGTCAGCAATGGCCAAAACGTTCACCAGAATAGGAAAAGACATTGTAATGGCTGTGAAAGAAGGTGGTCCGAATGCGGAAACCAACTCTCGTTTGCGTGCCGTTATTCAGAATGCCAAGGCTGCCAATATGCCAAAAGACAATGTTGAAAGAGCAATTAAAAAAGCGTCAGACAAAGACACAGCCAACTTTAAAGAGGTTTTGTTTGAAGGGTATGCTCCACACGGAATTGCCATTCTGATTGAAACAGCCACAGACAATAATAATAGAACAGTAGCAAACATTCGAAGTTACTTCAACAAATGCAATGGAACTATGGGAACGCAAGGTTCGGTTGAATTTATGTTTGATCATACGTGTAATTTCAGAATTCCTGCTGAAGGTCAAAATGTAGAAGATTTAGAATTAGAAATGATTGATTTTGGTGTAGAAGAAATTTTTGCGGACGAAGACGGAATTCTAATGTATGCTCCATTTGAAAGTTTTGGTGCCATTCAAAAAGAATTGGAAAACAGAAACATAGAAATTTTATCATCTGGTTTTGAAAGAATTCCGCAAATTACCAAAGAAGTCACTGCAGAACAAATGGCTGATGTTGAAAAATTATTAGAAAAAATTGAAGAAGATGATGATGTGATGAATGTGTATCACACGATGCAGGAATAGTTCCTTTTTCACTTACAGATTAATTTAAAACTCTCTTTTTAGAGAGTTTTTTAGTTTTAATAACGATTTAAAATTATAGATTGTTCAACTATTATCAAATTATAAATTACTTACTTTACAAAAAAAATGGCTAGATTTAAAGAAAATGATTTGCCTAAAGCAAAAATAAGTGCCTCTTCGCTTAGTAAAGCCTTACTCATATTCAAATATGCCGATACGCATCGATGGAAATTTTTAATCGGATTAATTTTTCTTTTGTTAACAGGTGGAACAGCATTGGCTTTTCCAAAATTAATGGGAATGCTAGTTGATTGTGTCAAAGACAAAGATTTAGATGCCGCAAACAATGTGGCTTTAGGATTAATTGCTATTCTATTTCTACAGTCCTTTTTCTCGTTTTTTAGAGTGTATTTATTTGTGAATTTCACCGAAAATACATTAGCTAATCTTCGTTTGGCTCTATATACCAATTTGATAAAATTACCCATGACATTCTTTTCTCAAAAACGAGTGGGCGAATTAAATAGCCGAATTAGTTCAGACATCAATCAAATCCAGGATACACTTACAACTACTATAGCAGAATTTTTAAGACAATTCATCTTAATTATTGGTGGAGTAATCTTGCTAGCCAGCGAAAGCATAAAATTAACTTTAATGATGTTGGCAGTGGTTCCGCTAGTGGCTGTAGCAGCAGTTATTTTTGGACGTTTTATTCGAAAATATTCAAAAAAAGTGCAGGATTCCGTAGCCGAAAGTCAAGTTATTGTAGAAGAAACATTGCAAGGAATAAGCAACGTTAAAGCGTTTGCCAACGAATGGTATGAAATTGCACGCTACCGTGGAAAAATAAGCGAAATTGTTTCCATAGCAATCAAAGGCGGACAATATAGAGGTTATTTTGCTTCTTTCATTATTTTCTGTTTGTTTGGTGCTATTGTAGCTGTGGTTTGGTATGGAGTTACTTTAAGTATAAATGGAGAAATGACTGTTGGTCAATTAATTACATTTGTGTTGTATTCCACTTTTGTTGGAGCTTCTTTTGGAGGAATTGCCGAATTGTATGCTCAAATTCAAAAGGCGGTTGGAGCTACTGAACGTGTTTTTGAACTGTTGAATGAACAACCGGAAAACATCAATGGCAACCAACCGAAACTAACAGAAAAAATTCAAGGCAATGTAACCTTCAAAAATGTAGGATTCAGTTATCCGTCACGAAAAGAAATTGAAGTACTCAAAGGGGTAAGTTTTTCTGTGAAATTTGGTCAAAAAATTGCATTAGTTGGTCCAAGTGGTGCAGGAAAATCAACAATTTCTGCTTTGTTACTTCGTTTTTATGATTTGAATTCAGGTGAAATTATCATCGATAATAAAAGTATTTACGACTACGATCTAGAACAATTACGCGGTAATATGAGTATTGTGCCGCAAGATGTTATCTTATTTGGTGGTAGCATCAAAGAAAACATTGCTTATGGTAAACCGGATGCTTCTTTTGAAGAAATTCAAATGGTGGCAAAACAAGCGAATGCCTTAGAATTTATTAATGGTTTTCCTGAACAATTTGAAACATTGGTGGGAGAACGTGGCATTAAATTATCTGGTGGACAGCGGCAACGTATTGCAATTGCTAGAGCTTTATTAAAAAACCCAAGTATATTGATATTGGATGAAGCTACTTCTTCATTAGATAGTGAAAGTGAAAAACTCGTTCAGGAAGCCTTAGAAACTTTAATGAAAGGAAGAACCAGCATAATCATCGCTCATCGATTAGCCACTATTAGAAGTGCTGATAATATCTTAGTATTGAATAATGGAATTATTTCTGAACAAGGAACACACAAAGAACTCTTAGAAATTGAAAGTGGAATTTATAAAAATTTAAGCAACCTTCAGTTTTCGGAATATTAATTGCAATAGAATTTAAAATTACTAAATTTACTATAAACAAATTTTTAAAATGAAAAAAATTATAATTCTTTTTGTTTTATCGCTCTTTTTAAAGGGTTGTAATACTACAAAAGATACTAAAATTGACGATTATGTTTTTAAACGAAAACAAGAGAAATCAAAATATATTAAGGCCTATAATGAGACATTAAAGCTTTGGAAAATTCCTTTTCAAGAAGAAAATATAAAAACGAGTTATGGAACAGCTCATGTCATTATTACTGGACCAAAAAATGCAGAACCATTGATTTTATTACACGGAATGGATGCTAGCTCAACTATGTGGTATCCGAACATCAAAGCATTATCTAAAAATCATCGCGTGTATGCCATCGATTTTTTAATGGAACCCGGAAAATCTGTTTCATGTGGAGAAACCATTTCAAAAGAAGAAACCATCGCTTGGTATAATGAAATTTTTAAACATTATAATTTAAAAAAAATCAAAATAGTAGGTGCTTCTCGCGGAGGTTGGTTGGCAACTTTATTAGCTACCCAAGAAAACAGCACTATCAGCAAAATGGTTTTGTTGAGTCCGGCACAGACGTTGGAAAATTTAGATAAAATGCATAAAGCTTCTTCTGCTTTAATGTTTAAACTTTTTCCAAACAAGAAAAAATTAGAAAACACATTGAATGCTTTTGCTTTTTATCCTGAAAAAATTCATCCAATTTATAAAAATCAGTTTTTTTTAGCCAATAAATTTGCAAAAACAAACATGAGTTTTATACAAATGCAACCGTTTTCTAAAGAAGAAATTGAAAAGATTACGATTCCTGTTTTAATTATGATTGGAGATAATGATATAGTAAATTCTCAAAAAAGTTTAGAAAAGGGCAATGAACTTCTTCCAAAAGGCGAAATGGTTACTATTGAAAATGCAGGTCATTTTTTAACTATCGATCAGCCTGAAGTTGTGAATCAAAAAATAATAGATTTTTTAGAAAAATAATTTTTGGTTGAATGGAATATAATAAAAAACTCCAAGTTAAAAGCTTGGAGTTTTCTATATTCTCTAAATTCTATGTTACTTAATAAATTCTATTTTCTGAACTTCTTCCAAATTAACACTATCAAAAAATCCTTGTTCATTCATCCAATCATCGCTAAACACTTTACTCATATAACGTGAGCCGTGATCTGGAAATATTGCAATAACGTTGGAATTAGCATCAAATTCGCCTTCTTCGGCAAATTGTCTGATGGCTTGCACAACTGCTCCGGAAGTGTAACCAACAAATAAACCTTCTTTAACGGCAATTTCTCTTGTTGTATGTGCACTTTCCTCATCGGTAACTTTGATAAATTTATCAATAATATCAAAATCTGTTGCAGTAGGAATTAAGTTTTTACCCAAACCTTCAATTCGGTAAGGATAAATTTCTTCGTTATCAAATTCTTTGGTTTCATGGTATTTTTTCAACACTGAACCATACGCATCAACTCCTAAAATTCTGATATTTGGATTTTTTTCTTTCAAAAACTTTGCAGCACCGGATAATGTTCCACCAGTTCCGCTGCAAGCAATCAAGTGAGTAATTTGTCCGTTGGTTTGTTCCCAAATTTCAGGACCTGTAGATTTATAGTGAGCATCAACATTTAATTGATTAAAATATTGATTGATATAAATTGAACCTTTGGTTTCTTCATGCAAACGTTTGGCTACGTTATAGTAAGAACGTTCATCATCTGCAGAAACGTGAGCAGGACAAACATATACCTTTGCTCCCATGCTACGTAGCATGTCAATTTTATCTCTAGATGATTTTGAACTTACTGCTAAAATACAGTTGTATCCTTTGATGATGCTTACCATCGCCAAACTAAAACCGGTGTTACCAGAAGTAGTTTCTATGATGGTATCACCAGGAGAGAGTAATCCTTGCCTTTCAGCTTCTTCAATAATATAAAGAGCAATTCTGTCTTTTGTAGAATGACCAGGGTTGAATGATTCAACCTTTGCGTAAAAATTACCTTCTAAATTCTCTGTAATCCTATTGAGTTTAATTAACGGTGTATTCCCAATTAAATCCAATACACTATTATAAGCTTTTATCTGTTCTTTCATAAAAAATATGTTAGTCAAGGCAAACTTCTCTTGTTTTTGGAAACCTTAAAACCTTGCAAATTTATAAAAAAAATTTTTACTTTTCAATTCCTTCTAAATCTAAAAGAAAACTAAACTCTTTTGCCAGCTCTTTTAACGCTTCAAATCTTCCTGAAGCCCCACCATGACCCGCATCCATGTTTGTGTCTAAAAATAATAAATTTTTATCTGTTTTTATTGTTCGTAATTTGGCTACCCACTTGGCCGGTTCCCAATATTGCACCTGAGAATCATGTAACCCGGTGGTAACCAACATATTCGGATAATCTTGTGCTTTTAAATTGTCATAAGGCGAATAGGACTTCATATAATCATAATATTCCTTGTCATTCGGATTTCCCCACTCATCATATTCTCCGGTAGTCAACGGAATTGTTTCATCTAACATTGTTGTAACCACATCTACAAAAGGAACACCTGCTAAAACACCATTATACAATTCAGGAGCCATATTCACAACCGCACCCATTAATAAACCTCCGGCAGAACCGCCTTGAGCATATAATTTTTTAGGATTCGTATATTTTTGGTCAATTAAATACTTAGAACAATCAATAAAATCGGTAAACGTATTTTTCTTCTTCAATAATTTTCCGTCTTCATACCATTGACGACCCATGTCCTCGCCCCCACGGATGTGAGCAATCGCATAAATAAAACCTCTATCTAATAAACTTAAAATTGTTGAATCAAAATTAGGTTCCATCGAATGTCCATACGAACCATAAGCATATTGCAACAACGGATTATTTCCGTCTTTTTTTACTTCTTTGCGATAAACTAACGAAATCGGAACTTTTGTGCCATCCGTCGCCGTAGCCCAAACGCGTTCTTCTTTGTAATTGTTTTTATCAAACTTTCCACCCAAAACAGCTTGTTCTTTCATCACCTGCTTGGTTTTGGTTCTCATATTAAAATCAATTACTGATGAAGGAGTAGCCAACGATTGATAACCATAACGCAGGATTTCTGTATCAAAATCAACATTCGTTCCTACATAAGCCGAATACGTTTCAATTTCAAACGGCAAATAATACTCACCACTTCCATCCCAGGGCATGACGCGAATTTTATTCAAACCATTCGAACGCTCTTCTACAACCAAATAATTTTTAAAAATCTCAATTCCTTCAATCAATACAGCGTCATTGTGCGGAATAACGTCTACCCAATTTTCTTTGGTAGTAGCGTTGTCCGGAGTTTTCATTACTTTAAAATTGGTTGCCTTATCTTTATTGGTTACAATGTAAAAATGATCATTAAAATGGGCTATATCATATTCTAAACCTCTTGTTCTGGGTTGAAAAACTTTGAATTTATCAGATGGTTTATTTGCATCCAAAATCTGAAACTCCGACGTTAAAGTACTACTACTGTTAATAACCAAGAATTTTTTAGATTTTGTCTTAGCAATGTAAATAGTGAACGTTTCATCTTTTTCATGAAAAATCAACTCATCATTTTTTGCATCGCCACCCAAAACGTGTTTATGAATTTTATCCGAACGTAAAGTTACCTTATCTTTCGTAGTATAAAACAAAGTCTTATTGTCGTTGGCCCAAACGGCTGCACCGGAAACATTTTCAACCTTATCTGCCAAAATTTCTCCGGTTTCTAAGTTTTTAACTTGAAGAGTATAAATTCTTCTTCCTACTAAATCTGTAGAAAATGAAGCTAATTTGTTATCTTCACTTATATTTAATCCTCCCAAATTGAAATATGAATGCCCTTTTGCCATTTCATTGCAATTAAACAAAATTTCTTCTTTAGCAGTTAAACTTCCTTTTTTTCGTGAAAAAATTGGATATTCTTTACCTTTCTCAAAACGAGTAATATAATAGTAACCGTTGTATAAATAAGGAACCGATTCATCATCTTCCTTAATTCGCGACTTCATTTCCTCAAACAAATCTTTTTGCAGAGTTTGTGTATGAGCAGTCATCTTTTGATAATATTCATTCTCATCTTTCAGATACTGAATCACTTCCGGATTTTCCCGATCGTTCAACCAATAATACGGATCTACTCGTTTATCTCCATGTTTTTCAAGAACTGTATCTTTTTTTGCAGCAATTGGCGGCACTATATTTTCTGACATATTAGCTTCTTTTTTTTGACAAGAAGTTGCAAAAATAACACAAACTAAACTTAACGATAACCATTTATTCATAAAAAATTTATTTACTCAAAACTATGCAATTTACTACATTTGTAGTTCTAAAACTATAAAAATTATCAACATGTTTGGAGACCTAATGGGAATGATGGGAAAACTTAAAGAAACCCAACAAAAAATCGAAGAAACCAAAAAACGTTTAGACCACGTTTTAATAGATGAACAAAGCAATGACGGGCTTTTAAAGGTAACTTTAACCGCAAATCGCACGATAAAATCAATCGACGTTCACCCAACTTTGCTCGAAGACAAAGAGCAATTAGAAGATTATTTGATTTTGGTTATGAACAAAGCCATCCAAAAAGCAACCAACGTAAACGAAACAGAACTCGCTGCAGTCGCCAAAGACGGCATGCCAAACATCCCGGGAATGGATATGTTCAACAGATAACGGATAACAGACAACTTTTTTAGTAGCGAATGGCTAGGGCTTTTTCAGCAATCCATTTTCCCGCTTTCCGTTCCAATATCTTTGGCAAAGTTAAAAACTTTGCCAAAGATGATTTCCACTGCAATCGGGGCTAAAAAGTAAACCATAAAAAATCGCTTTTCAAAATTGAATTTCTACTAAAAAACCATTTTCTCTAAAGCTTCCAACACATACGTATGCATCACTTCCTTATAATCCAAATGCGTCACCATTCGCAATTTTCCTTTACCTAACGAACTAATGGCAATATTTCGTTGCTTCAATTTTTCAATCACAACCGCATCTTGAATCGTTGGTTTCACCGAAAAAATTACAATATTCGTTTCTACTTCTTCCACAGATTGTACCCAATTTGTTTTCAAAAGGGCTTTGCCTAATTCTTTTGCTCGTCTATGGTCTTCTGTTAATCGTTCTATATTGTTCTCCAAAGCATAAATTGCTGCAGCAGCTAAATAGCCGGCTTGTCGCATACCACCTCCAAAAATCTTTCTAATTCGCATTACTTTTTGATAATCCTTTTCACTCATCAACAAAACCGAACCAATTGGTGCTCCCATTCCTTTAGAAAAGCAAACCGAAACAGTGTCAAACAGTTGTCCATATTCTAACGGATCTTGGTTTTTGGCAACCAAAGCATTCCACAAACGAGCACCATCCAAATGATATTTTAAACCATGTTTATCACACACTTTTTTAATTTCTACCAAATCCTGCATTTCATAACACGCTCCACCACCTTTGTTTGTTGTATTTTCCAACGAAACCAATGTCGTTAACGGACTATGATAAAAATCCGGCGGATTAATCGCTTCTTCAACTTGCTCCGCTGTAATCATCCCACGATTTCCTTCCAACAATCGGCACGAAACACCGCTGTTGAACGAAACTCCTCCTCCTTCATAATTAAAAATATGAGCATATTTATCGGCAATCAATTGCTCACCCGGCTGCGTGTGTAATTTTATCGCAGCTTGATTCGCCATCGTTCCACTCGGAAAAAACAAAGCCTTTTCCATTCCAAAAAATGCTGCCGTATAAGCCTCTAATTCATTCACTGTTGGATCTTGCTTAAAAACGTCATCGCCCACTTTTGCATTAAACATAGCACTTAACATTTCAGGGCTTGGCTTGGTAACTGTATCGCTTACTAAATTTATTTCCATTTAATTTTAAATTTTTTATTTCATTCAAGTAGGGAAAGGTCGTGACCTGTCCCTACGCAATTATTAATTTTCACCATTAGGACAAATCACAACTTGTTCCTACATTTGCAAAAAACAAAACTACAATAATTATGACAAATACCGAACAAATAAAAGGTATTGTAGAGCGTCTTGGTGCGTTGAGGAGGTATCTTTGACATCGATAAAAAATTAATCGAGATCACCAACGAAGAAGAAAAAACGTTCGATCCAAACTTTTGGAACAATCCCAAAGAAGCAGAAATAGTAGTCCGTGACCTTCGATCCAAGAAAAAATGGGTAGAAGATTACCAAAAAGGATTAGCCTTAGTCGAAGAACTTCAAATGGTTTTTGAATTCTTCAAAGATGGCGATGCTACCGAAGAGGAAGTAGATGCTATTTACGAACAAACCAACACCTTAGTCGAAAACCTGGAATTCAAAAATATGCTTTCAGACGAAGGCGATAATTTGAGTGCCGTGTTGCAAATTACTGCCGGAGCGGGTGGTACAGAAAGTTGCGATTGGGCTTCGATGCTTATGCGTATGTATTTGATGTGGGCCGAAAAAGAAGGCTACAAAATCAAAGAACTCAACTTTCAGGAAGGCGATGTAGCCGGAATAAAAACTGTTACCTTAGAAATTGAAGGCGAATATGCTTTTGGTTACCTAAAAGGTGAAAATGGCGTACACCGTTTAGTGCGAATTTCTCCGTTTGATAGCAATGCCAAACGTCATACATCCTTTGCTTCTGTCTATGTTTATCCATTGGTGGATGATACAATCGAAATCGAAATCAATCCTGCAGATCTAGAAATCATAACTTCAAGATCAAGTGGTGCCGGTGGTCAAAATGTGAACAAAGTAGAAACAAAAGTGCAGTTGTTTCACAAACCAACCGGAATTCAAATTCAGTGTTCAGAAACGCGTTCTCAGCAAGACAATCGTCAACGAGCAATGCAAATGTTACGTTCGCAATTGTATGAAATTGAACTCAAAAAACAAATGGCTCAACGAGCCGACATCGAAGCCGGAAAAATGAAAATCGAATGGGGTTCGCAAATCAGAAATTATGTGATGCATCCCTATAAATTAGTCAAAGACGTTCGTTCCGGACACGAATCCAGCGACGTAGAAGGCGTGATGAATGGCAACATCGATGCTTTCCTAAAAGCCTATTTGATGATGATGGGACAAAAGGAGGAATAGTTTAAAGGTTTAAAAGTTTAAAGGTTTAAAAGGTTAAAAGGTTAAAAGGGTTTGAGGATAAAAGCTCTGTTTGAATTAAAAAAAGAGTGAAGAAACCAATAAAGTATAGATTTTTTTACTACTTTTATTAAAAGAATTGGCATGAATCATTCGAAGGTAACCTTGCATACACCCGCCTTAACGCACGAAAAATCACTTAAAACATTAGTTGAAAACAGAACAGTTTATTCACTGAATAACTGTGAGTTAAACTTATTTGAAACGTATCAGAAAAGCATTAAGGTTCCACTGAAGTTTAATGATTTGGTGGTTACCAGCATGTTGCGAGGCAAAAAAGTGATGCATCTTTTTGAGGATCCAAAGTTTGATTATCTTCCGGGCGAAACAGTTATCATTCCTTCTAATGTTGAAATGAAAATTGATTTTCCGGAAGCTTCCCATCATAATCCAACGCAATGCCTTGCCTTGGCTATTGATCAATTTAAAATCAAAGAAACCTTAGATTTTTTAAACGAACGATATCCAAAAGAAGGCAATAGTCCATTTTGGAAATTGGATTATGAAAATTATTTCTTTTATAATAATTTGGAATTGGCTACCACCATTAATAAATTAATTAAAGAGTGTATGAGCACGGCCATTACAAAAGATGCTTTGGCCGATTTAACTTTACAAGAACTTCTGGTTAGAATCATTCAATCTCAAAGCATGAAAACGGTTGAAAGTTCGCAGCAATTGGATAGCACAAACCCTATTCATCACATTGTGCAATACATTCGCCAGAATATTCAAGAAAATATTAGTTTAAAAGTATTGAGTGACAAAGCGTGCATGAGTTCAACATCTTTCTATCGTTCTTTCAAAAGAGAATTAGGTATGAGTCCGATTGAATTCATTCTCAACGAAAAAATTAAATTTGCCAAGAACTTACTAAACAACCCAAAAATCAATATTTCCGAAGTTTCGTATGCGTCCGGTTTTGAAGATGCTAATTATTTTATCCGGCTGTTTAAAAAGCATGAAGGTGTCACACCCAAACAATACCAATTAATGAATTTTAACGGGTAATTTATTCATTGCGTTTTACTTCTTCCAAATTCATTGCTTCTTCTTCTGTGAACAGACGGTAGTGAATGATAAATGTTTTTCCATAAGGTGTTTCTAAAGAAAAACCGCCTGCTCCTATTCCATCGGTAACATCCAATGTAAAATGAGCATGTTTCCAATATTCAAATAAATCTTTGTCAACCCAAAATTCAAATCCGGTAACGGTTCCGATGCAAACATCGCCATAGCGTAAATAGAAACCACCTTTTTCAAAACATTGTGGTTGCGTTCCTTCACAGCATCCGCCAGCTTGATAAAACATCAAATCACCAAATTTTTCCTTTAGCATTTTGATTAATTCCAGTGCTTTTTCGGTAGCATACAATCGTTTTATTTTTTCCATAATTATAAAAGATAAGCCATGAATTCAATAATTACTTTCTGAATCCATGGCTAAAATTAACTAAATGTTATATTTAAAAGAAACCTAATTTATTTTTGTTGTATGAAATTAGCATATTTTTACTCTGACGATAGTGTCCTAACATCATTTTATGATTTTCTCTTCCAATTCCGGATTGTTTATAACCTCCAAAAGGTGCTCCTGCCGGATACGCATGGTATTGATTCACCCAAACTCGTCCGGCTTGAATGGCTCTCGGAACTTGGTATAGTTCATGAGCATCACGCGTCCAAACACCTGCACCTAAACCATACATGGTATCATTGGCAATCGCAATCGCTTCTTCTGTCGATTTAAATGTTGTTACCGCCAACACAGGTCCGAAAATTTCTTCTTGAAAAATACGCATTTTGTTGTGCCCTTTAAATAAGGTAGGTTGAATGTAATAGCCACCTTCCATATCGCCACCCAAATGATTCACTTCGCCACCACACAATAATTCGGCTCCTTCTTCTTTTCCTAATTTTATGTACGAGAGAATTTTATCTTTTTGAATTTGAGATGCTTGTGCTCCCATCATCACCGACATATCGAATGGATTTCCGGTTTTAATGGCTTTAACTCGTTCTAAAACACGTTCAATAAATTTGTCGTAAATCGATTCATGAATAATCAATCTAGACGGACACGTGCAAATTTCACCTTGATTTAATGCAAAAAGCACTGCACCTTCAATGGCTTTGTCTAAAAATTCATCGTCGTGATCCATGACCGAGGGAAAGAAAACGTTTGGTGATTTTCCACCTAGCTCTAATGTAACCGGTATAATATTTTCGGTGGCATATTGCATCACCATTCGTCCCGTTGCTGTAGAACCTGTAAAAGCAGCTTTTGACACTTTTGGATTGGTGACTAGTGTTCTACCTAGTTCCGCACCAAAGCCATTTACAATATTGATCACTCCTGCAGGAAGTAAATCTTCAATTAATTCCATTAACACAAGAATAGAAATAGGTGTGCTCTCTGCCGGTTTTAAAACCACACAATTTCCGGCGGCTAAAGCGGGAGCTAGTTTCCATACTGCCATTAAAATTGGAAAATTCCAAGGAATAATTTGTGCCACTACACCAATTGGCTCGTGAACTATAATAGAAACTGTGTCTTTATCCAGCTCACTAATTGAACCCTCTTCGGCACGAATCACTCCCGCAAAATAACGAAAATGATCAATAGCTAAAGGCATATCAGCAAGCATGGTTTCCCGAATTGCTTTTCCATTGTCTAATGTTTCAACAGAAGCTAAAAATTCTAAATTGGCCTCCAAACGATCGGCAATTTTATTTAAAATAATGCTTCGCTCCGTAGAGGATGTTTGTCCCCATGATTTAAAAGCTTCATAAGCTGCATCAACGGCCATTTCAACATCCATTTTTGCTGAGTGAGCGGCTTTCGACATTAGTTTACCATCTACGGGTGACAATACTTCAAAATATTGGCCTGTTGATGGCGGAGTCCATTTTCCTCCAATGTAATTATCATACTTTTCTTTTAATTGTGGTCTTTGTATTAAACTCATAATTTTTACTTTTTTATTTATTCAAATTTAAAATCATATTGTTTACAAAAACAGGACAAATCGTTCTATTTATAGCATTATATTGTCAATTTGATAATAGTAGTAACTTTTATTTTTATAAAACAAAAAAATATTCTATAAATAATAACAAATCAATAAGTTTTATTTTTTAATCAAATCCAATTAAATTTGGTTTTTATTATTTTAAAGCATTATTTTTAGAAAAAATATCAACTATTATATGAAAACATGCACTTTGCAGGAAATTAATGCCGTTTTGAACGGAACAATAGTAGGAAACACTTCACATTCAATTGAAGCTCCTGAGCAAATTGAAAAAGCAAAAGAAAACCACATTACGTTTATCGGTAATAAAAAATATGAAAAATTTTGGGCAGATTCAAATGCTTCTATTGCAGTTGTAAATGAAGATATTTCAATTGAACCCGGCGATAATAAAGCTTTCATCAAAGTAAAAAATGCCGAATTAGCGATGTCGCAAGTATTGGAATTCTTCGCTCCACCTCCACCCCATTTCGAATTTGATATTCACCCAACTGCTGTCATTCACAGTTCGGCAAAAATCGGTGAAGGAACTCGAATTGGTGCTCATACTTATATTGGTAAAGACGTTGTCATCGGAAAAAACACAACAATTTATTCTAATGTCTCCATTTTAGACGAATGTACCATCGGAAATGAAACCATTATTTGGAACGGTGCTGTGGTTCGCGAACGTTGTCACGTGGGTTCGCATTGCATCCTTCATCCTAATTCTACTATTGGTGCAGATGGATTTGGTTTCCGACCTTGTCCTGAAAGAGGTTTGGTAAAAGTCCCTCAAATCGGAAATGTAATCTTAGGAAACTGGGTCGAAATCGGTGCCAATTCCTGCGTCGATCGTGCCAAATTCAGTTCAACAATCTTAGGCGATGGCTGCAAAATTGATAATTTAGTTCAAATCGGACATAATTCAATTCTCGGTCGTTTTTGCATTATGGCAGGAAACAGCGGTTTGGCCGGTTCTGTAACGTTGGGAGATGGCGTAATCATTGGCGGAAGTGCTTCCATCAAAGACCACGTAACCATCGGTTCAGGTGCAATTGTTGGAGCAGGTTCAGGTGTTGCTGCCGATGTTCCAGCCGGAAAAACAATGCTCGGTTATCCTGCTGTTGAAGCTCGTGATGCCTTAAAACAATGGGCTGTTTTAAAAAGATTGGCTAAAAATTAAACAATTCAGCTTTTTAAATCTCAAACGTTTTCGTAATTTCGCACACAACAAAATTTACATTCTTTATGGACATTAACTTCAACAAAAACGAAGATCACAATAAACTCATATTAGCCGAATTAAAAAGACGTTTTGCCATTATCAAATTAGGTGGCGGCGAAAAAAGAATTGCCAAATTACACGCCGAAGGCAAAATGACTGCCCGTGAACGCATCGATTATTTGTTGGATGAGAAAGCCAAAAGCATCGAAATCGGAGGTTTTGCTGGCGACGGAATGTACAAAGAACACGGTGGTTGTCCGTCCGGAGGTGTGGTCGTAAAAATCGGTTACATCAAAGGAAAACAATGTATCGTGGTTGCAAATGATGCAACTGTAAAAGCCGGAGCTTGGTTTCCCATCACCGGAAAAAAGAATCTACGTGCTCAGGAAATTGCCATCGAAAATCGTTTGCCAATCATTTACTTGGTAGATAGTGCAGGAGTTTATCTTCCGTTGCAAGACGAAATTTTTCCCGATAAAGAACATTTCGGACGCATTTTTAGAAACAATGCCATTATGAGCAGTATGGGAATTACCCAAATTGCTGCCGTGATGGGTAGTTGCGTTGCCGGTGGTGCCTACTTACCGATTATGAGTGACGAAGCGATGATTGTCGATAAAACCGGAAGTATCTTTTTGGCCGGAAGTTATTTAGTGAAAGCCGCTATTGGCGAGAATATTGATAATGAAACCTTAGGCGGAGCCACAACGCACTGCGAAATTTCAGGTGTGACCGACTACAAAGCCAAAGACGACAAAGATGCGTTGGATAGAATCAAAAGCATTGTCAGCAAAATTGGCGATTATGACAAAGCCGGTTTCAATCGCATTAAAGCCGAAAAACCTGCGTTGAAAGAAAGTGATATTTACGGAATTGTTCCGAAATCCAGATCCGATCAATATGATATGATGGAAGTCATCAAACGTTTGGTTGATAATTCAGAAATGGATATGTATAAGGACGGTTACGGTCAATCCATCATCACCTGTTATGCTCGAATTGACGGTTGGGCGGTCGGAATTGTCGCCAATCAGCGAACAGTTTCCAAAACTAAAAAAGGTGAAATTCAGTTTGGTGGTGTGATTTATTCCGATTCGGCAGACAAAGCGACTCGTTTTATTGCGAATTGTAATCAGAAGAAAATTCCATTAGTTTTCCTTCAAGACGTCACCGGATTTATGGTGGGAAGTAAATCAGAACACGGCGGAATTATTAAAGACGGTGCCAAAATGGTCAATGCGGTTTCCAATTCCGTTGTGCCGAAATTCACAGTTGTCATTGGAAATTCCTACGGAGCAGGAAATTATGCGATGTGCGGAAAAGCATACGACCCACGATTAATATTTGCTTGGCCAAGTGCCGAATTAGCCGTAATGGGCGGAACACAAGCCGCAAAAGTATTAGCTCAAATTGAAGCTTCCTCCCTAAAAGCCAAAGGCGAAGTGGTTGACGAAGCCAAAGAAAAAGAATTATTCGATAAAATTAAAGCCCGTTACGACGAGCAAGTTTCCCCCTGCTACGCCGCTTCTCGTTTGTGGACGGATGCCATCATCGACCCGCTCGAAACCCGAACTTGGATTTCAATGGGAATTGAAGCCGCCAACCACGCTCCGATTAAAAAGAAATTTAATTTGGGTGTGATTCAGGTTTAAATTGGTTTAGTTTTTGATTTATAAAGATTAAAAATCAATTCAGATGAAACAACTTCTACTTTTACTCATTGCATCTTTTTCTATAAGCCTATCAGCTCAAAGCGAAGAATAGGCCGGAAATTATTTTCTTTTTAATGAAACTGTAAAAGGTGAAATCTTAGACTATAAACTTGATTTGAATAATGACGGAACATTTCAATTTACCAGTTATAGAAAAGATATTAGTAAAAATGAATATCATCATCACAGTAAAGGAAAATGGACTGTTACAAATAAAGTCATTCATTTTACAACCGAAAACATCGATTTAGAAGATAAAAAGTCTTTAAACTTCACTGGTACAACGGCAAGAGTTTTTAAAAAATCACCAAGAGATAAGTCGGATGTAATTAAACCAACATTTCTTCAATTCTATAAATCAAAAATTCCTTGGATTGAAAACTTAAAAATTTCTAAGAAGGAATAAAACCCAAAACCAACCAAATTCCAATTTCCTTTTATAGCTTTGCAGCGATGAAAAACCACACTCATTTTATCGCTTTTAAACAAAACATTTCCGGTATTAATTTACCTCATAAATTTACCTTTCCGTTTTACTACGAACCGCATAAGTTGAGTAAAATAGCGGCTTCCGAATTGCAAGACTACCTGCAAACCCAAACCGAATGGGAACACAATTTCGGTCTCCAAGAAGGACAAAAAGGTTTAGTTATCGGAAAAATGTTTGGCGTTTTAGTTGTGCAAAATCAATCAGGAGAAATCGGTTATTTAGCCGCATTCTCCGGAAAATTAGCCGACAGCAACGAACACCACCACTTTGTTCCGCCCGTGTTTGACATGTTGAAACAAGACGGTTTTTTTAAACAAGAAGAAAAAATCCTAAACGAATACAACCGAAAAATAGAAGCGTTAGAAAACGATGCTGAATTCATTTCATGTCAAAATGAACTCGCTTCTACACTCCTAAATGCTGAAAAAGACAAAACCGAAAAGAAAGAACTCAGAAAACAAAACAAAATCATTCGTGATGAAATTCGGATTAAAGCCGAAAACGAATTAGATTTTGAATCTTATAAAAGCATACAAAAAAGTTTGAGCAAAGAAAGCCAGTTAGAAAGCATTCAACTCAAACAAATGAATCATTTTTGGAAAGAAGAAATCGCGAAAGCTCAGCAAAAAGTAAACGATTTTCAATCCAAAATCAATCAATTAAAAGAAGAACGCAAAGCAAAATCGGCGGCGTTGCAACAAAAATTGTTTCAGCAATATTCCTTTTTAAATCAAAACGGAGAGACCAAAAGTTTAGGAGCCATTTTCGAAGATAATCCTCCGGCAAGTGCGGGCGAATGTGCCGCTCCCAAATTGTTGCAGTACGCGTTTGCTCATCAACTCAAACCCATTGCGTTGGCAGAATTCTGGTGGGGACAATCGCCCAAATCCGAAATCCGCAAACACGGTCATTTTTATCCCGCTTGCACCGGAAAATGCAAACCCATTTTGGCTCATATGTTACACGGAATGGCATTAGACGACAATCCCCTCTTGCAAAATCCGGCAGAAAACAAAGAATTAACCTTTTTATACGACGACGCGTATTTGTCGGTTGTGCACAAACCGGCGGAGTTTCTATCCGTTCCCGGAAAATCGATACAGGATTCGGTGTACACTCGCTATAAAGAGAAATTTCCCGAAGCAACAGGTCCGTTGATTGTGCATCGCTTGGATATGTCCACATCCGGCATTTTGGTCATGGCAAAAAGCACCGAAATCTATTTGAATTTGCAAGCTCAGTTCATGAAACGAACGGTACAAAAACGCTATGTTGCCTTACTTTCCGGAAAAATTGAGCAAGACAGTGGCGAAATCAATTTGCCGTTGCGAGTCGATTTAGACAACCGCCCTAATCAGTTGGTGTGTTACCAACACGGCAAACCCGCCAAAACGCAATGGAAAGTCATTGAACGACGAGAAAACACCACATTGGTACACTTTCACCCCATCACGGGACGCACGCACCAGTTGCGGGTGCACGCCGCCCATCCCGAAGGGTTGAACACCCCCATTGTGGGCGATGATTTATACGGCACCAAAGCCGACCGGTTGTATTTGCACGCAGAAGCCATACGGTTTTGGCATCCAGTTTTAGGGAAGGAAATGGAGATTGTGGATGGAGTTGGGTTTTGATTGGTTGGATTATAAGCCGTGGAGCTTACTACGTGTAGACTCATTAATCTGTCACCATTGATGCTTTATGTAGGGAGAAGATTAGGAGTTGGTATAAGGTATCTATAGAGGAGATTCGTTGTTGGTTGTTGGTTGTCTGTTGTCTGTTGTCTGTTGTCTGTTGTCTGTTGTTGGTTGGCGGTTGTTGGTTGGCGATTGTTGGTTGGCGGTTGTTGGTTTGCGGTTGTTGGTTGTTTGGTGGGAGTTTTGGGAAGTTGTTGTTGTGTTTTTTGGAGAAAAGTAGTATTTTTAGGGTTTTGATTTTAGTTTTTTTTATGGCAAAAATAATTGTACCGCCCTCCTATCTTGATGCTTTGGTGGCTTTGGATGTGGCGATTGCGGATTTGAATGAGCAGAAAATTAGGTTGTTGTTTGAGCTGTTGGGTATAGAGCTGACGGATGCTGATTGGGAAAAAATGAAGGTGTGGGAGCTTATCATGATAACTGTATTGGACAAGCAAATGGCTGTGCAACTCAACAAATTGAGTGCTTATGTGCCAAGGTTGAAGTTTGTGGTGCGGACAGACTGTATTCTTTTTACTTTATTGCAAGGAGATAAAAAGCGGCGGGTTTGGAAAGAACGGTAGATTACCGATTTTTACATAAAAATTTCCTGATTTGACAACGCTAGATTTGAGAAATTGAGTATTTTTGTTTAGTACGGTAGTTGTATTGGTAATTTACCGACGATATAGTAGCAAACCTTTTTATAATTTTACGATGAATACAGACAGTAAACCTAAGCACCTGGGCAGAAATATAAGCCGACTGAGAGAATTGAGAGGTATGAAGCAAGAAGCCTTGGCTATGGCCATAGGGGTGAGCCAACAAACGATTAGTATGATTGAAAACAGTGAAAAAGTGGATGAAGACAAACTTGCCGACATTGCCAAAGCGTTGGAAGTGAGTGTTGAGGCTCTTAAACATTTTAGTGAAGAAGGAGTTATTAATTATATTTCTAATTTTTACGACCAAAGTTCAAACAGCGGAAGTGCATCAAGCACAAACCACAATTGTACCTTTAACCCTCTAGATAAATTAATGGAAGTGGTTGAAGAAAATAAGAAGTTGTATGAACGGCTTTTGGAGAGTGAGAAAGAGAAGATTGCTTATTTGGAGAAACTAATTAAATAAATAATTAAGACCCACTCAATTGAGTGGGTTTGTTTTTAATGGTTTAATTTGTTAGTTTGAATCCCTATTGATAACGATGATTTATACGGCACCAAAGCCAACCGTCTGTATTTGCACGCAGAAGCCATACAGTTTTGGCATCCGGATTTGGGGAAGGAAATGGAGGTTGTGAATGGGGTTGGGTTTTAGGGGGTTTAATCAAAAAACTTGAAAAATGAAAATATGATATCTTTGTATAAAAACTAATTATTAATTATTATAATTATTTTTGTAACTATGTATTCAAAATATTAAATATGACAGATTATCATCAACTTTGGAAAACTTTATTTTTAATTAAAGATTATCTAATTAAAAATAAAATTCATAAATTTAAATCTTTTGATTTAATTAATAATTCAAAAAAGAATGGTAAAGATTCATTTAAAGTGCCAGTTAAAAGTTCTGAAGAAGTCATTTATTATATAAAATTTTATGACCTGATAGAGGAATTAACTGAAAAGGATATTGACAATCTTTACAAAGAAAAAGGTTATAATAGTTTTGATGAAATTTATTTAGTTTTATATGTTTAAATAAAAATTTTAGTAATGATTTTTAATTTCTATAACTTTTAAATTCCTGTTTTATAAAATATTTTTTTTTCTACAATTAGCAAATTATCTTCAAGTTTCATTATAAATTCTTTTTCAGGATCAATATTTAATTGTTTTATATCTGTTAATAATTTATTTGCCTCTTGATTGTCTATCATAGTAACTTCTAAAATTTTTCCGGTATTTAATTCTTCTAAAATTATAGATCTCAAATTTATTAAAAAGCCACTATATTTTCCATGTTCATCTTTTGGATGTAATGGCGGGTTCACTCCGTTTATTTTTATTACTTCTTCTCGTTGCTCCATATAACATAAAATTAAAAATATTTTATCAATGAAAAGTCTATTTCTTTGTTAAGTTAACATTTAAATCTTGTATGATTCTTTCTTTTTCATTTTGAAATTTTAAGTTTATTAAATTTTCAATTTTAATATTAAATTCATCTTCAGAAATTAATTTTTTTTGTTTAGCTTGAAGTAATAAATTATAGTCTTCAGTATCTTTTATATCCTTCTTTAATTTTTCTTTAGTATGTATTTCTAATTTATTGTTATACTCATCCTGAGAGATTAAACCTTTTTCAAGAAGTTTTTGTAAATCAAATAAATCATCACTGTATTTTTCCAAGTCTTTTTTCTTCACTTGGTTAGTGATGTCCGATTTTGTTCCTACAATTGTTTCAAAATAGATAAAATAAAGATATGGAATAAAAATCAACAATGATATCAAATAACTATCTCCTTTAATAGTATTTAGCTTAAGTTCACTAGAAGTTAACGCAAAAATAATCCATACAATGACAAACACAAGTACAAATAATGCATATTTATGTTCTTTAGCTTTAAATCTTTTCGCGAGTAAAAAAAATATTACTATTGCAAACAAAACTATAACTATTCCATAAAATGTTTCATAACTAGTTATTTCATAATAAATATCAGTATTGAAAACACTTTCATAATTGTTATTTCTGTAAAATTGCGATAATTTAATTTCTAATGATTTAAATTTAAATATAAATAATTGCCTAATGATTAAGAAAAATGATATTAAAGTAAAAAATTGAATTAATGGATTATAATTTCTCTTTGTGATTATTATCTTATTCATTGTATAGATTTATAAATGTTAAAATTATATTACAATAATAACATTAAATTTCAGAATATCAATTTCAAAATTTAGTTATTTCTTTAAATTGTTACCTATTTTGCACCTCTAAGCCCCTGCTCCTTTAATTCTTCTTCAATAGCACGTACTCTGTCAATATCATTTTTCAATCAGAAAAACAGCTTTTGATTTTTGTGAGAAGTTGAGAAAGTTATGTAGATTTTTTTATATTTACGAGTCAGCACTAATTCTATAGCAAAACATGATGAAGTACTATTTAACTTTTTTTATTTTTATTTCATTTGTATTCTCGACATTTGGTCAGACAAATGAATTTATTAAAATTAAACTTGTTGACTTTTCGAATGTTGAATTACCACCAAAGTGTGGACGTGAGCCATTTGGTGTAACTTTAAAATTTGAAATGCTTGAAAATTTAAATTCAATTAACAAGGGAGAAAATATTTTAGTGAAAATTTTATGTCCAAGTGATATTGGAGTGGAGAATTATATAGATAATAATCACTTTAAATTTTCAAGTTACTCAGACAAAGAAGAAATAAAAATGCTTGAAAAGGATTGGATTGTTTGGAACGTTTTTGAAAATCAAAATCTACCAACTTTTTGGGCTATAAAAATTGAAAAATTAGAATAAAACTAGTATCAACTAGTATCTTAATTCTTCTTGAATATCACCTATTCTGCAAATAGCAATTTCAATCAACAATACAGCTTTTGATTTTGTGAGAAGTTGAAAAAGTTGTGCAGATTTGGTTGTGTTTATTGGTTGGTAATAATCTTAGAAAACAAATACTATAATTATGAAATCCAATATTTAAACAAAAAAAAATAGAAATGCGGAAAATACAAAAATGAAAAAAGTAATTAAAATATTAGCAATTGTAATTCTATCTATATTTCTATTTTTTGTTGGTGCTTATTTGTATCTAACCGATTTTGGTCGAAAAGGAATTCTATCAAACGAACCAAGAAAACCCAAAATTGAAATTCCTGTAACATATACTATTGGTTGGTGGTCATACCAAGATGATTTAGTTATTGATAGCTTAAAAATTAAAATTATAGAAAGTAAACTAAACTTATTTAATTCCAAGTCTTTGATTTCGTATTCAGTTTATGGAAAAATGAAAATTGATAATAGCTATTGGGAACCAAATATTAAAGAAATACATTTATCTGAAAGAATTGAAAATGATAGTTTGAGAGATAGAATTATAGAAATCACACCAATAATATCTGTTACTGAAATAGACAACAAAAAAGATGGGTTAAAAAAATTCAAATTTACAAACGAGCATACAATAATTTCCAACGGTTGGGGAAATAATACATTAAAATTTATCTGTGGAGATAAAGAACAAATTATTAAGTTGCAACAAAGAAAATAATACTGCCTGCTCCCTATGTCTTCTTTTATAACAAGGTGTTCTGCAATTATCCCAGCTCCCCGCTTTCCAAAGTCTTCGTTGACAGCACACTGGTCTAAGAATGTCTATGACTTCGCTACCTGCTCTTTGAATAGCGGAGATTCCTACGGAATGACAAGATTGGGTGAAAACTGTGACTGATCCCGAAAGCTTTCGGGAGCAACTGATGAATGAAAACTACTAACTGACTACTGCTACCCTAACCCGCTCTTCAAAGTCTTCTTTGATAGCAGACTAGTCTAAGAATGTTTACTTCGCTACCTGCTCTTTGAATAGCGGAGATTCCTACGGAATGACAAGATTGGGTGAAAACTGTGACTGATCCTCCTTGCTCCCCTAAGTCTTCTTTGATAGCACGTCGCTCTACGAATGTCTCTGACTTCGTAGCCACAAAATAGGTTCATTTGTTTAAAAAAGTTGTATATATTTGAGAATTACTGTTAGTTATCAAAAAAATTGTTGCTGATGCATAGCTTAAATAAAATTACATGATAGAAAAATACAAGAAAATTTGTTTTAAAATTCTGTTTATAATTCCTTTAGTGGCAGGTGTATTTTTTTTAGATGTTTATGTTTTACCGCAAAAAAGTAGTGACGATACTATTGTTTCTTGTATAATAAAAAAAAATTACGGATACTCAAGAAAATTTACCTATAAGAAAAGTGAAATAATGCGTAATTATACATTCCACACTGAAAAGGGTCATCATTTTTCAACTGAAAAAAAATATATTGACGAAAATGAAATAACAATCGAATACAGTTATCTATTTAAAATTGTCACTTCTGTTAAGTCGCAAAATGAAGATTAATCATCTAAATTGACTTCCGGGTTAACCGGACTAAATTTAATGTTTACAACAAGTTTACTTCTATCGTCGATTGTTAGCATCCTGATTCTTCGGTTTAAAGAAAGCTTGTCTGTTAACGGGTTTTATAATATCATTTTAGTAAATTCATTTTTGATATTTTTTTTACTTTATTTCTGGGGCTTTCAGAATTAGGCTTCATCATAATCTCACATCAAATCAAGCCATCCCCACCAACCCAACAAATCAAAAAACTAAAATAAACCAAAAGAATAATGATTTTTATCTCCATTTTAGTTCTTCTACTACTTGCATTAGTGTTCACCTTCACACTTAAAGATAAAAAACTAAGAAGAAATTTATTAATTTTAATTCTAAGTGTTCTTGTAATAGGTATAGCATTAGCAATTTATCTTTTAATTCAATTTGCAAAAGTTTGGGATATTTAATTGGTTGTTTTAAATCTCCATCAAAAATCCAAATTGAGCACAGACACCTAGCCCCGATTGCAATGAAAAGCCTTGTGCAACTCAAGCTGATTTTTTCTTGCTGAACCAAAGCGACCAGAGGAAGCTCTTGGGGCAGCTTTGAAAAAACAGGTTGAGGAAACAAGCTTGGAATGAAAAGCGGGAATAGCTTCAAATAATTTCTCACAGAAAACACGGAAAGCACGGAAATTCGGTTGTGCCTGAAAAACTTTTCATTAGAACAATTTGCTATATTTGTTCCGCTTAAAAAAATAACAAACCGAAAAACCTTAATTAAAAATCATGAAAAGATTAATTTACATTTTTATTGTATTGGTGAGCTTTAGCAGTTTCAGTCAAGAAGTTTTTGACTACGAATTTGATGACAACGTAACCATTCAGGTGTTGGAAGATACGGAGGAAGGCGAAATTGCAGGTGGAAAATTTGTAAAAGGAACGTACAAAAATGAAATTGTGATTTTTATGGGTTCTGATAAAGGCATGGACAAAATGATTAATTCCGATGATGCAGGCTTATTGAAGTTTTTTCAGGGTGTGAAAGATGGAGCTATAAAATCAAGTAAGGGAACGCTACTGAATGAGGAAGTCATTTCCATTCAAGATCAAAAAGCGTTTAAGTTCTCGTATACTTTGAGCATGGAGGGTAAAAAGAACAGAGTAGACACGTATGTTTTTATTTATAAAAATGTATCATATTCACTTCAATTTGTTAATAGCGAAAAAGGTTTTGAGAAAGGGAATGATTTGAGAAAGCAAATTTTGGAGTCGATTGTGTTGAAGTAGTTTTTAACCGCAAAGAACGCAAAGGTTTCGCTAAGGGCACAAAGACGCTTCGCTTTTTAAGGGAACACGGATTGGACGGATTTGCTAAAGCAAAACGCAGACTTTCACGGATTTTGATAGCTTCGCTATAATGGATTGAAACGGATTCATAACTGTTAAATTAGTAGGTTTTACCACGTCTCGTCTCCCCTTTCCTTTGGAGAGTCCCGAGGCTTCGGGAGGGGTGAGGATAAAAAGTGATTTCTTTCTTATAAACTACTTAGTGTGACATACTTTATGTGATTTCTCCTATCGTCGAAATGACACAGACGGTCAACAACAGGACACAAAAAAAGTGACCCGTTTCCGAGTCACTTTCAGGGTAAATTTATAATATGGAATTATTTCACATCAAAACGGTCTGCGTTCATTACTTTCACCCAAGCATTTACGAAATCTTTTGCAAACTTTTCTTGGTTGTCGTCCTGAGCATACACTTCTGCATACGATCTCAAAATAGAGTTAGAACCGAATACTAAATCTACGCGGGTTGCCGTCCATTTCGTGATGCCGGTTTTGCGATCAACAATGTTGTATAGGTTCTCGCCTACCGGTTTCCAACTGTAATTCATATCAGTTAGATTCACAAAGAAATCATTAGAAAGTACGCCTTCTCTATCTGTAAACACTCCGTGTTTTGTTCCTGCATAATTAGTTCCTAACACTCGCATTCCGCCCAAGAGAACGGTCATTTCCGGTGCTGTGAGTCCCATTAATTGGGCTTTGTCTAACATCATTTCTTCAGGAGAAACTATATAATCCTTTTTCGACCAATTACGGAAACCATCTTGTAGCGGTTCTAAATCAGCGAATGAATCTACATCTGTTTGTTCTTGCGTTGCATCACCTCGGCCTGGTGTAAATGGTACGCTTATGTTGAAACCTCCTTCACGAGCAGCTTGTTCTACTGCGGCAGTTCCGCCCAAGACGATTAAATCGGCAATACTTACTTTTTTAGGTAAACTATCTTGTATCTCGGACAATCTGTTCACTACTTTTTGTAAACGTCCCGGTTCGTTTCCTTGCCAGTCTTTTTGTGGTGCTAAACGAATGCGAGCTCCATTGGCTCCTCCTCTAAAATCTGAACCGCGGAAAGTTCGGGCACTATCCCAAGCGGTATTGATTAAATCGGTTCGGGTTAAACCGGAATTCAATAATTTAGCTTTTAAATCTTCTATTTCAGAAGCACTCAACGTATAATCAACCTTTGGCACAGGATCTTGCCAAATTAAATCTTCGGCAGGCACATCGGCTCCAAGGTAACGTGATTTTGGTCCTAAATCTCTGTGGGTTAATTTGAACCAAGCTCTGGCAAATACATCACGGAAATAAGCCGGATCTTGTTGGAATCGCTCGGATATTTTGCGGTAAGCCGGATCCATTTTCAACGCCATATCGGCATCTGTCATCATTGGCATTCTGCGAACGGTTGGGTCATGTGCGTCAAGTGGCATATCTTCTTCGGCAATGTTTACGGGTTCGTACTGCCAAGCTCCGGCAGGACTTTTGGTTAACTGCCAATCGTATTTAAATAATAATTTAAAGTATTCATCGTCAAAAACAGTTGGATGGGTTGTCCATGCCCCTTCGATTCCAGACGTAACGGTATCTGCTCCGTTTCCTTTTCCGGTTGGGTTCATCCATCCAAAACCTTGGTCATGAATTTCTCCGCCTTCGGGACTTTCGCCTAACAAAGAAGCATCGCCATTTCCGTGAGCTTTTCCAACGGTGTGACCGCCGGCAGTTAAGGCAACAGTTTCTTCGTCGTTCATTGCCATTCTCTCAAATGTTACTCGCATATCACGAGCCGTTTTTAATGGATCAGGATTTCCATCAACGCCTTCCGGATTTACATAAATTAATCCCATCATAACAGCAGCTAGAGGATTTTCAAGGTCGCGTTCACCTGAATAACGGCTACCTTCGCTTCCTGATGGTGCGAGCCATTCTTTTTCTGAACCCCAATAAATATCTTTTTCCGGGTGCCAAATATCTTCTCTTCCTCCCGCAAAACCAAAAGTCTTAAAGCCCATTGATTCATACGCCATGTTTCCAGCTAAAATCATCAAATCGGCCCAAGAAATTTTGTTACCGTATTTTTTCTTTATTGGCCAAAGTAAACGACGGGCTTTGTCTAAGTTACCGTTATCAGGCCAGCTATTTAAAGGTGCAAAACGCTGATTTCCTGTGTTAGAACCTCCTCGCCCATCGGCAATTCTATAGGTTCCGGCTGCGTGCCAAGCAAGACGAATCATTAATCCGCCATAATGTCCCCAATCAGCCGGCCACCAATCTTGGCTGTTGGTCATTAGGTTTTTTAAGTCGGTTTTGAGTGCTTCTAAATCTAATTTTTTGAATTCTTCTGCGTAGTTAAAATCATTTCCTAACGGATTGGTTTTGGTGTCGTGTTGGTGCAAAATATCTAAATTTAGTGCTTTTGGCCACCATTCCATAACCGATTGATTTGTATTGGAATTAACTCCGTGCATCACGGGACATTTTCCGGAAGAAGTGTGTGAGGGTGTCGCTTCATTGCCCATTGCTTGATGATGATGTGGGCATTGACCTTCATTTGAATTGTTCATATTTTAAAAATTATTTGTTGGTTACTAATTTGCTTTCGATAAGAACTTTGTAGATTGAAAAATGAATTTTAAATTTATAAAAAATGAATGATTTATTAAACTATTTTATAATTATTAGCAATAAAATAACATTTAACTGTTTCCTTTTATTAAATCGTTTGATTTTTCAACAGGACTAAATTACCAAAAATTTACTATTGAAATATTTTTTTTAATAGATTTTATCTATGTTAAAATTGATTGGAATTTTTTGATTTGGAATAGTTTCAAATCGTAAACAAAATCATAAAATTAATTGAGTTATCTAAAATTAAATTAATATTGTAGCATTAAACCTTTATAACCATGAATCGACTTGTACTCTTTTTTCTGTTTCTGACTTTTATAAGTAATGCTCAGGATTTTACCCGTCGTGACACGCTTCAAGGAAGTTTACGTGCGGAACGAACTGCTTTTGATGTACAACGCTATGATTTGAATATAGCCATCAATCCGGACACAAGAACGATTGTAGGTTTTAATGATATTACCTTTAAACTAGTTGAAAAATCAGCAAAAATTCAATTGGATTTGTTTGAAAATATGAATGTGGATAGCATTATTCACAATAATAAAAAGCTAACCTATCAACGGGAATTGGATGCTGTTTTTATTGATTTACCAGCTGAATTAGCTTTGAATTCAGAACAAAAAGTACGTTTTTACTATTCCGGCAAACCTTTGGTAGCCAAACGTGCTCCTTGGGATGGTGGTTTTGTATGGAAAAAAGACAGCAACGGAAACGATTTTGTCGGAGTGGCTGTGCAAGGAACCGGAGCCAGTTTGTGGTATCCTGTGAAAGACCATCAAACGGATGAACCTGATCGTGGAGCTTCTGTGCGAGTGGCGGTTCCAAATGGATTAATGAATGTTTCGAATGGTCGGTTTTTAGGCAAAGAAGATTTAAAAGATGGCTACACACGTTGGGATTGGGAAGTTAATAGTCCGATTAACAATTATAATATCGTTATTAATATTGCGGATTATGTTCACATTCACGATGAATTGAATGGATTGGATTTGGATTACTATGTATTACGTGAAAATGAAACTATTGCACGCAAACATTTTGAAGAAGTAAAACCAATGATGAATTGTTTTCAGGAGAAGTTTGGAGCTTATCCGTTTATGGAAGACGGATTCAAATTGGTTGAAACTCCTTATTTAGGTATGGAACATCAAAGTGCTGTGGCTTACGGGAATAAGTATACAAAAGGTTATTTGGGAAATGATATGACCGGCACAGGAATCGGACTTTTATTTGATTATATTACGATTCATGAAACCGGACACGAATGGTTTGGAAACAGCATTACTTCAAAAGATATTGCGGATATGTGGATTCACGAAAGTTTTACCACTTACTCAGAATCGGTATTTGTGGAATGTCAGTTTGGCTACGAAAAAGCAATGGACTACTTAAACGGTCAAAAAAAGATGGTGGGCAATCAAAAACCGGTTATTGGACAATTTGGTGTAAATTATAAAACCGGAAATTCGGATATGTATTATAAAGGTGCATTGATGCTAAATACCATTCGTCACATCATAAACGACGATGAAAAATGGTGGAAATTAATTCGCAACTACGCAGAAACCTATCGTCATCAAATCATTGAAACAAAAGACGTAGTGGATTTCTTTACCAAAGAATCAGGATTGAATTTAGCTCCTATTTTCGATCAATTTTTACATCACAAAAATTTACCCGAATTAGAATTCAGAACCAATAAAAAATCAATTGAAGCTAGATGGAATACAAATGTAACCAACTTTGAAATGCCGATTGAATTTTACATCAATAACAAAAAATCGAGAATTTTAGTCAGTAATAATTGGGTGAAAATTCCGCATGCGAATACTATAGACGAGATTAATTTGTTGATGTATAAGATGTTAGTAACAGTGAAGAAATAACTTTTACACCTTACAAGTTTTCAAAAGCTGTAAGGTGTAAAAGACAAATTAACTCATAAACTTTCCCATTGTATCTTTACGAACAATCTTGCCTGTAGGAGTTTCTTCAAAATGCTTCACAAAGTGAATTTCTTTCGGTTTTTCATATTTATCTAAAACATCAAAAACACTGTCTTCAATTGGAAAGGTTTCTCCTTCCACAATCAAGACCAAACGTTCGCCAAGAACTTGATCCGGTTTTCCTGCAACAAAATAGCGTCTTGGAATTCGAGTAGCAAGTTTTTCTTCAATTTGTTCCGGGATTAATTTTATACCGCCGCTATTCACTACATTATCATATCTTCCCAGCCAAATAAATTGATTTTCAGAAACCATTTCAACAATGTCATTGGTTTCAATAACATCAGGGGAAACAGAAGGAGCTTTTATTAATAAACAATTTTTATCATCCAACGACAACATTACATTTGGGAAAACGGTAAAAGAATCCTCACCCATCTTTCGTGCTGCGATATGCGTAATCGTTTCTGTCATTCCATATGTTTCATAAATTTCTGATTTAATCTTCAGTAATTTATCTTCCAATGGTTTAGTTATTTTTGCACCTCCAATGATTATTTTTCTAACGTGTTTCAATTTATCTAACGAATATTGAGCCTGCATCGGAACTAACGCTGCAAAATCATAATCATAATCAATTTTGGCCAACGGATGTGAACTGGGAGCTACAAAATCAATTTCTAAACCTAAAATAAATCCGCGAATCAACATCATCTTTCCTGCAACATAATTGGCAGGCAAACAATGCAAAACTTTGTCGCCGGGTTTTAAATCAAAAAAATCGCCGGTTGCTAAGGCTGAACGAACCATTGCTTGTTTGTCTACTTTAATCAATTTTGGTGTTCCGGTTGAGCCGGATGTGTTCATTTCGATGTAACTTTTGTCATCAAACCAGTCAAGTAAAAAATCGCCAACAGGTTTTTCAAAATCTTCACCTTCTTTTATAAAGCTGTAGGCAGACATGCAAAGTTCTTCTCGATTGAGATGAAACCCGTTTAATTTGAATTTATTGTGTACGTTGTGATAGGTAATTTCTGTGTTAATCATGATCGCCAATGGTATTAATTAAATCATTTTCAGGACAATGTTCGTAAACTTTTCCGGTTAGTTTTTCCTTCCAATTTGTCCATTTATATTTCCTACCAAAAATAAGCAAAAGAATCGGAAAAATCACTAAAACAGGAAACAAAACATCAAAGCCTGCAGAAGGTTCAGAAACATCTTTTAGAATGGAATGTGTTTGAAAAGCTGTCCAATCGGCAGTTACCAAAAGTGCTCCAATTAGGTTGTTTGCAGCGTGGAAACCAAGAGCAAGTTCTAATCCTTCATCCATTAAGGTAATTATACCTAAGAAAAATCCGGTTCCTATATAATACACCATGATAATCATCCCTAATTTACCCACTTCGGGATTTGCAATATGCATTAATCCAAATGAAACGGAAGTAATTATCAATGGAATTAATCTGCTTTTGGTGACCACACCAATTCCTTGCATCAAATAACCTCTAAAAAGATATTCTTCAAAACTTGTTTGTAACGGGATTAGTACAATTGCTAAAATTAAAAAGGGAAAAAATTTAATCGGATCAAAGTTAACAACAAAGTTTTCGGGAGATAAAAAATATACTACCAAGGTTGTTGCTAAAGTAAAAGCTCCCCAAATTGAGAAAGAAAAAAATATTCTTTTCCAATCTATCTTTTTTCTGGAAGTAGTTAGACTTCTAATACTTTGTCCGTGAATGAATTTTACCCAGAAGAGCAAAATTAAACAGCAAAAAGCAAGTTGCCCAACCATTATTGCAAAGGTTAGATTAGTTCCTAATTGGTTTATCATTATTTGCATCATTTCCTCCACATTCATATCTTCTGTGGTGAAATAATTTAAGACAATTAAACCTAAAAACACTAATGGAATTGGTAGATAAAGAATAAAATTAAATTTTTTGTTGTTAATCTGATCGATATACATGTGCAAAAGTTTAGTTTTTCAAATATAGGTTATTTTGTTCTTGAATATGTTACATTTTTTTTAACAAAAATTGAGTTTCATTGCTTTTACTTTGTAAAAAAAGGAAAATGATAAAAATTTTACACAACCCTCGATGCGGTAAATCAAGAGAAGGAATTGCTTTATTAGAAGAAACCGGAAAACCTTTTGAAGTAATAAAATATCTAGACAATTCTCTGAATGAAAACGAGATAACATCACTTATTCAAAAACTTAACATCGCTCCAATTGATTTAGTGAGACAAAAAGAAAAGATTTGGATTGAACAATTTAAAGGCAAAAACCTCTCTGATTCTTCGATTATTAAAGCAATAGCAGATTTTCCTATTTTGATGGAACGACCAATAGTGATTTCTGAGAATAAAGCAATTATTGGTCGCCCACCTCAAAAAATTTTTGATTTTCTTAAACAATAGTTAAGAAATCATTTAACAAACCTTTGTGAGTTTAAGGTTAAACCTATCAATATTTTTGCAGTCTTAGCATTTAAATCAAAAACCAACTTAATGAAAAATTTTAAAGCTGTTCTTATACTATTCTTATTGAGTATATCTACATTGTCTTTTGCACAACGACCCGATGCCAAAAAAATTAAAGTTACTGGGAAAGTAATAGAAAAATCGTCTTCGCAACCTTTAGAATATGCAACAATTGTATTTCAAAGTGTTAGCAACCCAGATGTGGTTACCGGTGGAATTACAAATCCAAAAGGAGAGTTTGACATTGAAGTTAATGCAGGAAATTATAACATCAGAGTTGAATTTATTTCATTTAAAACTGTTGAATTTAAATCACGTAATTTGCAGTCTAACACAGATTTAGGAATTATTTCTTTAAGTGATGATTCAACTATGCTTGAAGGTGTAGAATTAAGAGCAGAAGCTTCAACTGTAGAAATAAAACTAGACAAACGTGTTTATAATGTTGGGCAAGATATGATGGTGAAAGGTGGAACAATAAGTGATGTTTTAGATAATGTTCCCTCTGTTTCTGTAGATGTTGAAGGTAATGTGAGTTT
The DNA here is from genome assembly GCF_057652995.1 of Flavobacterium sp. T50_26. NCBI lineage: Bacteria > Pseudomonadati > Bacteroidota > Flavobacteriia > Flavobacteriales > Flavobacteriaceae > Flavobacterium > Flavobacterium sp. T50_26. Next base: position 98,242 of record NZ_JBYFCC010000014.1, read on the forward strand.
AAGAGGAAACGAAAATGTTCGGATTTTAATTGACGGAAGACCTTCTAATGCTATTAACGTTACTGATGCTTTACGATTAATTCCTGCCGATGCCATAGATAAAGTAGAAGTTATTACCAACCCATCTGCTCGTTATGATGCCGAAGGTGGTGGTGGAATTTTGAATATTATTCTTAAAAAAGGTAAAAATCAAGGTTTAAACGGTGTAATTACAGGAACCGTTGGAGATCCTAGAAACTATGGTTTAACCGGAAATATTAACTACAAATCAGAAAATTTCAATGTTTTTGCAACTTTAGGCTACAGTGACAGAAATAGCCCTGGAAATTCTAAAACAGATTCTCAATATTTTAATGAAGACGGAACTACAAAAAATTTCATTAACGAAAGAAGAACCAACAACCGTTTGAGAGAAGCATACAATGGAAGTTTTGGTGCAGAATGGTTTCTAGACAAAACTACCACTTGGACAAACACTGTTTCCTATAGAAAAGATGATGGAGCAAATCCTGATGAAGTATTGTTTTATGATTATGATGCCGATTTTAATTATTTGGGAGTTAGACGTCGTTTCAATGACCAAACAAGTTTTGGAGAAAGCATAGAATATTCTTCAAATTTGATTAAAAAATTCAAAAAAGATGGCCATCAATTAACCGCTGATTTTTCAACTTCACTAAATAAAGATAATGATTTTTCATATATTTATGATGTTAGAGATCAAACCACAGATAACGTTCAAAGGCAAAACAGAAACCTTTTTCAAGCAGACTATGTTTTGCCAATAGGAGAAAATTCTCGTTTTGAAGCCGGTTATAGAGGTGATTTTACCGAAGTAACTACCGATTTTGAAGTTCAGACATTTAGTGAAACAACGAATGAATTTGAAATAGATCCTTTTTCTAATGTCTTTGAATACAAAGAATATGTAAATGCCTTTTACACGCAGTTTGGTTCAAAAATCAACAAATTCTCTTATTTATTTGGTTTGCGTTGGGAAGATTCAAACATCGACGTTAACCTTATTTCAGATGATATATATACCAATAAACGATACAATAACTTTTTTCCAAGTGCCTTTTTTGCCTATGAACTTTCAGAAAAAAGCAATGTAACGTTGAGTTATAGCAGAAGAATCCAACGTCCAAGAGGAAGATTTTTAAATCCTGCCACCAACCTTTCAAGTAACATTAACCTATTTCAAGGTAACCCCGATTTAGATCCTGCCATGACTCATGCTGTTGATTTAGGTTATTTAAAACGTTGGAACAAATTAACTTTTAACACTTCCGCTTACATCAATAAAACTGACGATGTATTCCAATTTATTAGAAGAGAATCTGGAAATGAAATTGACGGTGTGGCAGAAGTTATTACAAGCCCAATCAACCTAGCTACAGAATACCGCTTTGGTTTTGAATTTACACTAAATTATTCTCCTTATAAATGGTGGAGATTAAACGGTAACTTTAATTTCTTTAGAAACGAAACCATTGGTGAATTCAATTATATTAATTCTGAAGAAGAGCTAATTAACATCAATTTAGATAACGTTGCTACAAGTTGGTTTGCCCGAATTAATTCAAAAGTTACACTTCCTTACGGAATCGATTGGCAAACAAATGCTACATACAATGCTCCGCAAACAACTGCTCAAGGTAAAAATCTAGGTGTTTTAAGTGCAAACTTAGCCTTGAGTAAAGATATTTTGAAGGACAAAGCAACTATCGCTTTTAACGTGAGTGATATTTTTAATTCAAGAAAAAGAATTTTTGAAACAAATCTTACTAGTGTAATTTCATCCGGAGAAATGCAATGGAGAGAAAGACAAATTAACCTTTCTATCACCTACCGATTTAACAAACCGAAGAACGAAAAAGAAAGAATGCCACGAAGAGAAAATGGCGATGACGGTGAGTTCATGGGAAAACCATAAACACAAAAACAAAAAGGGACGCAATAGCGTCCCTTTTTTGATTAATACATTTTATCAAATATATTATTCAGCGTCTTTTTTTGCTCTTTTCTCTTTGATTAATTCCATAATTGCTCCGCCCAACCAATAGTGAACAAATCCAACTAAAAAAATCATCAACCAAAAACCAATGGTTAATACGGTTAAGAAAAGTAAAAAGCCTAAGTACTGTTGAAATTCAAACATGTTTTCCGGAATTTATCGAATTCAATTACAAATGTAATTTAACTATATCATTTTATCAACATAAATTCAAAAATATTTTAAAATAGGAATGTTAATAAGTAAATTTGTAGCTCGGTTGAACGTTGTCAGTTGTCGGATATCGGTTTTAACGATTGCGGTAACAGATTTTGAAATGAATGACGAAGATGATGAAAAAAAATCAGTGTAAACCCGCGTTTAGCGTCAGCTAATCAGTCAAATCCGTGTTCCGTTTTTAAGTTGCGAGTTGAAAAGTTGCGAGTTACGGGTTTAAAAAAAGCATATAAATTTTAAAGATTTTTCAAATTATAATAATCTGTGTTCAATAAAAAACAAAATAATTAATAAATAAACACAACCATGAACTACCGTATCGAAAAAGACACCATGGGCGAAGTAAAAGTACCCGCCGACAAATACTGGGGAGCACAAACCGAACGTTCCCGCAACAACTTCAAAATAGGTCCATCGGCGTCTATGCCAAAAGAAATTATCGAAGGTTTTGCTTACCTTAAAAAAGCGGCTGCCTATGCTAACCATGATTTAGGCGTTTTGTCCAAAGAAAAAAGAGATGCAATTGCAGCGGTTTGCGACGAAATTTTAGCCGGAGAATTAGCCGACCAATTTCCGTTAGTAATTTGGCAAACCGGTTCAGGTACGCAAAGCAACATGAACGTGAACGAAGTCATCGCGAACCGTGCACAAGTGTTAGGCGGATTCAACATTGGCGAAGGCGAACAATTAGTGAAAGCTAACGACGACGTCAATAAATCGCAATCATCCAACGACACCTTCCCGACCGGAATGCACATTGCGTGCTACAAAGCCGTTATCGAAAAAACAATTCCCGGCGTAACACAACTTCGCAATACATTAAAAGCCAAAGCCGATAAATACATGAACGTGGTTAAAATCGGCCGTACGCATTTAATGGATGCCACTCCCCTCACCTTAGGTCAAGAATTTTCTGGCTACGTTTCTCAATTAGACCACGGTCTAAAAGCTTTAAAAAACACCTTAGATCATCTTGCCGAAGTTGCCTTAGGCGGAACAGCCGTTGGCACCGGATTAAACACTCCTCCCGGCTACGATGTAAAAGTGGCAGAATACATTGCCCAATTTACAGGTTTACCGTTCATAACCGCAGAAAATAAATTTGAAGCTCTTGCCGCTCACGATGCTATCGTTGAATCACACGGAGCCTTGAAAATGCTAGCCGTTTCATTAAACAAAATCGCCAATGATGTGCGTATGATGGCTTCAGGACCACGTTCCGGAATAGGTGAAATCTTAATTCCAGAAAACGAACCGGGTTCATCCATTATGCCCGGAAAAGTGAACCCAACCCAATGCGAAGCACTAACCATGGTATGTGCACAAGTATTTGGAAACGACGTAACCATTACCGTTGGTGGCACGCAAGGACATTACGAATTAAACGTATTCAAACCCGTAATGGCATCCAATTTCTTGCAATCGGCAATTTTAATTGGCGATGCCTGTGTTTCGTTTGACGAACATTGTGCACAAGGAATCGAACCAAACTACAGCAGAATCAAAGAATTGGTAGATAATTCATTGATGTTGGTAACAGCTCTTAATACCAAAATCGGTTATTACAAAGCAGCAGAAATCGCTCAAACCGCACACAAAAACGGAACAACCCTAAAAGACGAAGCCGTTTGTTTGGGTTACGTTTCACCGGAAGATTTCGATGCTTGGGTAAAACCCGAAGATATGGTGGGAAGTTTAAAATAATTCCACTTTAAATAAATTCTAAAAGCACTTTCAATCGAAGGTGCTTTTTTTTATCAGAAGCTATTCCCGCTTTCCGCTGCAAGCTTTTGCTCAAAAACCTTTTTTTCTATGGTCCGGCAGTAGCTCCCAAGGTCGCTCTGCCAAACCAAGAAAAAATAGGTTTTCTTCACAAAAGGCTTTTCGCTGCAATCGGGGCTAGGAGATTGTGCAAATAAGATATAATTTTCATAATTCAATAACATTCTATAATTTAGTGTTATGACAATAACAAAATAATATATGCCAACAATTACAACCAAGCTCATTCGCTACAAAGGCGAAAAAAGAATTGCTATTTACTTCGAAAAAAATGCGGAATTAATTCAACGAATAAAAAGATTAGAAGGAATTCGCTGGAGTGCATCACTAAAAGCGTGGCATTTGCCTAATAATGAAGCAAACCGAATTCGATTCAAAATTGTGGAGAATATACCCTCTCCCGAAGGTATTCAGCAAATTGAATTATTTAAAAATTTTTTACTTTCCAAGAGGTATAGCGAAAACACTATTAAAACCTATTGTGATGCATTAAAATCATTTCTCTCCTTTTTCAGCAATAAGAAAGTAGCAGAAATAGACAATCAAGATGCTATAATTTACAACAATGAATACATACTCAAAAACAACCTTTCCTCCTCGTATCAAAACCAAATTGTAAATGCTATCAAACTATTTTTCACTTCGCAATGTGATAAAAAAATTGTAATAGAAAAAATTCATAGACCTAAACGAGAAAAAAACTTACCAAACGTCTTGAGTAAAGAAGAAATAAAACTAATTTTAGAAGCCCATAGCAATCTTAAACATAAAACCATGCTAAGTTTAATTTATAGTTGCGGATTACGTTGTGGAGAACTACTAGCTTTAAAACCTGTACATATTGATTCCAAAAGAAATATAGTATTGCTAAAAAATGCAAAGGGAAAGAAAGATCGAATTGTTCCATTGAGCCCTAAAATTTTGGAAATGCTTCGAGAATACTACAAATTATTTAAACCAAAAACCTATTTGTTTGAAGGACAAGCTTCAGGACAGCCTTATGATGCTAGAAGTTTACAACTTGTATTAAAACAAGCACTAAGAAAATCGGGGATTACAAAACCGGCTACCTTACATTGGCTTAGACACAGTTATGCAACACATTTGCTAGAAAACGGTACTGATTTACGTTTCATACAAGAATTATTAGGTCATAGCAGTAGTAAAACAACAGAAATTTATACACACGTTAGTACTAAAAACATACAACTAATTAAAAGCCCATTTGATGATTTGTAATAAAAATTCCTATATTTGAAAATAAATAAAACGAAACAAACCTTCGCCAATCTATCCAAAAAAGGATGTATATACGAAAGTTTGTTTCGGATATAAACAAGTTGTGCGTCAGCTTAAAGACACCCCCTCACAGAAAATACTACCTTGACAAGATAGAATTGATTTATGAAGGGTGAAACTTTTCAGGGACAACTTTCAGCATTTCAATAAAACAATCTTTCCATTGACTTGGAGATAGATTCACGATTTTTAAGTTCAAATTAATTCCAAGTTTTTCGGAAATTTCATTAACCTGACTTTTTCTGAATATTAATTTTAAAGCCGTTCTGACAGGTAAATTAGGTTTTTGTAACAGAAAAGATAGAAAATTTAAATATTTGACTTTCTGATTAAAATCAATATGTAAAGGTTTTCGTTCAATTTTAAGAAAAGCAGACTTAACAGTTGGAGGAGGTATAAAACTATTAGGATTAATTTCGTAAACTATCTTCAAACTATAAAATGTATGATATAGGATAGTGTAAGGATTAAAGATTTTGTCTGCAAATAACTTTTTAGCAGGTTCAAATTGTAGGAAGATTGAACCGCCCTGAAAACTTTCCATATTTTCAAACATCAATATTTTTAAAATTTCTGATGTTATACCAAATGGTATGTTTGAAACAACCTTAAACGAAAAATTTGGAATTTTATAATTTCTGAAATCACATCCAAAAATTTGAATGTTTTGAGTTTGTTTAAATTTGTGTTTTAAATGCGTTATTAACTCAAAATCATTCTCAATCGCAATGACTAATTTAGCCTTTTGTAGTAGATGTACAGTTAGAAATCCTTTTCCTGCACCAATATCTAAGACCGTATCGTTTTGATTAATTCTTGATTGTTTTATTGCATCTTCAATTAGCACTTTGTCAATTGTAAAGTGCTGACCCGTAAATCTTACAGGCAATTTATTTTTATTCATTATGACTTCTTACAGGTGAATACTTGAATTCAAATCGTAGCGATTTGACTGCAAAATTAGTAACTTTGCTTCAATTTACAATAAGAAGATGAAATAAATAAAAGCCGAACGCACAACACGCGGTATAGTTAATTGCCGGTGCAGTGCGTATTCAAGCGGCACAGCTCGTATCAAAAGTAGTTGTAACTTGATAGGAAAGTGCTTCGAAATCGGCAACTAACCATACCGCCATCCGTTAGTGGCAATTTTAGAACGACACATATGACAACAAACATTTGGATTGAAAAAGGTTGGGGCGACTCGGTTGAGAACGCAACATTTGACGACATAAAAACCGCTATTGAAGAAACTATAAAAATGGATGAAGAGCACGGAGCTTTTTGGGTTGGACATATGGAAAATGAATTTGTTCTTGAGGTTCACAAAAACGGTGACTTGTTTTTTGTTTATGGAGAAAACCAAGACGAACAAATACAAACTAAACTTGACAATTGGGAGGATGTAAAACACTTCTTTAAAATGTATTTTGACAGCGATTTTGAAAAACTAAAAAAAGAAATTGAGTTGCGACCATTTACGTATAAAAAACTGACAAATGGATAGCAACAATTTACCAAAAACAGAAATAGAACTTGAAAATTGGATGAGCGAAAATTGTTTCAATTTCAATAGTTATTCAATAAACGGAAACAGTATTTATGAAGGTTTTGGAATTGACAAATCGGGCGGACTTTATATTTGGTATTATACAGAAAGAGGACAAAAAGATACTTTAAAGTATTTTCAATCAGAAGTTGAAATTGTTGGTTATGCTTTTAATCAAATTAAGTCTGACAAATGGGCAAAAACACATTGCATTGGCTTTTCGGAAGACGTAGATAAAATTACTGACCTAAAAAGTGAATTACAGAAAATGAGAATAGAATTTTTTGAAGACAAAATACCTTATTACGGATTAGAAAGACCTGTTTACAGAGTTTTTGTATTAGGTTGCGACATTCAAAAAACAGAACACTTAAAAGAAAAATATTGGACAGAAAAATAAAAACTGCCACTAACATCGGTAACCGTTGCACAACCCCTTCAAAAAACTAAATTTTCATTCTAATCATAAAAAACAACCTCGTTTAGTGCTTTCTAAGCGAGGTTTATTTTTGAGAGTAAGTTACTGTTTCTAAAAATCAGATGCCTTAAAAAGGTGTTTTTTAGGTTTACAAGAAAGGTTTTTAAACAAGCGTTTTCTTCCCCTTGCTTTATCGATACAACTTGGGCTTGGCTTTTTGGTTTTTTGGCAATAAACTTGAGGTATTTCTTCAAGTTATACGTCATAGCGGCCATCAAAACATGTTTGTTGGCTTGTTGTATTCCT
>NZ_JBYFCC010000015.1:0-102292 GCF_057652995.1 Flavobacterium sp. T50_26
GTGGCCTGGTCCGAAGATCCTGTGATGCCTACAGGCGTAACAACTGTCCAGGTGTAGGTTGTGCCAGTGGGGACAACATTTGAACCCGTATTGGTTGGTGTAACTGTAAAAATATCTTCCGAACAAATTGTTTCTGTTATATCAGCTATTTCCGGTAAAGGATTAACTGTTAAAGTAAATGAATCTGTTCCGAAATTTAATGGAAAACCGATTTCTTCTACTCGAATATAAATAGTTTCATTTGTCCCGTTATAAGCATTAGCGGAAGGAATTGGAAAATCTCCTGTATCAGCATCCAATTGTGTATTGTGATAAGTAACTAAGTATAAAGCAGGGTCTAATCCGTTTAACGCATCATCATTATTCTGTGTTAAATCGAAAATTTCAAAATCATCATCAAGCGTAACTTCATCACACAAAACCAAATTTAGCGATTGCGGATTAAGTGTACAGGAGGATTGAATTAATTCGAAGGACTGAATATAAAGGCAATTACTGCTTAAAACATCAAAAACTCCAACATAAATAACTTCATTGGGCACAGAACTCACGTAAGCAGTTGTATTGCCAATAAAGTTAAATAATTCTAAATCTTCGGGAGACAGAGCATAATAGAGTTCATTCAAGGAAGAATCTAATCCATTAAGAACAATAGGTGTATTAATTGTTAAATCAAACACATTATCAGGGTCGCAATTTACCAAATCAATTGCTTCTCCATAATCTGGCTCTGTTAAAAAATCTACTGTAACAGTATCTGTCAAAGGACAAGCTGGACCATATGGATAGGCAAAAACCGTATACTCACCCGGCTCAGTAATTTCGAGCGTTGGACCTGTTTCTCCAACAATTAAATCAGTACCCAAATACCATTCATGAGGAACGGTATCAGGCAGTCCAGTTTGTAACGGCCGTATATCCGATTCACACATGGCCGAAGTACCACTAAAATCTCCTAAATCAATACTGTCAACTCTAAAATCTTCAAGAAAAACAGCCGAATCAAATGCACTATCCCCAACATTCGCGATCGCTAATTTTATATGATAGGTTTGCCCACACTCAACCGGATAAGTTGCGGTTAAAACTGTTGTAAAACCATCGTATTGAATAGTTGTTCCCCCACAATTATTTACGTAGTATTGTTGATTACTTGCTCCAGGTGCAGGAACAACAAAAGGACAACCAGGAAAACCAGGATTACCTCCATTTACATTACTAATTGAAACCACATTGGATCCAGTTGTAGTAGTTGGAACTAAAGCAATATTAACCGCTCCATTACTATACGGTCCAGCAATTCCTGGGCCACTCAAAAAAAAGCCAAAAACATCATTAACACCGGGGTTATTAACATATTCCGGATACTCTTCAGACGCAAAAACAAATCTAAAAGTTAATGGCGTACCTTGAGGAATAAAATCAAATTCTAAAATAGCCGTATTATTAATAGTATTTGTTGTTAACTGTTGTAAATCAGAATCCCCTCCCAGTGGACCTACTGCAACATTTGCACTATTTGAATTATTCGGGCCAACAGCAAGTTGTGCATTTCCCGTTGCTAAAATTATACCCCTATTAATGCCCATGTTAGTTGGTGTTACACCTGTGGTAAAAAAACCAGCTTTTGCATTAACCGCATTAGCAGGTGCTCCATTAAAAGTTATATTTGACGGTGTAACTCCAGGACCTAAGAAAACATCTTGCACCAAATCTGCAGGTGTGAACGTTGTATTATTTACAAACAATTGTGCATTAACACAAAACGGAAAAAGAAAAAGAATAAATAGAAGTAGTTGTTTTTTCATAGTTATTAAAAAAATGTTCCAACAATGGTGATTGTCAAAACACTTGGTAAAGTTGTGTTAATAAAAATTTAAAGTTCAAATATAGCTAAATACCAAAAATAACTTTGTTAAATTTGCAGAAAAAAGCTCAAATGACTAAATTATCGATAAAAGAAACCCAAAATCCTGCTATCATAAAGTTTGAATTTCAGGATTTTATTACTAAAAATAAAAGCTACGAATTCAAAAATATAGACGAAGCAGGCGAAAGTCCGTTAGCACAACAATTGTTTTATTTACCTTTTGTTAAAACTGTTTTTATATCCGGAAATTTTATTGCTATTGAAAGGTACAGTATTGTTCAATGGGATGATGTAAAAGATGCCGTTGCAGAACAAATCGAGGAATTTGTTGAAAAAGGCGGAATAATCATCAAAGAATCGATTGTTGAGACTAAAAAACAACCGGTCACAATTTATGCGGAATCTACTCCAAATCCGGCGGTTTTGAAATTTGTGGCTAATAAAATGTTGACATCCAAAACAGCAGAATTCAAAAATATTGACGAGGCTTTTCCTTCCGCTTTAGCGAAAGAATTATTCAAATTTCCGTATGTGAAAGAAATTTTTATGGATGAAAATTATATTTCCATCACAAAATACAACAGTTCTGATTGGCAGGAAATTTCAAACGAAATAAGAACATTCATCAAAGAATATGTTGAAAATGGAAATGAAATCATCAACGAAAGTTTATTGGTTTCTGTTCCGAAAAATGAAAAACAAGCACTTTCTAATTTTGATTCGCTTGACACGACTTCGCAACAAATCATCAACATTTTAGAAGAATATGTAAAACCGGCCGTTCAAGCCGATGGTGGAAATATTCTTTTTGATTCGTATGACGAAAGTGAAAAGCGTGTAAAAGTTGTTTTACAAGGAGCTTGTAGCGGTTGTCCTTCTTCAACATTTACATTAAAAAACGGTATTGAAAATATGTTGAAAGATATGCTGAATGATGAATCAATCAAAGTAGAAGCCATCAACGGATAAATCAAAACCTATAATAAACAAAAAATCCTTGAAGTAAATTTCAAGGATTTTTTTATGCTAAATATTTTTTATTATTTTTTATTCTTAACGTGAATGTTGAATTCTTGAAAAAGTTCTAATAAATTCATCGTCGCTTTTATCAAATCATTTGTTTCGAGCAATAATCCAAAGTATAATTTACTGTTTTTTGGACTGGTTTCTACCGTTCTGATTCTGGTAATTTGTTTTTGAATTAGATCGGAAACGTTATTCAAAATTTGATTTTTCTCTTTTAAAACTTCATCTAATTTATCAAAATTTTGGTCTTTAAAAATGGTTTCGATGTTATCAAACAATTTTTGCAATTCAACATCAACACTCTTTAAATCTCTGATTTGATTAAATTTAAGTTGTTTATGGTTATTGTTAATATGAGAATAACTGTTTTGTGTTATAAAAGCTAATGACTGAATCATATCTTGCAAATAACCCAAAATCATCACATAAAACTTACTTGCTTCGACAGAGGTTTCATCTAAGTTTTTGATGAAATAATAAACGTTACTTTTTAACTCATCTACCTCTTTTTCAAGCTTTTTCAATGCTTTTTTATTCTCTTTTAGTTTTGCTAAATCTTGTAATCCTAAATTATCAAGTACATCACTATATACTTTATTTGTTGTAGAAATCACTCTTGAAATTTGTTGAGAGCTTTCATTTATAATTTCTTTGATTGTAACAATATCCTCTTTTTTCAATTTTTTGATATCGTCTTCTTCTTTCAATTTTCTTTTATGGATTTGGTTACTTCTGTAAAAGAAAATAGCTACCACAATCATAAAGGCAAAAAACGCATACACCTGACCTATAAATAATATATAAGCGATAAGCCCAGACGAAAGAAACGCAACAATTGCGGTTACAAACCAACCGCCAATTACATTAAAAACACCGGCAACTCTGTATACGGCACTTTCTCTATCCCAAGCTCTATCTGCAAAAGACGAACCCATAGCCACCATAAATGTTACATACGTTGTAGAAAGCGGCAGTTTCATCGAAGTACCAATAGAAATTAAAACCGCAGCAACAACTAAGTTTACAGAGGCTCGAACCATATCAAACATAGGTTGCTTGTCTCTTTTCCCTTTAAATTCCGGTTGAACAAACTGAGCATCTAGTTTTGCCTGTAATGATTTTGGCAATATGAAACTAATAATATTACCTACATATAGCATTGCTCTAACCAAGTTACGGGAAAGTGTGTTGGAGTTAAATTTTTCTGTTCCTTCGCCTTGACGGGAAAGGTTTTGTTCAGTTTCAATTACTGTTCTCGCCTTTTTGGATGTCCATAATGTATAAACCATGATCGCTCCTGCTAATGCTAAAAACAAAAATGGAGCCGGTAGATTTTCTTCTTCTAAACCGGACATCATGAATTCGGTTGCACCAAGATTTTGTCCCGGAGCAATATAAATTTCATAGGCTTGATATGCTGCAATCGGCACTCCAATAAAGTTTACTAAATCATTTCCGGCAAAAGCTAAAGCCAGTCCAAAAGTACCAACAATGATAATGAATTTAAAAATGTTATATTTCACAACACTCATCAAAAATTGACAAACAAGTGTCCAAAAAACAAGTGAATAGCCAATAATGGTTAAAGGGCTATCTTTTATAAAATCTTTCACGTCGGAAGGAACAAAAGTCACTGATTTCAATCCCTTTACAAGGATGAAAAATGTAATAGCAGTCATTGCAACACCACCAAATGCTGCACCAACATATTTATATCTTTTATCTATATGAAAAGTAAATATTAATCTTGAAATATACTGAACTAAAGTTCCAAGTCCAAAAGAAAGTAGAACCGACAAGAGTATACTGTACACAATTTCAGTGGCTTTTTCGGTATTTATATACAGACCTATATCGTCCATGCTACCATCTGCTACATAAATTTTATAAATTGATAAAATCACAGATGCTCCTAACAAGGAAAAAATCACAGAAACTGTTGTTGATGTTGGCAAACCTAGTGTATTAAAAACATCCAACAGCAAAACATCCGTGATCATTACCGCTAAAAAGATAATAATTACATCATTAAAACTAAACATACTGGGTGTAAAAATTCCATTTCTGGCAATTTCCATCATCCCATTTGAATATAAAGCTCCTACCGCAACACCAATACTGGCAACAATCATTATTGTTTTAAAAGATACTGCTTTAGAACCTATTGCGGAGTTTAAGAAGTTTACCGCATCATTACTCACACCAACCATTAAGTCTGTTACAGCTAATATGGCAAGTGCAACAAGCATGATAATATATATCTGATCCATCAAGATAATTTTTTGCAAAATTCCGTTAACTATTTCAATCTAATGTTAAGCGAATGTTATCAATTTAAGATATATTTTTTTGAGATTTTACCAAAAATCATTACCTTTAATTCTTAAATTATATCATTATGGCAATATTAAAAGTTATTGAAGTCCTTTCCAGCTCAGAAGTTAGCTGGGAGGATGCTACACGCAAAGCAGTTGCTCAAGCGGCAAAATCATTAAAAAACATTCGCTCTGTTTATGTTCAAGATCAAAGTGCGGCTGTTAAAGACGGTCAGGTTTCAGAGTTTAGAGTGAATTTAAAAATCACTTTTGAATTAGAATAATCAATTAAAATCGTAATTTTAAGCGTTCTCAAAAGGAACGCTTTTTTTTATACTTATGAATGAACTAAAATTAGAAACTAGCCCCTACTTACTTCAGCACGCCAATAATCCGGTGAATTGGAAAGCTTGGAATGCACAAACATTAACCTCTGCAAAAGAAAATCAGAAACTCATTTTAATCAGCATTGGATATTCTGCTTGTCATTGGTGCCACGTGATGGAACACGAAAGTTTTGAAAAAGAAGAAGTGGCAAAAACAATGAACCAACATTTTACAAACATTAAAGTAGATCGCGAAGAACGTCCTGATGTGGATGCAATTTATATGAAAGCCGTTCAATTAATGACCGGAAGAGGTGGTTGGCCGCTCAACGTGGTTTGTCTTCCGGATGGAAAACCGGTTTGGGGTGGCACTTATTTCAGAAAAAATGATTGGATTAATACCTTGGAACAGTTGCAAGAACTGTATCAATCACAACCCGAAAAACTGGTTGAATATGCCGAAAAATTGCATGAAGGAATTGAAACGTTAGGTTTAACTGAAGAAAAATCAACTGAATTTGACATCACTATTTTAGATAATTTCTTAGCAAAATGGCAAAAAAGTTTCGATTGGGAATTTGGTGGCTATTCTCGTGCTCCAAAATTTATGATGCCAACGAATTATCAATTTTTGTTGCAGTATGGTTATTTGACTAAAAATGAAAAACTAGTAGAATATGTCGATTTAACATTAACTAAAATGGCTTATGGCGGAATTTTTGACACGGTTGATGGTGGTTTTTCACGTTATTCAGTTGATGTAAAATGGCACGTTCCTCATTTTGAAAAAATGGCTTATGACAATGGCCAATTGTTATCGCTTTATGCGAATGCTTACAAATTGACAAAAAATGAACTTTACAAAGAAATCATTGAAAAAACTACCGCTTTCATAGAAAAAGAATGGTTAACAAATGAAAGAGCATTCTTTTCCGCATTGGATGCCGATAGTTTAACTGTAGAAAATCATTTGGAAGAAGGTGCTTTTTATGTTTGGACGATTGACGAATTAAAAAATCTAATTCTAGATGATTTCGAATTGTTCTCAGATGTTTTTAACATAAATGAATTTGGACATTGGGAACACGGAAATTATGTTTTAATTCAAAAGGAAAGTTTAGAAGAAATTTCAAAAAAGAATTCTTTTTCAATTGATGAACTTCGACTGAAAAAGAAAAACTGGGAACAAATTCTATACAAAACAAGAGAAAAAAGACCAAAACCTCGCTTGGATGACAAATGCATCACGTCTTGGAATGCCATTTTATTAAAAGGTTTTGTAGATAGTTTTAAAGCATTAGGAGATGAAAATCATTTGAATATAGCTTTAAAAAATGCTCATTTTATTGCAAATAAAATTTGGTCTCCCGACGGAAATTTGATGCACATTTACAAAAATGAAAAAACCTCTATCAATGGATTTTTAGAAGATTATGCTTTTGTGATTGATGGTTTTATATCTCTTTACGAAGTTACTTTTGATGAAAATTGGCTTTTGCACAGTAAAAATTTGATTAATTATTGTTTGGATCATTTTTATGATGAGAAAAAGCAATTATTTCGTTTTACTTCTGATTTGGATGAAGCTCTGATTTCGAGTCATTTTGAAATTGAAGACAATGTGATTCCGGCTTCCAATTCGGTTATGGCGAGCAATTTATTTAAACTCAGTGTTTATTTTGAAAATTCGCACTACGAGGAAATTTCACGTCAAATGGTTTCTCAAATTATCCCATCGATTGATTATCCTTCAGCTTTTTCACATTGGTTGATAGCAGCTTTGCATTTTTCGGATTATCAGAAGGAATTGGCAATTTGCGGAGAAGCGAGTTTGGTTCATTTGAAAGAAATCAATCAAAATTATTTTCCTTCGATAGTGCTTTCAGGAAGTGAAAAAAAATCAGATTTACCCTTTTTAAAAAACCGCCTTTTAGAAAACAAAACGCTCTTTTATCTTTGTCAAAATAAAATGTGTTTAGCACCAAAAAATAATATCTCTGAAGTTTACAAAGATTTAAATTACTAATTATAAAAAAGTTAGCAAAAATTAGTAGATTTGGCACTCAATTTAAACAATAAACACCATGGGACTAGGAAGTTTTTTTAAAAATTTGTTCGGTTCGGCCAAAGAAACCGCATCAGAAGTTGCCGATAAAGCAGAAATTGTTTTAGATCAGGCAAAAGAAAAAGCTACAGAATATGCTGCAAAAGCAGAAGATTATGTAGAAAAAGCAGTTGAAAACGTAAAGGAATCGTATCCTGAAGTAAAAGAAAAAGTAGAAGATTTTGCCGAAAAAGCAAAAGAAACCGTTTCTGAATATGCCGAAAAAGCAGGCGATGCAATTGAAAATGTTGTGGATGATGTTAAAGAAAAAGTAAGTTCATTTACTTCCTCTGCCAAAGAAGAAACAAAAGAAGCAACTTCGAATTTTGCTGAGAAAGTAGAAGAAACTGCTGAAGAAGTAAAAGAAAAAACAGTTGAAACTGCTGCTGTTGCAACCGAAAAAGCAGAAGAAGTTGTTGAAACTGTTGAAGAAAAAGCAGAAGAACTTTCGGGAGATTTAGATGAAAAAGTAGAGGAAATCAAAAAAGCATCAGATGAAAATGCTGACTAAATTTTAAGTTTTCTTTAAAAGGATTACTTTATTAAAAAATATACCTTTGCAACTCTTAAATCACTAAATGATTTGAGAGTTTTTTTTATGGATTTAATTGTTGTAAATACAGATTATGTAACAAAATATTGGGACTATTTCACCAAAGTTTTGATGGAATATTCGCCCAGATTGATTTCTGCTACTATAATTCTAGTTATTGGTTGGACAGCCATTCGATTAATTAAAAAGTTAATCGTTAGAATAATGACCAAACGGGAAATGGAACCTACTTTGTCAAAATTTTTAGCCGATATTTTAATTTGGACATTAAAAATTTTACTTTTTGTAACGGTTATATCAAGACTTGGCGTTGAAAATTCTTCATTTGTAGCGATTATTGGTGCCGCAGGACTTGCCGTTGGTTTATCTTTACAGGGTTCGCTATCCAACTTTGCTGGTGGTGTTTTAATTATTATGTTCAAACCATTTAAAGTTGGTGATTTTATTGAAGCTCAAGGCGTTTCAGGAACTGTAAAACAGATTCAAATTTTTGTAACTCAACTAGCAACGGTTGACAATCAAGTTATTTTTGTCCCAAATGGGTCATTATCAAACGGTAATATTATAAATTATTCTTATGCCACAACTCGAAGAGCCAATTTAGTAATTGGCATTAGTTATGGTTCTGATATTAAAAAGGCGAAACAAATTGCGATGGAAGTGATGGAAAATCATCCTGCAGTTTTAAAAGACCCAGCTCCGGTAGTTTTAGTTGATAGTTTAGCAGATAGTTCCATTAATTTAGCAATTAGACCTTGGGCAAATTTGGAAGATTTTTTTATGATGCGTTCTGATATTTTAGAGCAAATCAAACATAAATTTGATGAAAACGAGATTGAAATTCCATTTCCACAGCTTGATTTTCATATCAAAGAATTAAAATCTAAGAAATCATAAAATCTTTTAAATAAAAAGGTTCAAAATAAGCTACATCTTCAAAGCGATTATTCGTGAATAAAGTGTAGCTTTTTTTAGTCATTTGTTTTGCAGAGGGATATATTACATCATCTAAAAAAATAAAATTTTCTTTTTTCAGAATTGTTTTAGCTTTTTGCGAACTATCTCCAACAAAATAAACTGTTTGATTTAAATCTGAAAATGATTCTTCAGTAAGAATCTCAGCTTTTGTCTCTCTAATTTTTTGATGATTTTTATCGAATATAGCCGAATAAACTTCCATTCGTCTGGCATCAATCATAGGAACAATCACTCCTTCTTCAATTGCTATTTGAGAAGCTAAAACTTCCAAAGTATCAACAGCAATCAAAGGAATTTCTAACGCATAACACAATCCTTTTGCTGCAGAAACACCAATTCGCAAGCCGGTATAGGAACCCGGACCTTGACTTACAGCCACGGCTTTTAAATCTGAGAATTTCAAATTGGCTTCTATTAAAATTTCTTCAATAAAAACATGCAACTTTTCTGCATGCGAATACCCCATTTCTGCTATTTCTCTGCAAACAATGATTTCCCCGTTTTTTGCTAAAGCAACTGAACAATTTTTGGTGGATGTTTCTATGTTAAGTATATATGCCATAATTGTGATTGAAGATGCAAAAATAAGACATAAAAAAAGGAAACTAAATTTTTAATCTAATTTCCTTTTGAATTTTTAATAACAACGTTATTTTTTGATTTCCTTAGCTTTTTCTTCTTCCGTTTTAATAAAAACAAAATCTCCGGAGTTTAAATCTTTGGTAACGGTTGTATAAGGTCCAACAATTACAACATCACCTTTTTTCAAACCTTGAATTACTTCAATATTAGAATCGTCTTGAATTCCGGTTTTTATAATTCTGATTTTAGCTTTATCGCCAACTTTAACAAAAACACATTCTAATTTTTTGTCTGTTTTTTGAACTACGGCTTCTGCATTTTCACCTTCTTCTGATTTAACATCAACTTTGTTTGAACTCAATGTGTCTGATTTCATTACCACAGCACTAATTGGAACAGCAATTACTTTTTCTTTTCTTTTGGTGATAATATCAACCGTTGCTGTCATTCCGGGTCTGAATGGAGAATAACTTTCCGGTTTCCCTTCCACCAAATCCATATATGATTCTTTTAAAATTCTAACTTTAACTTTAAAATTTGTTACCTGATCTGCAGTAACAGCATTACTTGCTGAGTTTGAAATGCTGGTTACTATTCCTTTGAATTCTTTTTTCAAATAGGCATCCACTTCAATGTTTGTAGAATCGCCAATGTTTATTTTAACGATATCATTTTCATTTACATCTACTTCAACTTCCATATTATTCAAATTGGCAACACGCAAAATCTCTGTACCGGTCATTTGTTGCGTACCTAAAACACGTTCTCCTAATTCTACTGAAAGTAACGATACAGTTCCATCAGCCGGAGCATAAATGGTTGTTCTTCCCAAGTTGTCTTTTGCTTCGGTAACGGTTGCTGCGGCACTTTGAACGCCATAATAGGCAGCTTGTTTCGCGGCTTGTGCACCTTCAAAAGTAGCTACTACTCTATCCCATTCAGATTTTGAAATAATTCCCTTGTCAAAAAGAGTTTTGTTTCGGTTGTAATTTGCTTGTGCTTCTTTAAATGTTGCATCAGCCTGGCTCAAGCCTGCTTTTGTGTTCGATAAGCCAGCTACAGATCGATTTAAACTTGATGTATATAAATCAGGATTTATTCTAACTAACAAATCACCTTTTTTAACTAATTGACCTTCTTTGATTGGCAATTCGATAATTTCTCCGGAAACTTCAGAGGATATTTTAATTTCTGTTTCCGGTTGAATTTTTCCTGTAGCCGAAACGGTTTCTATGATTGTAATTTCATTAACAGCGGCTATTTCAACTTCTTTTCCTTTATTTTTATTGCCGATTACACCTGTTTTTGATAATACTATTAACAGAATAATCAATCCTACTGCGATTCCTAAAAAGGTATATATTACTTTTTTTGACATAATTATGGTTTTTGAATAATTGGGATTCCGAAATAAAATTCTAATATTTTGGTTCTAAAGATGTAGTCATATTTTGTTCTTAAAACCTCTGACTGAGCATTGACTAACAATGTTTGTGATTGATTAAAATCGAAAGCATTCATTAAACCAACATCAAAACGTTCTTTGGCATAATTATAGGCTTCTTGTCTGGCTTCAACTGTTGTAACTGCTGCTTCGTATGATTTCAACGCTCCTTTTACATCGGTAAATGCGGTGTAAACATTTCTTTCTAACGTTAACTCTTCTTGCTCATAGGCAATTTTGGTTCTTTCCAAAGCTACTTTTGAGCGTTGTACATTGTTTCGAGTTGAAAATCCGTTAAAAATAGGAATGGTTAATTGCACGCCAAAATTTTGTCCTTTATTATCATCAAATTGATTAAAAATTGGAGAAGGATTTCCTAAAATTGCATTAAAATTAGGTTGCAAAACATTTTGATTTGTTCCTTCCACCACACCAATTACCGAAGTTGGATTGGTTGGATCTAACTCAATTCCTGTAACTCGATCTAAATTAGAAGCTCTAGTGCTAAAACTATAAAACCCTTGTAATCTTGGTTGATAAGCTCCTCTGGCAATAGAAACATCTTTTTCTGCAATTTCTAAATTAGTCTGAGCAATTTTAAGTTCTGTTCTTGTTTCTTTTGCTTTTTGATAAATTGCTTCCGGAGTTTGAAGCAATAACGGGCTTTCGGTTGCTTCATATTCTCTGTCTATGATATCAAAATCTTTAAAATCTTCCAACTGCAAAAGTTGAGCAAGACTTAATTTTGAAATCAACAATACATTTTCTGCATTAATAACCATTTGTTGACTGGTTGCAACAGTGGCTTTTATATCCATCAAATCTCCTCTGGGAATAACGCCAGCTTCTAACAATTGCTCAGAACGTTCCATTTGTCGTTGATTATTGAGCAATTGTTCATTTTGAACTTTTAAATTTTCTTTGTTGAACAAAATCTGCAAAAAGGCATTCGCTACATTCAAAGCAATATCTTCTTGCATTTTTGTTAACTGATACTGACTTGCAATTTGAGATAAACTCGCTCTGCGAAGACGGTACTGATTTTGAAGTCCGTTATAAATATCAACCCCAACATTAACCCCGGCAGATGTAAACTGCGTGGTTTGATTTTCTAACAAACCTGTTGTAATATTCTGGTTTAAACCGATATTCCAAGAATGAGATGCTGTTGCATTGGCTGAAGGCAGAAAACTTCCTATTGCTGTGCTTCGTTCAATGTCGGCCAACTCTTTATCGAGTGCTGTGTTTTTGATGGAAATATTATTTTCAAGTGCATGATTCACGCACTCTTCCAATGTCCACTTTTTTGATTGGGAATGGGATGTAATTCCGAATAAAATTATCCAAAACCAAACCACTTTTTTTATTGTCGAACTTTTCATTATAAATTTTTGAAATAGTTGCTGCATTAGAATACAAATTTAATTCATTAGAATTTTATACCCATAGGACGCATAAATTATTTTTGTGTTACAACAAAATGAAAAAATCTGAAAATAAATTACATTTACACTCTCAAATGAAAGTTGAAAAATGAAATATCTCCTAATTCCGATAGTGCTTTTTGTACTTATTATTATTTTATCTTCCTGTTCAACAGCAAAAAAGTTAGACCTTATCAAACCTGAACCCGATAATGCTGATCCAGTTGAATATGAAACAACGACTTCGTTCATTAATCTTCCGGTTACTATTCAACTTAAAGACATTGAAAATCAAACTAACAAATTATTGAATGGTTTAATTTACAACGATACCATTCTGAAAGATGATGATTTAGAATTAAAAGTTTGGAAACAAGCTCCTATAAAAATTGAAACTCAAAAAGAAGGAAATGTGACCAAAATAGTAACCACTTTGCCCTTAAAAGTAAATGGAAAATACCGTTATGGATTTGAAAAAATGGGCATTAGCCTTTATGACACAAAAGAGTTCAACCTCAATGGTGTTGTAACGTTAATTAGCGATGTTGGTTTAACGAATTGGCAACTAAACACAAGTACAAAGATAAAATCATTAGATTGGACAGAAAGTCCTTCTGTAGTTATTGCTGGGAAAAACATTCCGATTACTTATCTCATCAATCCGGCAGTGCGGCTTTTTAAATCGAAAATTGAAAAAAGCATTGACGATTCGATTAAAGAATCGTTGAATTTTAAACCACAAGTTTTAGATGCATTAGATAAAATTGCGACTCCTTTCGAAATGAGTGAACAATATGCCAGTTGGCTTAGAATTGTTCCGATAGAATTATATGCTACTGATGCCGTTTTACAAAAAAAAGAAATCAAATTAGAAATGGGTTTAAAATGTTCTATGGAAACAATTGTTGGAAAAACTCCCGAGAAAAAATTTGATAAAAATAAAATTGTACTAAAACCGGTTACTAAAATGCCGGATCATATTTCTGCTAATATTATTGCCGTTTCAACTTATGCTGACGCTTCCAGAATTATGACTCAGAATTTTCAAGGTCAAGAATTTGGTGATGGAAAGCAAAAAGTAAAAGTTACAAAAGTTGATCTTTGGCATAGAGATGGTAAAATGATAATCGCTTTGGATATGCTTGGAAGCATCAACGGAACAGTATATTTAGCTGGTTTCCCTCAATATAATGAAGAAACTAAGGAAATTTATTTTGACCAATTAGATTATGTGTTGAATACAAAAAGTTTCTTAGTTCGATCTGCCAATTGGTTAGCTCAAGGTTATGTTTTGAGAAAAATTCAGGAAAGTTGTCGTTATTCTATCAAACCTAATTTGGATGAAGGAAAAGCCAATGTGATGCAATATCTTCAAAACTACTCGCCAATGAAAGGTGTTTTTGTGAATGGAAAATTGGATGACTTTGAGTTTCAAAAAATTCAATTAACCAACAAAGCCATCTTAGCATTTATTAAAGGAAGCGGAAAAGTGGATGTAAAAATTGATGGAATTGAATAATCAAGAAGATACTTCTGAGGCAGGCTTCTTTTTAAATTTCATACGATACACTACATAAAAAACAATGGCCACCATGATGTAAGGAAAAGCCATGAGATAGACGATTCCGTCATTAATGGCTTCAGCTTTAGAACTATCGCCTTCACTTTCCAAGGCAGCTCGGCACATGGCACATTGAGCAGAAGAGGAAAATCCGATTAGAAAAATGAATGCAATTATCGAATATTTTAAAAACTTAGTAAACATAATACGGTGCAATCATTAAATAAACAATCACGCCCGTAATTGCAACATATAACCAAATTGGGAACGTGATTTTAGCGATTTTTTTGTGTTTATCAAATCGTTCTGCCAAGGCTTTAACATAGGTTATCAATACCAACGGAATTACAGCTATAGAAAGCAAGATATGTGAAATAAGAATAAAGAAATAAACATAACGAATTGCTCCAACTCCGCCAAAAGGTGTGCTATCAGTAGTCATATGATAGGCTACATACATCACTAAAAACACCACAGAACAAGCAATGGCACTTTGCATCAGATTTTGATGCATTTTTTTATTGCCGTTTTTAATTGCATAAACACCTAAAATCAACAACATGGCAGTAATACCGTTGATGAATGCATAAATTGGAGGTAAAAAGGTTAATGGCTCAACATCTATTCCGTAATCTTTTAATTTTACTTTGAATAAAATGGCCACTAAAACCGGAACAGCAATAGAAAGGGTTATAATTAATGCATTGAACTTTTTTTCAACTGAATATTTCTCGTCTAAATTATTCTCTTCCATGTTATTTTTCTTCTAAAAGTACTTTAATGTCTTGTTTTAGGGCTTGAATTCCGGTTGCTTCAATTCCGTCATAGTAAACTATTGGGTTTCCAAAATCGTCTTTTCGACTTCTAATGTTACCGTTTTTATCAATTAGGGCAAATAATCCGGAATGCTCAAAACCACCATCACTTTCTTTATTTTCTCCGGCAAAAATACTAAATCCTTTGTTAGCCAAATCATAAATATAGTCTTTATCACCAGTAAGAAAGTTCCAATTTGGATTTTTCACACCTAAATGCTCGGCGTGTTTTTTTAAAACTTCAGATGTGTCATTAGCAGGATTAATGGTGATAGAAACAATTCCGAAATCGTTTTGATTTTTTTCAAAATGATTTTGCAACTCCACCATATTTTTATTCATTATTGGGCAAATAGTTGGACAGGTGGAAAAAAAGAATTCAACCAGATAAACTTTACCCTCATAATTTTTATTGGTAATGGTTTCACCGTTTTGATTTGTTAAGCTAAATTTTGGAGCTTTGCCAATTTTCGTCAATAAATCTTCCGATGTTTCACTTTGTCCCGGTGTATTCAATCGATCGATTTTTGTAACATCATCATTTTTAATTCTACTGATGATTTTAGGAATAAAAATGATTCCAAAAACCAATATGATAAATGATATTCCGATATAAGATTTATTTTTCATGCTATTATTTTTTTCTGTCGGCACTATTTTTCTTTAATGCCAAACGGTATTCTGCTAAAATAATTTTGATGTCATCACCCATTTCATTGTGCAAATCTGCTGCTGAAATGGAATTATAACCTTCTTTATATTCCGGTTCCCCTTTTTTATTTTTCCCTTTTCTTCCTCTTAGGTTTCTTTCTTTATCGATGATAAAAACATTAGGAGTTCTTAAATTCTCATCTAATTGACCGATTAAATTTAACTGATTATAATAACTTTTTATTTCTTCGGGAGAAGCAAAAACATAATTCCATTTGGACATGTCCGAAATCCGGCCTAATTCTTCTTTTAATTCGATTGTTTGTTCTTCTGTTCCTGCAGGAGCAATACAAACTAATTGAAAATCTTTGAAACCCATCACCTTTTCATAAATCTTCTGGTTCAGGTTAAAAGCATCACCTTTATTGTATAAAATTTCTGTTCCAGGAAAAACCAAAACAGTTATTTTTTCATTTAGTGAAAATTGTTCTCCATTGGCGTTCTTAAAATTATTTAGATCAGGAATAGACTTTGTCACGGTTGGTAAATGAGTGAAATTATGCACTCCGGAAGCAAAGAAAAGATATGCCACGATGGGAAGTATAAACAAAGAAAACAGAACGATATTCTTTTTCATTTCAATTGCATTTTATTTAGTGCAAAAATAAAAAAAGGTACGCAATGCGTACCTTTTTATTTAACTAATATGGTGTTAAAAATTCCATTTAATCATGGAATTTCTATAAACTTCATAAATATAATCTCCTTCTAACAAAAAGATCAAAGCGATATAAAGAGCAAGGAAAATAAATGTCCAAACTACCGCTCTTCTTAAACTTGCTTTTTCATCTCTCATGTGCATAAAATCCCACGTAATGTAATAAGCTTTTACAATAGTTAAAACCAAGAAAATAAAGTTTAAAGGAATTAAAAAGATAAAAGGGGATAAAATAATATTCATTAATGTTGCTCCCAAACCGCCTTCAAAAGGAGTTATCCAAGGAGTCATTAAACCTACTGGCTTATAGATACCTAATACTACTTCTACACCTGTAATGATAGAAAGTAAAATCAGTACACCCCAAATTTTTTGTTCATTCGACTTGAATTTAAGTCTTCCTCTAAAAATTGCTAAGTTATGTTCGTGTGCCATTTTTATAATGCTTTTTTAAAATTATACTAAGTAGAAGAAGGTAAATACAAATACCCAAACTAAATCTACAAAGTGCCAATATAATCCAACCTTTTCTACCATTTCATAGCTTCCTCTTTTTTCATATGTTCCTAAAATAACATTTAAGAAAATGATAAAGTTAATTACTACACCTGAAAACACGTGGAATCCGTGGAAACCTGTAATAAAGAAGAAGAAATTAGCAAACTGTTTGCTTCCGTATTCATTTCTAACCAAACTTGCTCCTTGAACAACTTGAACCGCATCGTTTAAACGAGCTAATGATTCTTCTCTGGTTAAAATGGTTTTATGTTTTTCTTTATTTAAAGTTGGATGAACACCTTTTTTATCGTTCTTATCAAAATAAGTTTCTTGAGTTCTAACATAAATGTTTGGGTTGGCTTTAAAACCTTCTATTACTTCTGCAACAGAATAATCCGGCAAAGTAGCTTCACTTGTAAACCAAATACCGTTTTTACGTTCATGTTGCACACGATCTTTTGGTAAAGTAACAGCTAAATCAGATACTTTAAATCTTTTCCCTTCTGCATCAACAAATTGAATAATACTTCCTCCTTTTGTTTCAATTGCACCATATTCACCTTTAATAAAGTTTTTCCATTCCCAAGCTTGTGATCCAACGAAGATCAATCCGCCAATAACGGTTAAAAACATATAAAAAGCTACTTTCGATTTTTTCATGTGATGACCTGCATCTACGGCAAGCACCATCGTTACAGATGAGAAAATCAAGATAAACGTCATCAACGCCACATAAAGCATTGGCAAATCATGACCGTGCAAAAAAGGAAAGTGATTAAACACTTCATCGGCAATTGGCCAACTATCGGCAAATTTGTATCGAGAAAAGCCATAAGCTGCCAAGAACCCTGTAAAGGTTAAAGCATCTGATAAAATGAAAAACCACATCATCATTTTGCCATAGCTAGCTCCCATTGGCTCGTTTCCGCCGTCCCAGATTTTTTCTTCAGTTGTAGTAACTGTCGCTCCCATATTTAGTTATTAGTTAAAAAGTTCCCAAATTTACATTTTTTTTCTATTAGTAAAAATAGAAAAATAAAAACAACAAAATCCATAATATATCAAGAAAATGCCAAAACATTGCACCTAGCTCAATTCCAAGGGTTTGAGTTGAATTGTATTTTTGTTTAAAATGATTATAAATTATAATTAAAAGTGCTATTAGCCCTCCAAAAAGGTGTGCCATGTGCAGAATAGCAATAATATAAAGAAAAGATGTATTTACTGTACTTTCGCTCCCTGTAAAAAAATAGCCCATTTCGATTATCTTTCCAAATCCTATAAATTGGAAGATTACAAACAATATTCCCAATGCTAAAGTGACCAGCAACCATAATGATGTTTTGCTTCGATCATTTTTTCTAATTGTAGTTAATGCCAAATGAAACGTTAAGCTACTAATTATAATTATGATTGTACTGATGATAAATGCCTGTGGCAATTCAAAATCTTTAAGCCAATCTTTTCTCGATGTACTCACGATGTATGCACTGGTTAATCCGGCAAACATCATTACCATACTAATCATAGCAAACCAAAGCAACAATTTATACGATTGTCCTTTTCTATTTTCGTGCTCTTGAACGGTCATTTCCATAATTATCGTAAAAATTTATCTGCAATATAAACCAACTGAAGAAGGGTTATATAGCTCACACTAATCAACATTAATTTTCTGGCAGCTTTGCTGTCGCGTTTTTTATACAATTCAAATGCGGAATACAACATCCAAATTCCGAGCAAAAATACAACAATTGCCGAAACCGGCGTTAAATATAATCGACTTCCTACTATTCCGATGTACGGAAAAATTGCCGGCAACAACGAAGCAATAATCAACCAAATAGTATACAAAATAATTTGCAAGGCTGTTCCTTTGTCTTTTTCTCCTGTTGGAAGCATAAAAAAACCAGCTTTTTTGTAATCATCATACAAAAACCATCCAATTGCCCAAAAATGTGGAAATTGCCAAAAGAATTGAATTAAAAATAACGTTCCTGCTTCCAAGCTAAAATCATCCGTTGCGGCTACCCATCCTAACATAAACGGAATGGCTCCCGGAATGGCTCCCACAAAAACAGAAAGCGGCGTCAGGGTTTTTAATGGCGTGTAAACACTTGTATATAAAAATATTGAAATTGCCCCAAACATCGCTGTTTTAGGGTTTATTAAATATAAAATTATAAGTCCAATTAAGGTTAGAACAGAAGCCAAAATAAACGCTGTGTTTACCGACATTCTTCCGGCGGCAATTGGTCGGTTTTTAGTCCTGTCCATCAAACCGTCTAAATCTTTTTCAATGATTTGGTTAAATGCATTGGAAGCTCCAACCATGCAATATCCACCAAGTGAAAGCATTAACAATGTTGTCCAACTAAAGGTTGAAATATCTAAAATTCCTAAAAAATAACCTGCTATTGAAGAAAAAACAACGCTTATAGACAACCCTGCTTTAGTGATTTGCTTAAAATCAAAATAAAGAGATTGAATTGTAAACGAATTGTGGGTTGCGTTCAAGACTTGTTTCATTGTTTGTAAACTTCGGCAAAGATACAAATTAGAAACTTTAAAAAGAATTGAACAAATTAGAAAATTGGTGTTAAATATATAAGAAAGAAATTAAGACTTTTTTTAAACCACGAATTCACCTATTAAAACGAAAAGCGATTCAATTTTATTAGAATTTTCATACAAAATGAGCTTATTAACCATTAAAAAGTCAAAATTATATTTGTGAATTCGTGGTTTTTCAAATTTTAATAATCAAAATACCAATTAAACAAATCGGCTCTTAATCCAAGAGAAAACCATGTTGTATCTTGTTTAAAAGTGGTTAGTGTATTTTGTGTTGGATCAAAACTTCTGTAAATCAAATTGGCAAAAACTTTTAGGTTTGAAGCAGGATTTACTAAGTAACCCGCTTGCAAATCGGCAATCATGATTGTGGTTTTATTTCCTTGACCAATGCTTACACCGGTATCAAAAGGTCTTTGATCATCATAATCTTTGTAAATGTTTCCTCCATAATTCAAAGAATTTTCTGCTGTGTCAAAATCTAAACCACGAACACCGTAAGTCAATTTTGCATCGCCAAACCATCTTCCTTTAAAATAACGGGCAATAGCTACGACTTCTCTGGCATTTCCTCCCCATTGATGTCCTAAACTTTGATTATTATGTCCGTAGTTGGTTATTGGCGTGCTATGTGAATAAACATAAGGTCTGATGTGATTATATTCTACTTGCAACAAAAGATTTTCTACATTAAAAGCATTGTAATATTTTGCCCCTACTTGATAGCCAAATTTATTTTTCCAACTTTGATTAGCTTCTTTAACATCGGCTAATGAAAATTCATCAATTAAAAATTGACCATACAAACCAACTTGATTGCTCCATTTATATTTTGCGGTTAATCCCAAAAGAGCATTTCCGGTTCTGGATGAAGAATTAAATTCAACTGTTCTGTAAAAAATTATTGGATTTACAAAACTAAAATCGAAACCTCTATCATTATCATTTGTCCAAATTACAGATTCAAAAAAACCAATATTTAATCGTTTGGATGCATTCCAACTTAAATAATGATTGGCCATATATTTGGTTGCATAGGTTCCGTCAACAGTTGCTTCCGGACGAATATCTTTTAACCACATATAGGTATTAGTATATTTTATTTTCCAAAAAGTGGTGTTGATTTTGAAATACGGATACGGACTAGCTCCATCACTGGTTAAAAGCGAACGATACCCATCACCAATAAAATTTCTTCCATAACCTAATTGAAGGTTAATAAAATCACTTGGTGTATAGGTTAAATTTGCTTCCGATAACGGAAAATCATACGCATCATCTTTGAATCTTTTGGCAATCCCGACTCCAGGAATTACGGCTGGATTTCCTCCCGAAGGAGCAATACTTTCGGCATATTGGTTGTAATAATCTGCAAATCTTCCTTGGCTTTCATATATGGAAGTTGTAAAATTCAATTGCTTTCCTAAACCACCTTGGATTTGAAGTCCTCTAGTGTTTTGATACGTGTAACTTGCTTCACTTGGACTGCTTTTTCCAACTCTTAAATCTAAAATCGGATTCATTGTAAACCAATAGTCTTTTCCTTGAATGGCAACTAAATTTTCGTTCCAAAATTTTCTTCCCCACCAACCGGTTTTATTTTTCATTACTTTTTGATTGGCTTCTTCCAAATTATAATATTTATTTACTTCGGAATACGTATATGGTTTGGAAGCTGTGTGATTATTTGAGCCCACTTGATTTAAGGCCGCATCAAATTGAGCATAATTACTGTGGGAAAAAGGAATATTTAAATGACTTTGAAACTGAGGATTCGAAAATTTCTCATATTTAATGTTGTCATATTCATCTAATTCATTTTTATTGACTTTAAATTCGGAAGCACTTTTTTTAGCGGCTTCTTCTTTAGCTAATTTTGCCTGCACAGGATCTTGCAGCGGAATATTGATGCGAATAGAATATCTTGAATACGTTGGATTTCCTGCATACGTTGGTGGACCAATAGAATCCATTTCACTAAAAACACGTTTAATTTCTTCGCTTAGCTCAGGATAAGTGGCATCAGAATATCGCATAATGAATTTTCCTTCCTGATTTACTTCAAAAAGAACAGTAAAACTACCTTTAAAATTATTATCTGTCACACTTTGTGGAACTTTAAAGTTTGTAAAAACCTTTTGTTGCACTTCATCATAAAAGCACTTCTCTAACTCTTCATTGAATCTATTTTCGCAATTTGGAAAAACCGGAAACTGTTCTGCTTTTTTGTCTTGAGACCACAAAAAATTTGAAAACACAACAGTTAAAAGAAGAATATATTTTTTCATTTGAGTCATAATTAATAATTACCATCTGCAACCAATCCAGCTACAATTGCTTTTGCTGAAGAAGTTCCGATTCTTTTTACTCCAAGATTAATCATTTCGATTGCCTCTTGATACGTTCGAACTCCACCTGCAGCTTTTACTGGTAACGGAGAACTATTTTCTAACATCATTATTATGGTTGGAACTGTTGCTCCATTGGGTTTATTATCTTGTGTTTTAAAGAATCCCGTAGACGATTTTACAAAAACAGATGAATAACTGTCTTCTTTAAAATTTGCGATTACAACATTTTTTATTAATGCCGAAAGTTGAACTATTTGTTGATCTGTTAATGCAGCCACTTCAATAATCCATTTTACGGTTTTGTTATGAGATAATCCGAGTTGTGTGCATTTTAAAACTTCCTCTTTTACTTGATTGATTTGACCGGTTTTAAACAATTCATAATTGCAAACAAAATCCAGATCATCTGCTCCATCTTCGATAGCTTTAGTTGCTTCAGAAAGTTTTTCTTCTGTTGTTGCAGTACCTTCATGAAAACCAATAACAGTTCCTATCAACACTTTTGATTTGGCTGTTGAAATCATTTTTTTTGCCAATGCAACCATATCCGGTCTAATCATAATGAGCTTAAAGTGTTCTTGAATGGCTTCTGAAATGAAACCTTGCACTACTTTTTTATTTTCCTCAAAAGACAATCCGGCTTGTTCAGCTGTTTTTAAATAAGTTGAGTCTAAAAATTGTTTGATATCCATTGCGTAAAAATAAAAAATCCCACCGAAGTGGGATACATTTTATGTATAAATATTTTATTTATTTAATTTGAATGTAATTGGAATTCTATAACGCACATTTACAGGCTCTCCTTTAAAAATTCCAGGTTTTAAATTTGGTAATTTGCTAACTACTCGTAGAGCTTCATTTTCTAAATCTTTGTCATTGAATTTATTCGCATTTGCAGGTTTAACATTTGAAACTTTGCCATTAGAATTAATTATAAACTCTACCAAAACCGATCCTTGTGTTTCATTTTCTCTTGCTCTTGCAGGATAATTTAGATTTTTTTGCAGATACTTTTTCATTTGTTCGTTAAAACAAGCTTTTTGAGCATCGCCTTTTAAACCGGAACAAGCCAAAAAAGTAGGCAATTCATCTAGTTCATATCCTTCATAAGAACTTTTCTTTGGCACTGGAATATCCGCTGGTGTTGAAGTTGTTGGTGTTTCTGTTGGGGTAAGATTCTCCACAGGTGTATCATCAGGAGATGTTGTTTCAACATTTTCAGGCTCAGGGCTACTATTATCAATTGGTTTAAATTGATTTACTATTGGTTTTTGTGAAATTGGTTTTGTTTCTACCTTAGCAATTTCTTTTTGCGGAGCTTTTTCTATTTTAAAAACTCCATTAAAAGGTTTTTCAGAAATTTCAATTACTTTTTTTCTATCAAAAGGCTTCGTTTCAGTAACCGGAGTTTCTAATTCAATAATAAAATAAACAGCAATTAAACTTGCTAAAAGTCCAAGTTGGAAATAAATTTTTCCATTGTGCTTTACATTTGGGTAATCATCTAAGTTTCTCATGGTTTCTATGGATTAGTTATAAAAAACAGAAACCAAAAGTTATGCCAAAAAAAACAATCCGCTCAAATTGAGCGGATTATAATATACTATTCAAAAAAATTATTGATCTAATTTAAAAGTAATTGGAATACTCATTGTCATTCTAACCGGTTTTCCTCTTTGTTTACCCGGAATCATTTTAGGTAATTTAGTCATAATTCTTCTTGCCTCTTTTTCTAAAGTAGGATAAGGTGCTCTCATGTTTGCAATAGAAACGCTTCCATCTTTTTCGATAATGAAACTAACAAATACTTTTCCTTGGTGACCTGCATCTACAGCAGCATCCGGATAACTAAAGTTTTTCTTAATATGAGCTTGAATTTTTTCTTGAAAACATTCTTTTCTTTTGTCTTTTGCAACGCTTTCACAACCAGGAAACAAAGGCACATCTTCAATAATTGCGAATGGCACATCTACTTCTGGCTCTTCTACCTCAGCTACAACCACTTTTTCAGCTTTAACAACTTCTTCTTTTTGGTTTGTTTCAGTAGATTGAATTTCAACTTCTTTGATTTCCTTTTTATCTTCTACAATCTTGATAATCTCAGGAGCAGCTGGTGGCGGTGGTGGCGGTGGTGGTGGTGTATTTAATTGCATTGTTACCGGCACATCTTCATCTAAAAAGCTATTATCGACAGCTTTAGTGAGACCGGACAAGTCTTTTTCATATGTTTTTAATTCTATTGCAATATAAGAAAGTATCACAATAGCTGCCAATCCAAGTTGAAAATAGAGTGCACTATTTCGTTTAGGGTCAACATTCAAGTTCTTTTTTGGTTCCATAATTCGTTAATTGAGTTGCTAATATAGCTATTTATCAAAAATATTAAAATTATTTTATAAAATTTAACCTTTTTCTATTTAGAACAACAAGAATTACTGCTGTTAAACTTCCTAGGGAGTTGAATAAAGCATCTGTTAATTCCGGTTTTCGGTTTTCAGTTAATTGTCCTTGTAATATTTCAATAATTATGCCATAAATCACCGCAATAAAAAAAGAAATTACAATGGGAAATTTTACTTTCAAATTAAACCCTAAATTTAAAATGAGCAATAGGGTTAAAATAAAATAAAATAAAAAGTGAACGTATTTGTCTGCGTTTTTTGGAGCGTCAATTGACATACCATTCATACTAACCAAGCTCAATGTAGTGATACCTATTAACCAAAAAAACAAGGCGAGTATGAGAATTTTTTTTTTATGCACCTATTAATTCTTTATAGGCTTCATCGGTTAACAAATCTGCAAAATCATTTGGATTTGATACTTTTATTTTTATCATCCATCCAGCACCATAAGGATCAGTGTTTACACTTTCTGGTTTGGTTTCAAGTTCTTCGTTGAACTCTATAATTTCTCCTGCCAAAGGTAAAAACAAATCTGAAACGGTTTTAACAGCTTCTACTGTTCCAAAAACTTCATCTTTGTCAAGTGTTTGATCAAGTGTTTCTACTTCTACATAAACGATATCGCCTAATTCTTTTTGAGCAAAATCGGTTATTCCAACAGTAGCAACATCGCCTTCTAAACTAACCCATTCGTGGTCTTTTGTGTACTTTAAATTTGATGGTATATTCATTATTGTAAATTGTTTGTACAAATGTAATTTTTATGCGATTATTTTAAACTATTTTTCTATTAATTTTTATGTTAATTTCCAAAATTGTATCGCAAAGTAAATCCAGCTCTAATATTTGTTAGTGGAAATGCTGTTGAAATCACGGCTTTGGAGAAAGTATGATCATAATAGAAAATAGCTGTAAGATTTTTACTAAAAGCATAATCTGCAGTTAGCTTTGCAGACCATATATTTTGGCCTCCGGATAGTTGATTATTATCATAATCTAAATAACGAACAATGGTTTTGTTATCTCTAAAAGAAAAGTCTGTTCTAATATTTATATCACTTTTAATAATTCCCTGCGGATTATCAGCTAATGCAGATGTAAATGTAACATCTTTAAAGCGGAAACCAAGTCCAACAACGTATTCTAAACCTTGAATTTCTGTGAGCAGGTTATTATCAAAACTCATAGATAGTGCTCTGTCTTTTTTCATTTCGGCTAAAAACTTAAATGAATTTTGCATTTCAAAATCTACACGAATCAATGGATTAAATTGTTCAACTAAGTTAATATTTTGAACAAGTGTTTTATTGTAAAAATTACCTCCTTGATCCAACTGATTTGGGTTTTGCTCATATTCAAAATTAGATCGATAAGAATTAATGGTGTAGGATGCTTTGTAACTATGCTGTAAAGAAAAACGTTTGAATCTGTCTTTAAAGAATTTATATCGCATTAAACCACTGTATTTTACTGTCCAGTTTGGAAGCGGAAAATCTCTAAATGCACCCAATGAAATTCCACCCGACTCTTTACCGGAATAGGCTGCTAAAAAGGATGGGATTAAAACCGCCTGACTATTTCTTCCAAACCCTACAGGATATCCAAAATTTGGATCTGTTGAATCTGTTACTCGTGGAATATCTCCTACATAATATTGTGATGCTAGTCGATTTGCGATAACTAAACGATTATCTCTAAAATCTTGAAAAGCTGCCGAATTAAATTCATCACTTTTAGAGAACGCAGTTTTTATTAAAATTGTTGAAATGTTGAAATTTCCTGTAGTATATGGTGATCTTGAATTATAAATTCCACTCTCAACATCATATTGCTCTGAGAAATTTTCCATATAATTTCTATCAGCGGTTAAATCAATTGTAAAATCAGGGAACAAGTCAACTTTTGCTGTAGCATTTAATTGTTTCGTTACAACTTGTGTAAAGTTTTGGTTAAATTCAGGATAAATGGTTAACCAACCTCTTCGAGCGGCTTCATAACGAACATCATCTTGAAGTCCGAACACAAATCCGGTTGTTGGTTTTGATGTTCCAAAAAAGCCTAAAGTTGGTGTATATCCCGGCAAAACAGTACCTTCATTTTGAGTATAATTTATTTGAAGATTTTTTACACTTGTTACAACACCAATCAATCCATCAACAAAAACGTTACCTTCTGTTTGTTGAGGCTGTCTAGTACTAACAATTTTTTCACCCGGTTTTGGAGCTGCAGGTTTAGGCTGAGCTGCCGGTTTTTTTGGCCCTTTCGTTAAACCGATATATTTATAAAACATATCCATATTCATCGTAGCATTTATTCTATGAGAAGCTGAATTTTGGATAGTATTTCCCAAATCAAATATTTGTCCGTCTTCTGCTTCAAAAGATGATAAAGCATCGGAAGAACGCATCCAACTATAGGTTCCGGTGTATGAATAATTCGATTTTAAGAAACTCAAAAACGGTAATTTATTTAAGGGAAGTTCATAGTTCAGAACAAATTGTTGGTTGTGTTGATCAGGTGTTCCCGCATTCCAGTAGTCATCGAAAATTCTGTTTTCTTCTTCCGGGAATCCTTCTTCGTCAAAATAATTTCGAACAATATTACTTCTGCTAACTGTGTAATTCAATTTTAATGATTTGGTTAAATTGAAATTGAAACCGTACTGATAATTAAACAAATAATTTCTTCTGTATAAAGCAGATAATGGAATTCCTTCTACTTCAACTTGTCTGAATTGCTGACGGTTGAATTGTCTGATTACATTAGTACTAAAGTTGATATTTGAAGGCAAATAATTAAAATTGAAGTCACTCAACAATTTCCAATATTGAGACTTCTTCATAAACTTATTGCTTTTGAGAGGCTCAATCGGTTTAGCTTGAAATGTGTGAGCATAATCCACAGAAGTTCTAGTTTGCTGATCAATAAAATCTTCAATTTCATAATTATGTTTTTCAACTTCATTGAACGAATGCGAAAGTGTTAAATTTTCAACATCATAAACCCGTGCTTTTTGTTCCGGTGCACGTTCTTTTCTAACACCAATGAAATTTATACTTTTTCGTTTTGTATAATCGATTGCTCTTTTTTCGATATTTTCACGTTCTGCATCATCGGTGGTAATGTCCATCAATTGCTCTAGTCTGATATCTTGATTAAACGGATCATATTCCGGAGTAATTGTTTGTTCTCCAACTGCATAATTGAATGGTAAATTAACACCCCATTTTTTTGGAAGTAACTGACCAACATTAACATTTGTTACAATGTCATATTGTTGCATATCTTCACGACTTCTTTCATTTACGCCTTGCTCTAAAGCTCCAAAACCAATTGTGCTCATTCTACCGGTAGCAGAAACTGTAGCAAAATCAGCAGCATTTGCATCCATGTTTAAAATTGCGGCAAATCCTCCTTTGTTCTTTAAACCTGCCACTCGCAATTCGTTAAACCAAACTTCTCCACGAATACTTTGCGTTTCTACAGCTCCGGTTTTTGAATTTCTCAAACCAATCATCAACGTTCTTACTAAACCGAAATTAGGATTTCCTTTTATACCTAAACGAAGTTTGTTTGGTTTTGAAGCTGCTGAAGGATCCAATTGATCTTCCTCTTGAAAATAAATTTCATTTGGATCAGGATTAGCACCATTTATTGCTAAAATTTTTAATTGTGTTAGCAATGCTAGATTTAAATCTATTTCATTGGCTTGTGGCCAAACATCTTCTGCGGTAGTTGCACCAAATTGAGTAACTTTTAATGGAATTTCTACTTGGTAAAAGTTTTGCGTAAAGTCATTTCCAAACCGAATAAAAGCAACCATTTCATCATCAACAAGCATTGTTTCATTGTCATCAAGAGCCTCTGCGTGAATAAACATTTTCAGTTTTTCAAACTGACGCATATCAACTTCTAAATTTTTGAAAACGGCTCTTGAATCTTCCGGCTCTAAACCTCCGGGAAGACTTGTGTTTTGCTTAGCTACGCGAAGTGAAAGCGATTGTTCGTTTTGATTGATTACAGTATTGTTATTGTATAATTGTTCACGATCTACACCAGGTGGCATTACATATCGAATAGGTGTTCTATTGCTATTTTCTTGAATATTAACTGATTGAACATCAAATGCTGTATTGTCATCCTCGTCTTCAATCAAGGTTACGGTTTCGTTAGGATCTAATGTTCCTAGGTATCTTCTCCACTCGCCACGAACTAATTCTAAAACACCAAAACGCACTGTCATTTCTTCGGTAAAACCGGTCATGAACATTCTCATAAATCGGATGGAACGAAAATCGGAGATACTTCCAATTTTGTTTGAGTGCTGTGTAACTGGAATTTTAAACTGAAGCCATCTTGCTGCCGGAAAACCAGGTCCGCTACTGCTTGGTGGAATTGCCGCTACCGGAACAATATCTGTAATAAAATTTTGTCCAACAACCATGCCGGGAGAAAGATCGATTTTATATTCAAAATACGCATTAATCGTATTCATCGTATTATCTCTATTGATGTCTTCTGTGTCAGGTAAAGTTGAATTTCCACGGTTATTATCCGAAACATTCACGGGAGAATTTTGCTCTAAACCGTTATAATTTTTATACCGTTCGATTACATTTCCGGTAGCATCTAGATAGAATTGATAATTATCTGCAGCTGGATCTTCAAATGCTAAAAACTGTGGTGTTAAGCCATCTATTTGTGCTTCTTCTGCATCGTTTACACCATCTAAACCAACATCTTGAAGGGCTCTGTTGCCATCTTCTGTGTCAAAAGCATAAATTAAAGATTGAGAAGCTGGAACTTTACCCCAAAAAGTAGGAATGGTTGGTTGAGTTGAACCTACTCCCGGCAAACCATTTTCATATTGTTTTCTTCCGTCTTTTAAAACATCTTCTGAAATTTCTCCTAAGTTAATATAAATTTCTCCAGTGTTTGTAGGATTAAATTCATCTGTTCCATGATAAGGATCCAACATCCAAAATTGAATATACTCCACATTTCCCTGTTCAAAATTGGTAGAATTGATTGCACGCATGATACCTCCAAAATTCGATTCAGGGTTTGGCAAGGTGTTTTCTGGTGTTGTATCAGGATTATAGTTGTACGGTCCTCTTTCCGATGGAAAATAAGTTAAATCTAAAGTATTAATAACGGTTTGTTGTCCTTGAGCAATATCTGTTACCGGAAAAATTTCGTTGATAAAAATCCTTCTTGTTTTGTTTAAAGCCATTTCTTCATCAGAAATACTGGCTGGTCTTTGGCTGGTATAAAAAATTGGGTCTACTGTATACCATGCTAATTTTGCTCTTTTAAAACCGGTATTTCTTCCTGTAAGTGTTTCTCCAAAATTATAAGTGCTTTCGTTGTTATTTAGCGGCACACTTGACAAACTCCAAGACAATGCCGATTTCATATCGATAGTTGTTTGCGAACCTTCAAAATCATCTACATAAAGAGTAGATTCTCCATTAAAACTATCAGCTTTTGGGGTGTCTGGCTTTAGAAAGGCTACTTCACCTCGAAGAGAAATATTAGAAGGAACATCTGTATCAATATTTGGCAATTTATTTACTAATCTTGTTAAAAAAGGAACTTCTGTTGAATAGTTTCCGTTAAAACCAAAAATTGAGTTGTTTACAGATTCCTGACCAAAACTTGATTTTTGTGTAAATGGTCTTTCGGTCATTCGTAAATAAGTAGCTCCTATTTGAAATTTTTCAGAAAATTTATGATCTACATTCACACCCATAAAGCGTCTGGTTTGTTGACCAAAAACAGAATTATTTTCTACAGAGATATTGATTGGTGTTCCTGAAGCTTGAAGCGATGGATCTAAAATTCTTACTCTTCCTAATTGATAGTTTACGGTATAATCAATTCCTTCTGACAATGTTCTCCCACCAGCGGTTACAACAACTGAACCTCTTGGAACATTGAATGCACCGATTGGAATTCCGTCTCCACCGGTTGATTTATAACGACCACGAAGTAAAAATTTATTTTTTTCGCTTTCTTGAAGTGCATCGGCCTGTGTGCTTCGATACATTTTTCGATAAACATATTTACTTTGATTTGTGTTATAGCCAGTTATTGTATTGTTGTAATCTTCGCCCGGACTTGATTTTAATTTATCAAACAAATGCTCTCCAAAAGGTTCTACTGTGGTAAAAATTAATCGTCCGTTTTGACTGTCAACTGTTAAACCAGGAATAAAATCATAGAATCCATCACCTCCTTGTTGCGGGTCATTGGTATAATTTAATCTATCAACATTAAAAACCCTAAGCAAAGGTGTTTCCGAAACTTCATCTTCAGGTGAAGGTAGTGGATTGGTTAATGTAATATAATTTAAAGGTGAAGGATCTGAATAAAGTATATTAAATCTAAAATCTTCTTGAGATAATTGAAATGCTCCCGGAATTTGATAGATGTTTTTCATCATTAAATTCCAAATTGGCATGTCTACATTAGTTAAATTACTTTTCAACATTTTTAGAACCAAACATTGTGTAACCGGAATATTTGTTCCCGGATCTACTACTGTTGATTCTACTCCGTCGTTACCAAACTCTCCTACTTGATATACTTCATCACCAATTGTATATTGATAGGCTACTGCAATTACTTCGTCATTCGCTAATTTTTGTTGAAGCGAAATATACCCTAATTGAGGATGAAATGTAAATTCATTAGAAGTTAATTTTCGTGCATTTTCTAATTTCGAATAGTCTAAACCTTCAACGGCATTATAATTAAACCCTTCGTTTGATGTCACTATTTCTCTAATTTGCGGACGCAACAAACCTCCTCCACTTTGAATCAAAGCAGGGTCAAAATCGTTGTTTGAGTTTTTGGATGGTGTGTTTGCTATGACATTAAAGAAACCTGGCGGAATTGGATCTATCCCCACAACTTCATCATCAGTTAATCCGGGCAATTGAGCTTCTCCTAAATCTTGAAGTGCAATAATATTTCGCAAATTATTTCCTTCTTGCGAGGTGTTTATTCTGTTTTGACGGTTGGTTATCCAAACTTCAATCCGGGTAATTTGCACACGGCTATCTATCATTGGATATTGTCGTAAAGAAGCATCATATCGACTTCTAAAATATTGAGAAAGGAAAAAGTGTCTATCAGAATCATATTCCAACGCAAACATTTGAAAATCTTGCACAGTTCCGCCTCCCTCTGCAGTTACAGAACGTGTTTGTGATTTTTGTTCGGAGAAAACACCGGTTATCGTTGTTCTACCAAATTGCAATTGGGCTTTTACCCCAAATAAACTTTGAGCACCACGAATTAAAGTATTATTTAGTGGCATACTAACGTTACCTACCTCTAATTTTTGAAGAATAGCATCTTCTTCGGGAGCATATTCTAACTTAATTAAATTTTGAAAAGCAAAGGTTGATTGGGTATCATAATTTGCATTTACATTTAATCGTGTTCCCACTTTTCCGGTTAAACTCATGTTTATCCGTTGGTCAAAATCAAATGTTGTTGTGGTTCTGTTTCTGGGAGAAAAAGAGGGATTATCTTGCTTAGTATAACGAACACCCAAATCCATTTCTACAGATCCACGAGGCTGAACATCAATGGTGTTACTACCAAATATAGTTTCAAAAAATCCAGAGTTTACATAATATCGCGGTAATAAATCTTTTTTGGCATCGTCTGCTCCTTCTTTTTTACCGTCGATGGCATCTAATTTTTGTTTGAAATAATTTCGCATCGACTCACGAAGCACCAATTCTTCATATTCTTTTGGCGTTAAAATAACCGGATAATTGATATTGAATTCACCTATTTTACTATTATAAATATAGCGATCAGTAACCGGATCATATGTGTAGGCAGAGACGATACTTGGTGGATTATTTAATTCTACTTTCCCTTTGTTATAACCAACTGAATCTACTGGGGTTTCATTTTCATCTTCTTGAGAAAATGTGGTGATACTTAAAAGTAAAATTAGCCAAAAAAAGCAAGCTTTGAATGACGCAACAAAATTAAAATTATACGTAGTTTTCAAGAATTATAAATTTTTTAATGCTTGTTTAATTATCGATTCAATGGTGGCATCCGGATTCTCTCTTGCAATTTTTTCTACTACTTTTTCTGCCAATTTTTTGTTAAAA
Organism: Flavobacterium sp. T50_26; assembly: GCF_057652995.1. Classification (NCBI taxonomy): domain Bacteria; kingdom Pseudomonadati; phylum Bacteroidota; class Flavobacteriia; order Flavobacteriales; family Flavobacteriaceae; genus Flavobacterium; species Flavobacterium sp. T50_26. The sequence continues at coordinate 32,337 of NZ_JBYFCC010000015.1, forward strand.
CCTAAAACTTCCAAAGCAGATAACGCTTCATCTTTATTTGTATTGTTTGATGACATAGAAACTTCATCTAAATCATACACTTTTAACACTTTTTCTTTCAAATCTAAAATTACACGTTGTGCTGTTTTTGTTCCGATTCCTTTAATGGATTGTATGGAAACCACGTCACCAGTAGCTATTGCTTGTAAAATTTGTTTAGGTTCCATAGAAGAAAGCATTGTTCTTGCAATGCTGGCTCCAATTCCTGAAACAGAAAGTAATAACTTAAATATTTCACGTTCAGACTTTTCTACAAAACCAAATAATGTGTGAGCATCTTCTTTAATTTGAAGGTGCGTAAATAATTTAATATTTTCTGAATTTGGAATAAGTGAAAAAGTATGCAATGAAATATGAAGATGATATCCCACACCGTTGCAGTCGATAACTACATCGGTAGGTGATTTTTCCACCAAACGACCTTGTATATGAGCAATCATGAATGCTTTTAGTTAATTTTCAAATGTAACAAAAATCTTTAATTACCAATCAATAAAACGATTAATAACTAAAAAATAAGTTAAAAACTTACTTTGAGTGATTTGTAACGCTTTTCCTTTTCTTGGGCATCAACCACGGCAACGGCTGCCATGTTAACCATTTCTTCAACGCTGGCTCCCAATTGAAAAATGTGCACAGGCTTGTCTAACCCTAACATTATTGGTCCAATTGAATCAACTTTATACAATTCTTTTAGCATTTTATAATTGATATTTGCTGCTTCCAGATTAGGATAAATTAATGTATTTACTTTTTTTCCGGCTAATTTTGAAAACGGAAATTTATTTTTCAACATTTCAGGATTTAAAGCAAAATCGGCTTGAATTTCGCCATCTACAATTAAATCAGGATAATATTTATGTAAATAGGCTACAGCCTGGCGAACTTTTTCGGCACTTTGACTACTAGAAGAACCAAAATTTGAATAGGAAACCATTGCAATAACCGGTTGCATTCCAAACATTTTTACTGTTTTTGCTGTCATTAAAGCAATTTTTGCTAAATCATCTGCGGTTGGATCAACATTGATTGCGGTATCGGAGAAAAATATTGGTCCGCGATTAGTCATCATCATGTTTGTTGTGGCAATTCTACTTACGCCGGGAGCTTTGTCTATCAACTGCATAATTGGCTTAACGGTAGAAGGATAACTTCTGGAATAGCCTGTTACTAAAGCATCTGCTTCACCTTCATTAACCATCATTGCAGCAAAATAATTGCGTTCACGCATCCATTTTTGAGCATCCAACAAAGTAATTCCGCGTCGCTTTCTAGCTTCCCAAAAAGAATTGGCATACTGCATTCGTTTTTCATCCATTTCTTTTGTTTTGGGATCAAGAATAGGCACATCGGCATCAAAACCAATTTCTTCTTTTAACTCTAAAATGGTTTCTTTATTACCTAAAAGGATTGGTTTTCCAATTCCTTCTTCCATAACAATTTGAGCGGCTTTTAATACATCTAAATGATCGGCTTCGGCAAACACAATTCGTTTTGGATCTGTTTTAGCTCGATTAGCCAAAAGGCGAACCATTTTATTATCTGAGCCTAATCGCTCTGCTAATTCTTCTTCATATTTATCCCAATCTAAAATTGGATTCAGAGCAACACCGGAATCCATCGCTGCTTTTGCAACTGCGGGTGCAACAATTGTTATTAATCGTGGGTCAAATGGTTTCGGAATAATATAATCTCGACCAAAATTCAATTTGGTTTCGCCATATGCAATGTTAACCTGTTCAGGAACTGGCATTTTTGCTAACTCCGCCAAAGCTTTAACAGCGGCCATTTTCATAGCTTCGTTAATTTTTGTTGCTCTAACATCCAACGCTCCCCTAAAAATATAAGGAAATCCCAATACATTATTCACTTGATTAGGATGGTCTGAGCGACCGGTTGCCATAATAATATCTTTTCTGGTATTTATAGCTACATTATAATCTACTTCCGGAATTGGATTCGCCATTGCAAATACAATTGGATCATTTGCCATTGACAAAAGCATTTCCGGTGTCAAAATGTTTCCTGCAGAGAGACCTAAAAACATATCAGCATTTACCAGAGCTTCTTGCAGAGTGCCTCCGATTTTACCGTTTGCATATTTGGTTTGCAATTCTGATAAATCTTCACGGTTTTTATACAAAATTCCTTTGCTGTCAAACATAACAATATTTTCAACTTTTACACCCAAAAGCAAATAAAGGTTTACGCATGCTAGTGCTGCCGAACCTGCTCCTGAAACTACTAACTTAATGTCTTCTGCCTTTTTTCCGGCTAGATCAAGAGCATTTAAAAGTGCTGCCGAAGAAATAATCGCAGTTCCGTGTTGATCATCATGCATCACCGGAATATTTAATTCTTCTACCAAACGGCGTTCAATTTCAAAAGATTCTGGTGCTTTGATGTCTTCTAAATTTATTCCTCCAAAAGTAGGTGCAATATTTTTTACTGTTTCAATGAAAGCATCAATGTCTTTTGTGTCAACTTCTATATCAAACACATCAATATCCGCAAAAATTTTAAAAAGCAATGCCTTTCCTTCCATTACAGGCTTTGAGGCTTCGGGCCCAATGTCTCCCAAACCTAAAACAGCTGTTCCGTTAGTGATTACAGCAACCAAATTTCCTTTGGCTGTGTATTTATAGACATTATTTACATCTTTGGCAATTTCCAAACATGGTTCAGCTACTCCCGGTGAATAAGCCAGTGACAAATCACGTTGGGTGGCATATTTTTTAGTAGGCACGACTTGTATTTTCCCTGGAGTTGGTTTAGCGTGATATAAAAGGGCTTCTCTGCGTTTTGAATCTTTGTGCATGAATTTGGTTCTTGTATGATTGACTCACAAAGGTAAGAGAGTTCAAGATAATATAAAACATAAAAAATAGTTTAATTTTTACTTCCACATTTTAGGATAAAATTAATCTCAAAAATACTTTTAAATATTAATTGAATCTCCAAACTAATTAAAATATTGAATACCTTTGAAGTGGGTAAATTTTCCCCGATTATTAATTCATTTAACAATAACATAATGAGCCAATTTTCTACAGAAGAAAAATTAACCGAACGAATTAAAGAATTAAGTTGTCTTTATGAAGTGACAAATATTCTTAATCAACAGGAATTGACTAACGAGGAAGTATTTGTTGCAATTGCATCGAGACTAAAGGAAGCATGGCGTTTTTCTGAAAAGGCAATTGTTGAAATTTATTTTAAAGATTTGTATTTTTCTACAAATGAAAAGAGTGAAAAAACAATTTTTGTAAAAGATAATTTACTAATAGAAAACAATATTGTTGGCGAAATAAAAATTCATTATCCCGCTACGGATTTCAATGAAAACGATTTTTTAGATGACGAAAAAAAACTATTAAAAAAAGTATGTTATGAAGTTAGTTTCTATTTAGAAAAAAAGGAAAACCAAATTAAAGAAGCTTATTTAAAAAGAAGTGCAGAAAGAGTTGATAGATTATCAATTTTAGGAGAAATTACTGCCGGTATTGCTCATGAATTGAATACGCCACTGGGAAATATTTTAGGCTTTGCTGAATTAATTAAACAACAAAATAATAATCCTCAAATTGATCGCGATATTGCAAAAATTATAAATGCGGCCATTTATTCCCGTGAAATAGTTAAAAATCTTATGTTTTTCTCCTGCGAAATGCCTCAAAATAAAAGTGTTTTTGCTGTCAAACCAATTATTATGCAGGCATTAACTTTGCTTGGTCCGAATTTTAAAAAAGGTGAAATTAATTATAAAGTTAGTTTTGCAGATGATGATATTAAGGCACAAATTGACAACATACAACTTACTCAAGTGTTGTTTAACATACTTTTGAATGCTATTTATGTTTCGCCTCCAAAAAGTGAAATTCACGTAAGTGTTTTTTCAACTGAAAGTCATTTTGTTATAGAAATTAAAGACAACGGAAAAGGGATTGATGATGAAATTAAACATAAAATTTTTGAACCGTTTTTCACCACAAAACCACTTGGTGAAGGAACCGGATTAGGATTAAGCGTAGTACATGGAATCATTAAAAGTCACCAAGGAACGATTGAAGCAGTAGACAACAAACCAAAAGGAACGATTTTCAGAATTAAATTACCTTTAAAATAATTGTAATGAAACTTAAAAAAGAAAATATTCTAATTGTAGATGACAATTATGATATGTTGGAACTGCTTCAACGTAATTTGAAATCATTTAATTTTCATGCCTACAAAGCTTCTTCTGTTAATGAGGCGATTGAGGTTTTAAAATCAACTTCTATTGATTTACTGATTACCGATTTGCAAATGCCGGAAATTAATGGAATTGAATTAATCAAATATGCATCGGAACATTTTCCTTCCATTCCAAAATTAGTTATTACTGGTTTTCCATCTGTTGATACGGCGATAAATGCTGTAAAATCAGGAGCTTTAGATTATTTAAGTAAACCATTTACAAGTGAAGAATTAAAAAAGGCCATACAAATTTGTTTGAAAAATTCTGCTCAAAATTTGAATCACTCTATCGAGAAAAAAGTTTTAAAAGAAACGTTTTATGCCGGAATTGTTGGTGATTCTGAAGAACATTATAAATTAATTGATGTAATTGAACGTGTAAAAAACAATCGTGTAACTGTTTTAATCGAAGGAGAAAGTGGAACCGGAAAAGAACTTATTGCGAGAGCAATTCACTACAATGGCCGTTATGCATCACAGCCATTTATTACCGTAAACTGTGGTGGAATACCTGAAACTTTACTTGAATCGGAATTATTTGGTTATGTAAAAGGTGCTTTTACCGGAGCAAATGAAACAAAGAAAGGTTTGTTTCACGCCGCTGCAGGCGGAACAATTTTTTTGGATGAAATTGGAAATGCCTCATTAACCGTTCAAAGTAGATTATTGAGGGTTTTGCAAGAAAAAGAAATCACGATGGTTGGTTCTCAAACGGCAGAAAAAATTGAAATCAGAATTATTTCTGCGACCAATAGCAACTTGCAAAATATGATTAAAAACGGAACATTCAGAGAAGATTTGTATTATCGTTTGAATGTTGTGAGCATTGAGTCGACACCTTTACGAAATCGAAAATCGGATTTAGTACCGCTAATTAATACGTTCATTAAAAAATATGAAAAAGAGTATGGAAAATCGAACATTAGCATTACTCCAAAAGCGATAGACATTTTAACCCGTCACGATTGGCCGGGAAACGTTCGGGAATTAGAAAATATTATGCAACGACTAATTGTGATGTGCGATCACGAAATTGATGTTGACTTAATTCCAAAACAATTAAAATACAAACAACCATCGGAAAGTGCTCATTTAAAACCACTTCACGAAATTGAAAAAGCATACATTTTAAAAGTTTTATCTGCCGTAAACAACAATAAAACGAAAGCGGCAGAGATTCTTCAAATTGACCGCAAGACACTCCGTCAAAAACTTCTCTAAAATCGGGGAGAAATGAATCGGTCGAGACTTTACTCCTCGGCAAAAAATTCATCTCTATTTTACACTTATTTCATAATAAATTGATTATCAACACCGTGGTTGTTTAAAATTTCCTTTGGCACGCACCTTGTATAGCGTAGGGCTTGAAACAAGTTTATAATTATTATGGAGATTTTAAAAACCCAATCCTTTGAAAAAAGGAATGAAATGTTATTGGCAGAAATGAACTTTGAGAACAAAATCACAGTTTCATCTCATTTTGAAAACAATATAATGGTGTTTGGCATCTGCAGCAATTGTTTGAACAACAGCAATTGTGTTTGGATGCAAACCAAAAAAATAGAATGCGAAGAATATATTTAAACAAACAGATAATGGAAATTTTAAAAGAACAAAAACAGAAAACAATGTTGGACAACGTAATCGAGCAGTTCAATAAAACGGCCGATTCAATGAATTTAAATCCAAATATTCGAAAAATTTTATCAATTACAAACAATGAAATCATTATTCATTTCCCTGTAAAAATGGATGATGGTTCCATTGAAATTTTCACCGGATACCGTGTGCAACATAACAACGCATTGGGACCATACAAAGGTGGATTGCGTTATCATCCAACGGTTGATGTTGATGATGCTAAAGCGTTAGCAATGTGGATGACCTGGAAAACTTCGTTAGCCGGATTGCCTTATGGTGGAGCAAAAGGAGGAATTCAAATTGACCCGAGAAATTATTCTTTAGGAGAATTAGAGCGAATCACTCGCCGATTTACGTTTGCTTTAGGTGAAAATATCGGCCCGGAATATGATATTCCTGCACCGGATGTCAACACGAATGAACAAACAATGGCTTGGATTGCCGATACATTTATGTCGACAAAATCGCCTTCGGAACGATCAAATAATAAACATGTGGTTACCGGAAAACCAGTAGGTTCAGGCGGATTAGAAGGACGCGACAGAGCAACCGGGTTTGGCGTTTACATTACATTACGATTACTTTTTGAAGGTCGAAAAGAAACCTTGAAAGGCAAGAAATTCATCGTGCAAGGTTTTGGAAATGTAGGTTATTGGGCGTCAAAATTCTTAACGGATGATGGAGCAATTTTAATCGCTGTTCAAGATGCTCACGCCACTTTGATTAATGAAAATGGAATTTCAGTTCCCAATTTATACGAACATTGCAAACCAAGAAAAGGTTCGGTAAAAGGTTTTGAAGGAGCAACAGAAATGGAACCGGAAGACTTTTTCGGATTGGAATGTGATTTCATTATTCCGGCGGCATTAGGTAATCAGATTACCGAAAAAAATGCAGGGAAAATTAAGTCGAAAGTAATTGCCGAAGGAGCAAACGGACCAACGAATAATGAAGGTGAACGAATTTTATTGGCAAATGGTGTAACGATTATTCCGGATATTCTTTGTAATTCCGGTGGAGTAATTGGAAGTTATTTTGAATGGCTACAAAACAGAAACGGTGAACTTTGGCCATTGGACGAAGTAATGGTAAAAATTGAAAAGAAACTGACTGAAGTTTTCAAAAAAGTAGAAAATTTGGTAAACGAAGATCAAATTGACTATCGAACCGCGGCGTATATTTTAGCAATCAAAAGAATTGAAACAGCCTACATTCAAAGAGGTATTTTCCCATAAATAATAATCAAAAAAATCATGAAGTACGAAAAAGTAGTAGTTGATAAAAAAGAACTTGAAGTTTTAAAAAATCTTTTTTCAACTATTCATAATGAAAAAGACAAAACATACCGGTTATCGTTTGAAAAATTGATGGAAGAAATTAAAAACGCAAAGGTTGTAGATTCTACAAAAATGCCTTTGGACGTGATTAGACTCAATTCTGTGGTAACGATAAAAACCGATTTTGGTGGCGAAAAGAAATTTCATTTAGTTACACCCGAAAAGAGCGATTTATCTCAAAATAAATTATCCGTCATGGCCCCAATGGGACTTGCCCTTTTTGGGTATGCTGAAAACGATGAAGTGGAATGGGAGTTTCCGTCGGGATTAAACACCATTAGAATAACAAAAGTAGAACAACCTTTATAATTGGTATATGAATTTATTGAAGAAATTTTACAGTCAAGATACAATTCAACATCAATTTCTTGATCGTGACATCAAACTTTGGAGAGAAGAATTGGAAGGAATTGAAGAAGAAATTATTTTTTTGAAAAACTTCTTTGAAACTCCAGAAAACATAACTAATAAGGATTTAATTTCTGATAAGTTAATGCTAAAACTAAATGTGAAGCAATTGGAAAATGAAGTTTTTTTATCACGTTTAAACAATTTTTCCATCAAATTAGAAGGGATGAATGAATGCGATAATATTCAGTGTGAAACGTTCTACTTTAATGATTTTGTGGATTTCAAAATACACATTGAATCCTTTTTGTCCCAATACAGAAAGCTCAAGAAGACTATTTTTTTAAAGATAAACAGTCATAGCAAAACGGAAAATAGTTTTTAGTTTCTTATTTTTTTCAACAAAAATGCAATTGGAATACTTTCTTGCTTTTCATCTGTTATGCGTAGAACGTTTTCGTTTGTTACAATTGCTTTTTCAACACCGGTTTTTGCCGGTGTTTTTTTTTGAATTCTATTGATTTAAATAAAAAACATTTTAAAAAATAGCAAATAAACAAATGAAGTTGATAATAGCTTTACTTCAAAAACTCCACATTCCTCTTCAGCCCTTCTAGCTTCGTTCGTTTTACCGCTGAATTTTTATACACTTCTTTAAAAACGTCTTCGGTAATTTCTTCCCACTCTTTTTTGGTAAAAGAAAGTAGATCGGGATTGGCTTGAAAAAGCGGTTCGTTATGCGGTTTTGAAAAACGATTCCAAGGACAAACATCTTGGCAGACATCACAACCAAAAACCCAATTATCGAATTTGCCTTTCATTTCGACGGGAATATTTTCTTTTAATTCGATAGTGAAATACGAAATGCATTTGCTGCCATCTACCACATACGGAGCAACAATTGCTTCGGTTGGGCAAGCATCAATACAGGCTGTGCACGAACCGCAATGGTCGGTGGTTGGAGCATCGTAGTTTAATTCTAAATCTACAATTAGTTCAGCAATAAAATAGAAAGAACCCACTTTTTGGGTTATGAGGTTGGTGTTTTTTCCCATCCAACCGAGACCGCTTTTGGCTGCCCAAGCTTTGTCTAAAACCGGAGCCGAATCGACAAAGGCACGTCCGGACACTTCACCAATTTCAGTTTGAATAAAATGCAAAAGTTCTTTGAGTTTTTCTTTTATGACAAAATGATAATCTTGTCCGTAGGCATATTTTGAGATTTTGTAACTCTCTTCGTTTTGAAATTCGGATGGATAATAATTCAGCAATAATGAAATTACACTTTTGGCTCCATCTACCAACAAAGTTGGATTTAAACGTTTGTCGAAATGGCTTTCCATATAACTCATTTGACCGTGCATGTTGTTGTTGAGCCAATTTTCTAATCTGGGAGCTTCTTCTTCTAAAAATCCCGCTTTGGAAATTCCGCAAGACAAAAAACCGAGGCGTTTGGCCTCTTGCTTGATGAAGTTGGAGTATTTCTCATTCGTGTTCATTACCTCTTTTTAAACTCTAAAATGGCGTTGTGCGGTTTCAACGTGATTAATGGTTTTATTTCTATCGGCTCTTTCTTTTCAATGATTTCAAATTGTTCAACCAAAGCAATTATGGCTAAAATCATTTCATACATAGCAAAATTATTTCCAATACACATTCTTGGTCCTGCACCAAAAGGAAAATAATTTTTTGAGAACTTAATGTTTTCCTCTAAAAAACGTTCAGGTATAAATGCTTCCGGATCTTTCCAAAAATCGGGATGGCGATGAATTTCATACACAGAAAATAATAAATTGGAACCTTTTGGTAAAATCATTCCGTTAAAAACTTCCTGTTCAATGTTTACTCTATCAATAAAATAAGCAGGTGGATACAATCGCATGGACTCTTCAATTACCAACTTGGTATACGTTGCATTTTTTATCCACTGCATGATATCATTCGACTCACTTTTAATTTGACTTATTTCTTTTAAAATTTTGAGTTGAGCTTCAGGATGTCTCGCTAATAATTCCGCGGTAAAAGTTAATGCATTGGAAGTGGTTTCATGACCGGCTGCAAATAAAATTAAAATTTCATCTACCAGTTGATTTTCTTCCATGCTTGTTCCATCTTCATATTTTGCACTTAAAAGCATATCCAACAAATCATCATGCTTTGTGTTACTTAGCTTTCGTTCTTCAACTAACCGTCTTAGAATGGTTCTGGAATTTTGAGTTAAATCTAAATGCTTTTTTGTCTTTCCTGATAAATTAAACCACCAAACCAAAAAAGGTTGTCTCAGTTCTTGCACTAACATTTGTTGCGTTGCTTCGGTGGTATGTTGCAACGAAGCAATATCAGCATCAGAAATCGCAATATTAAATATGGATTTTACAACAGTTTGAAAGGCCAAATCGTTGAAAACCGGGAAAACATCCATTGGTTTTCCGGTTTTGATATTTTTTAATTCTTCTAAAATCGTATGTTGGATAGTCTCTAACAATAAAACAAGCTGACTTTTGTGGAAAGCGGGTTGAATTAATTTGCGTTGTTTTTGCCAATGTTCGCCTTCTGCTGTCAACAAACCTTTTCCAACATATTTTGCTAAATCTTTTGTTTGAATATACGATTTAGTGTAATTTTTTTGGTTTTTTTGAAGTGCGTGTTGCAATAACCCTGCGTCTCTGCAAAATAAAACAGATTTTCCGAAACCAATATTTAGACGAAAAATATCACCTAGATTTTTAAAATTTTTGGCATGAAAAGGCAACGGATTTTTTAAAATATTATTCGCATGATTAAGGAACTTAAAAAAAGAAACTTCAGGAATTGAACTCGGTAAACTCATAGTGCTTTATATTGCTTTTCGTTATTCGAACAAGCCACCTTGGATATTGGTTCTAACTTTCCCCAGATGTTTGTATGCTTTCTCCGTTACTTCTCTTCCTCTTGGTGTTCGCATGATGAAGCCTTCTTGAATTAAGAATGGTTCATAGACTTCTTCGATAGTTTCGCCACTTTCAGAAACGGCAGTTGCTAATGTTGATAGACCAACTGGACCACCTTTGAATTTATCGATGATGGTGTTTAGGATTTTATTGTCCATTTCATCTAAACCGTGAGCATCAACGTTTAGAGCTTTTAGAGCATATCTTGCTATTTCAATATCGATTTTACCGTTACCTTTTATTTGTGCAAAATCACGAACTCTGCGTAATAAGGCATTGGCAATACGAGGTGTTCCTCGACTTCTTCCGGCAATTTCGATAGCTGCTTCCATAGAAATTGGAACTTTCAAAATGGAAGAACTACGCTGAACGATGGTAGTTAGTAATTCGGTGTTGTAGTATTGCAATCGACTTTGAATTCCGAAACGAGCACGCATTGGTGCTGTAAGTAAGCCTGAACGAGTGGTTGCTCCAACTAATGTAAACGGATTTAAATTTATCTGAACGGTTCTGGCATTTGGACCGGATTCAATCATAATATCAATTTTGAAATCCTCCATTGCTGAATACAAATATTCTTCTACAATTGGACTAAGACGGTGAATTTCGTCAATAAAGAGAACGTCTCTATCTTCTAAATTCGTAAGCAATCCGGCCAAATCACCAGGTTTATCCAACACTGGTCCGGATGTAATTTTGATTCCAACCCCTAATTCATTCGCTAAAATATTCGCTAATGTTGTTTTTCCTAATCCGGGTGGACCGTGAAAAAGGGTGTGGTCGAGAGCTTCTTCCCGTTGATTGGCTGCTTCTACAAAAACTTTTAAATTTTCTAAAACCTGGTCTTGACCGGCAAAATCATCAAATGAAAGCGGTCTCAACTTTTTTTCGAGATCGAGTTCTTCCGGATTAAAACCTTTGTTGGTTGGGTCTAAATATTCATTCATAAAAGCAAAGATAAGACAAAGTCTATTTATAAAAAGAAATAGTTAAACGTGATAACCCGGTGCTAAAATTTCTTTCCATTCCGGATGTCTCTTTAAGTAAGCTGCCACAAAAGGGCAAAGTGGAGCTAATGTAAAATTATTGGATTTGATATAATGTAATGCTTTGACAACGATGCTACTTCCAACTCCTTTTCCTTCTAATCCAATAGGGACTTCGGTATGGGTTAGATACATTACGTTTTGATTGGTAAGGATATATTCGATAAAAGCCACATGTCCTTCTACATGAAGTTCAAATCGTTTCTTGTCTTCATTTTTCAGTAATTCAACTGATTCGTATTTATCTGCCATTTTATTTTTCTATATTTAAATAAAAAGTTAGTGCTCCCGAAGGGCATTTTTCTATTTGATTGATTATTTCTTCAGATGAAGCACCATTTTCTTTAATCCAAGGTTTTTCTTTGGGTTGAAAAACAGTTGGCAAACCTTTTACGCAATTGGCGGAGTGAGTACATAAATCAGGTTTCCAAACGATTGTAACTTCACCGTTACTATATTCTTTTGATGATTCCATAACAAAAAATTTATCAGAATAAAGATAAATAAAAAAGCCCTTTCAGAAAAATGAAAGGACTTTTTTAAATATGAATTAATAATAATTAGTGATGTAATTGTTCTTCGTCCGGACCCATTGGAACTGTTTGCGGCACAAAATCTTCATCATGTCCTGGCTTACTGTAATCATAAGGCCATCTGTGAACTTCAGGAAGAGCTCCAGGCCAGTTTCCATGAATATGTTCTACAGGAGCCGTCCATTCTAATGTATTTGACCTCCATGGATTCATTTCAGCTTTTTTACCATAGAACATACTGTGGAAGAAATTCCAAATGAATACTAACTGGAAAGCACCACCTACTAAAGCAAACATTGTAATGATAACATTTACATTTTGTAAATCATCAAATAATGGAAAAGCTGTGTTGGTATAATAACGTCTTGGTAAACCGGCCATTCCGATAAAATGCATTGGAAAAAAAACTCCGTACGCACAAACAGCAGTTACCCAGAAATGAACATAACCTAGATTTTTATTTAACATTCTTCCGAACATTCTTGGGAACCAATGATAGATTCCGGCAAACATACCGTAAAGAGCAGAAATACCCATTACTAAGTGGAAGTGAGCAACGACAAAGTATGTATCGTGTACGTTAATATCTAGCGTACTGTCTCCTAAAATGATACCTGTTAAACCTCCTGTGATGAAAGTTGAAACCAATCCGATAGAGAATAACATGGCAGGATTTAACTGAAGGTTACCTTTCCATAAGGTTGTTATGTAGTTAAATGCTTTTACTGCTGATGGAATTGCGATCAACAATGTTGTAAAAGTAAACACAGATCCTAAAAATGGATTCATTCCAGAAACGAACATGTGGTGACCCCAAACAATTGTTGAAAGAAAAGCGATAGCAATAATAGAAGCAATCATTGCACGATATCCAAAAATTGGTTTACGAGCATTTGTTGCAATAATTTCTGAGGTAATACCCAAAGCTGGTAGCAAAACAATATAAACTTCTGGGTGACCTAGAAACCAAAATAAATGTTCAAATAAAACCGGTGAACCTCCTTGGTAGTGTAATACTTCACCAGCAATAAATATATCCGAAAGGAAAAATGACGTTCCAAAACTTCTATCGAAAATCAACAACAAAGCTGCTGATAAAAGTACAGGGAAAGAAACAATACCAATAATTGCAGTAACAAAGAAAGCCCAAATAGTAAGAGGCAATCTAGTCATTGACATTCCTTTTGTTCTCAAGTTAATAACGGTAACCACATAATTAAGAGATCCCATTAAAGATGACGCAATAAAAATTGCCATAGAAACCAACCACAATGTCATACCTGTTCCTGATCCGGGAATAGCTTGCGGAAGAGCACTTAAAGGTGGATAAATTGTCCATCCTGCAGATGCCGGCCCTGATTCAACGAACAAAGATACTACCATGATTACACTTGACAAAAAGAATAACCAATACGAAATCATGTTCATGAATCCGGATGCCATATCACGAGCTCCAATTTGCAGAGGGATTAGTAAATTACTGAATGTTCCACTTAAACCAGCTGTTAACACAAAGAAAACCATGATTGTTCCGTGTATGGTAACTAATGCTAAATAAATATCATTTCGCATTACTCCTTCTGGTGCAAATTCGTCACCAAGTAATACATTAAAAATTTTAAAAGATTCTTCCGGCCATGCCAATTGCATTCTGAACAACAAAGACATTGCCACACCAATAATACCCATAATCAAACCAGTGATTAGGTATTGTTTGGCTATCATTTTATGATCGATACTAAAGATATACTTTGTTATAAAAGTATCTTTGTGGTGATGTTCGTGTTCGTGTCCGTGATCGTGTTCGTTTGCGTGATCGTGTGCTGACATACTCTTAAATTATAATTTTTAATTTAGCTATTTTTTTTCTACTACTTGAGCTACTAATGTTGAATCGGCAACCACTTTGGTCGTGTCTGTTTGTGTTTCAACTTCTTCAGCTGGTTGTTCTTGGGCTTTGATAGCTTGAACCAACGTTGTTTTTTCGCTTAACCATTTTTTGAAATCCTCTTTACTTTCTACAACGATTTTCATTTGCATATTGTAATGAGATTTACCACAAATTTTATTGCACAATAAAAGGTAATCAAATGTATATGGATCTAGTGCTGCTTCGCCTTTTGCTACTAATTCTTTACTTTTTTCTGCTCTAATTTTATTAATATTTGCTACTTTTTCTTGCATGTCAGGAGAGTTTCTCATATCAAGGGTTGTAACAGTTGGCGTAAATGCAAATTGAGTAACCATACCGGGAACGCAGTTCATTTGTGCTCTAAAATGTGGCATATATGCTGAGTGCAAAACATCTTGCGAACGAATTTTGAAAACAACTTTAACACCTTTAGGTAAATGTAATTCTGAAGCAGGAATATCATCTTGGGCATTAGGATCGGCTAAATCTACACCTAACGTATTGATTCCTTCAATGTAACGAACGTTTGCTTTCCCTAAGACATTATCTTCTCCGGCATAACGAACTTCCCACCCAAATTGTTTTGCATAAATTTCTACAACCATTGGGTTTTCAGTTTCTTCGTCAACAAACATAATATTTGTCCAAGCATATAACCCGTAAAGAATTAAACCTGCCAATGTAATTGCTGGAATGATACTCCAAATCATTTCTAGTTTATTGTTATCAGCAAAATACAATGCAGTATTTCCTTTTTTCCCTCTGTATTTATAGGCAAAGTAATGCAATAATGCTTGTGTAATTGTCTGAACGAAGAAAATTAAAATCATCGAAATCCACATCAAACGATCCACTTCTACTCCATGTTCTGAAGCCGAATTACTCATTAACGGAAAATGACCATACTTAACTACACAAACAATTGTTGTAATATAAATGAAAACCAAAAAGGCAAACATTAAATAACCATTTACATTATTATCATTGTCATTAGCCACTTGAGAATTATCAGCGTCACCTCCTATTTGAGTTAAATCAAATATTTTGGTCAATTGCCAAATGGCTACTGATACTAAAACTAAAACAACTAGTACTAACAAACTTGTCATCTGTCTAAATCTTTAAATATTAATAATGAAAATGTTTACTCTCTTCGATAAATGGATTTCTTTTTGGTAATAATGGTGCTTTTGTTAAAGCGGTGAACACTATTAAAATAAATAATCCAAGGAAGAAAAGCAATGAACCAATCTCTCCGATTCCGATAAACCATCTGTTTCCAACGGTAGCAGGCATAATCATGTTGAAGAAATCAACATAATGACCTAATAAAATTACTACTCCTGCCATTACTAAAACCCAAGTAATACGTTTGAAATCGGTATTGATTAAGATTAGGAATGGGAAAATAAAATTCATGGCAACCATTCCGAAGAAAGGTAAATTATATTGTTCAATTCTTGTTACGAAATATGTAACCTCTTCCGGTATATTTGAATACCAAATCAACATGAATTGTGAGAACCATAAGTACGTCCAAAACACACTAATACCAAACATAAATTTAGCTAAATCGTGAATGTGGCTTGTGTTTACATGCTCTAAATAACCTCTTGATTTAAGGTATAATGTTACCATTGCAATCACAGTAATTCCACTTACGAAGAAAGAGGCAAATACATACCATCCAAATAAAGTAGAAAACCAGTGAGGATCAACAGACATAATCCAGTCCCAAGACATGATAGATTCTGTTACGATAAAGAATACTAAAAATCCAGCTGAAATATTGAAATTCTTTTTGTAGAAAGCATTATCTGAAGCTTCATCTTGAGCTAAACAATTTTTTCTAGAGAAATAACGGTATAAATTCCATCCGATGATGAATATAGCAGCTCTGATTAACCAGAACCATTCGTTTAGATAACCTTTTTTACCATTTAAAAGTTTATCAAATTTAGGGCTTTCAGGATTTACTAATTCAGGATCCATCCACACAAATAAATGATTAAAATGGAAAGCAGAAAGTACTAATAAAATGAAAAAGATAGCAGAACCCCATGGCAAATAGGCGGTAATTCCCTGCATAACTCTAAATAATACCGGAGACCAACCAGCCTGTGCAACATTTTGAATTGCATAGAAAGCCAATACACCAAGTGAAATTAACATAAAAAAGATGGCAGCAACATACAAAGCAGCCCAAGGCTTATTTTGCAACTGATGTAAAACATGGTTTAAATGTTCTTCGTGTTCTGCATGAGCTTCTGCACTGTGGGCGTCATGTCCGTGTGCATCATGAGCATGAGCATCGTGAGCACCATGATGAGCGTCTTCTTCAGCTTTAAGAATTTTCTCTACATCGGCTGTGGTTTTTGGAGCAGAAATAAAACTATATCCAATTCCCAATAATCCAACGATTATTAGAACAAAGGAAAAAACTTTTAATTTACTTGAAAAGGTATACATATCTATACAATCTAGTTGTCAATAATTATAATTTACTTTTTAACTGAAGAACATAATCAGTCACTAACCAACGTTCGTGTTGCGATAATTGATTAGCATGAGAACCCATTGAATTTAAACCATAGGTAATCACGTGAAAAACACTTCCTTCAGTAACTGGTCTATCGGCATAACTTGGAACTCCAAGGAATTTTTCTCTTTCTACTAGTTTTCCTTTTCCATTTCCTGATTCACCATGACAAATTGCACAATAAATTCCGTAAAGTTCTTTTCCTTTAGCAGCTTCTTTTTCAGAAATTGAATCAATCGGAGAAAGCAAATTTGCTTTTGCTAAATCGTATCCGGCAGTTGAATTTTCGTATTCATAAATTTCAAAACCTCTTTTGATACTTCCTTGCGGTGGTTCTTGAGCGGTTTGGCCTTTTAATTGGTTTTTCCCATTAAACGCCTCTGATTCAGCATAAGTTTCATACCCAACTGATTCATACATATTTGGAAAAAATTGATAATTTGGACTTTTGCTATTAAAACAAGAGGTCACCGATAAGGCTAATCCAAACAATAGGGCTATTTTAAATAAGCTTTTCATATTTCTATCTTAATGCTTTTCTACAACTTTAATTTCTACTGCTCCTGTTTTCTTTAAGAAATCAGACAGTTCTTGCTCGTTATTGTGAACAGCAACTTCCATTAAAAAGTGGTCATCTGTTGTTCTAACATCTGGGTTTTCTGCTTGTTTAAATGGCCATAATTTACTTCTCATATAAAAAGTAATAACCATTAAGTGAGCAGCAAAGAAAACTGTTAACTCAAACATAATTGGCACGAATGCCGGCATATTTTCAATATAACTGAAACTTGGTTTTCCACCGATATCTTGAGGCCAGTCTTGAATCATGATATAATTCATCATCCAAGTAGCAAAGCTTAAACCAACAACACCATACATAAAAGAGGCAATTGCTAATCGTGTCGGAGCTAACCCCATTGCTTTATCCAATCCGTGAACCGGGAAAGGAGTATAAACTTCTTCAATATGATGATGAGCTTTGCGAGTCTCTTTCACTGCATCCATTAGGATGTCATCATCATTATATAGTGCCTGTATAACTTTAGTACTCATAATTTCTTACTACTAATTATCTTAATGATTATGGTGATGTCCTTCTTCTTCTCTTTTTCTTTTGTAATTATCTCCGGAAGATTTCAAGATGGTTTTTACCTCTGCTTGAGCAATCACAGGGAATGATCTTGCATATAATAAGAACAATACAAAGAAAAATCCGATTGTTCCGATAAAAATTCCGATATCCACAAACGTTGGGGAAAACATTGTCCACGATGACGGAAGGTAATCTCTGTGTAATGAGGTTACGATAATTACAAAACGCTCAAACCACATTCCGATATTAACAACAATTGAGATTACGAACGAGAACATGATACTTGTTCTTAATTTTTTGAACCACATGAACTGGGGAGAAAACACGTTACACGTCATCATCGCCCAATAAGCCCAAGCATAAGGACCGGTTGCTCTGTTTAAGAAAGCATATTGTTCATATTCTACACCGGAATACCAAGCAACAAACAGCTCTGTAATATAGGCGACACCCACAATAGAACCTGTAATCATAATTACAATGTTCATTAACTCAATATGTTGAATGGTGATGTATGCTTCTAATTTTGATACTTTACGCATGATAATCAACAACGTGTTTACCATTGCGAATCCTGAGAATACCGCTCCTGCAACGAAATAAGGAGGGAAGATGGTTGTATGCCAACCCGGAATTACCGACGTAGCAAAGTCAAAGGATACAATTGTGTGTACGGAAAGTACAAGAGGAGTTGCTAATCCGGCAAGAACTAAAGATACCTCTTCAAAACGTTGCCAATCTTTTGCTCTTCCACTCCATCCGAATGATAATATAGAATAAACTCTTTTTGTAAAAGGAGTAATCGCTCTGTCTCTCAACATGGCAAAGTCAGGAAGCAAACCTGTCCACCAGAAAACTAACGATACAGAAAGATACGTTGAAATTGCAAATACGTCCCAAAGTAATGGTGAGTTAAAGTTAACCCACAACGAACCAAATTGATTTGGAATTGGAAGTACCCAATATCCTAACCATGGACGACCCATGTGAATAATTGGGAACAAACCTGCTTGCATTACAGAGAAGATGGTCATTGCTTCCGCAGAACGGTTAATGGCCATTCTCCACTTTTGACGGAATAATAACAGTACCGCAGAAATCAACGTTCCGGCGTGACCGATACCAACCCACCAAACGAAGTTAGTGATATCCCAAGCCCATCCAACAGTTTTATTTAATCCCCATGTTCCGATACCGGTAGAAATGGTGTAAATCATACAACCTAATCCCCAAAGGAAAGCGGTTAATGCGATTGAAAATACAATCCACCATTGTTTGTTTGCTCTTCCTTCAACAGGAGCAGCGACATCTACTGTTACATCGTGATAAGATTTATCACCTATAACTAAAGGTTTTCTAATGGGTGCTTCGTAGTGAGACGACATAATCCTTTATAGTATTTCTTATTAATTAAATTTTAACTACGTATTTCTAACTTTAACATGATAGAATACATTTGGTTTTGTTCCAACGTGCTCCAATAAATGATACATTCTATCATCTTCAACCAATTTGGCTACATCACTTTCTTTATCATTCACATCACCAAATACCATTGATCCGGTAGAACAAGCACTTGAACAAGCTGTTTGGAATTCGTCTTTATTTACAGGACGACCTTCTTTTTTCGCTTTCAAAATAGTAGCTTGTGTCATTTGAATACACATAGAACATTTTTCCATAACCCCTCTTGAACGAACGTTTACATCCGGATTCAATACCATACGCCCTAAATCGTCATTCATATGGAAATCGAATTCATTGTTTTTGTTGTATAAGAACCAATTGAAACGACGTACTTTATACGGACAGTTATTTGCACAGTAACGAGTACCAACACATCTGTTGTATGCCATGTGGTTTTGACCTTGACGGCTGTGAGATGTTGCAGCAACAGGACAAACTGTTTCACATGGTGCATGGTTACAGTGTTGACACATTACAGGCTGGAAAGCAACTTGAGGATTTTCTGCCGGATGTTCCATTTTTCTGAAACCGCCTAATGAACCTGTAGTTTCTTCATCACCAGCAATGAAACCACCTAAATCAAGACCATCAAAACCTTCTTTTTTCTCAATATCTTTTGCAAATGTTTCTTCCGAAGAATAATATCTGTCAATACGCAACCAGTGCATATCTCTACTTCTTCTTACTTCTGATTTTCCTACTACAGGAACGTTATTTTCAGCATGACAAGCGATTACACAAGCACCACAACCGGTACATGAATTCAAATCGATTGACAAGTTGAAATGATGACCAACTGATCTATCAAAACTATCCCACAAATCTACTTTTGTAGCTTCAATAGGTTTGTGATCCATAGAAACCATTGGTGGTGGATTCCATTTTTTAGCATCTTTTTCTGTATTGAAAATGGTTAATGTCGTTTCTTTGATAATATCACCACGACCCATTAATGTTTTTTGTGATTGAACTGAAGCAAACTCATGTGCTCCACTTTCTAAAGCAATTGAAACCGGTTGCGATGCATTGAAACCTTTGTACAAGGCATACGCATTCACACCCACTTGCATTGCTTCTTTTAAAGCTGCTTTTTTACCATATCCAAGAGCTAAACCAACTGTACCTTTGGCTTGACCAGGCTGAATAATTACAGGAACTTTTTCAAGCTTTGTATTTCCAACTGTTACCGTTACATAGCTTCCGTTAAGACCACCATTGGCAACAATTTCGTTTTCAATTCCTAATTTTTCTGCATCTGCTTTAGAAACAGTTAAATAATTATCCCAAGAAACTCTTGTAATTGGATCCGGAAACTCTTGTAACCATGGGTTATTGGCTTGTTGCCCGTCTCCCATTCCGGTTTTGGTATATAAATTTAATTCGAATGAACTTGATTTTACTTGAGCTAAAGCAGAAGCTGCGGCTGAAAAATCAGCACCTCCACCTCCAACATTAGCCGAAACTGTAGCCGAAACAAATATCCCATCATGAATCGCTTGATTCCAAGTTTTTTCAGTTAAAATTCCGGTTGACCAGGTTTCTTTTAAGAAATCATAATAAGTCTTATTGCTTCCGTTCCAAACCAACAAATTATCTTGTAATTGACGAGAATTAAACAACGGACGAATCGTTGGTTGAGTAACTCCGAAAGTTCCTTTGATAATTTCTACATCTCCCCAACTTTCCAAATAATGTGGAGCTGGAGCTGCAATGGTTGTTAAAGAAGCTGTTTCATCCTCTTTCAAAGAAATGGCAACAGAAAGTTTTGCTTTTTTCAAACCATCAGCAAATGTTTTTCCATCTGCTAAAGTATAAACCGGATTTACACCACTCATAATAAGTGTATGTACTTTTCCACCATTCAAATCGGCTACCAACTGAGCAACTGCTTGGTTAGAACCTTTTCTGATTTGTCTGGTTTGGTTTGTATTGAATGCTTCGCTGCTTAATTTAGCATTGATTGCTAATACTAATAACTGTGCATTTTTATCATCGATACCGGAAACTAAAACACCTTTAGAACCCGATTGATTTAATTGTTCTGCAATTTTTGTGATTTCAGCTTCGTTTGCTAATTTTCCAACTGCAACAGGAGTTCCTGTAACAATACTGAAAATTTTAACTAAAGCTAATTTTTGTTCTGCCGTTGACATTGGAATTCTTCTGTCAGCTGCAGCACCGGATAATGTCATATTCGCTTCTAACTGAATATGTTTTGACATTTTTCCTTGTTTTGGAACTCTTCCTTGAGCATATCCTTTATCAAAACCACCACCTTGCCAATCTCCTAAGAAATCTGCTCCAACGGAAACAATCGTTGATGCTTTTGAAAAATCATATTCTGCTAAAGCTCTTTCTCCATAAACTGCTTCAAACGCATCTAACGCTTCTGAAGAAGAAACAGCATCATAAATTACATGTTTTGCTGTTGGATTGTTTGCTATAAATTCGGCAACTAATTTATCGGTAGAAGGGCTTGCTAATGTTCCGGTTAAAAGAACTACTTGAGCACCAGTTGCTTTTGCATCGGCTAAACTAGCTTTTACTTTTGCATCAACTTCCGACCAAGAAGTATCTTTTTGGTTTAGCTTAGGTTGTTTTAAACGCATGTTGTCATACATTGACAAAACCGAAGCATGAACACGAGCGTTAGCACTAAAATTAGCACCTTCGATCGTATTGTTTTCTATTTTTATTGGACGACCTTCGCGAGTTTTTACTAAAATGTTAGCAAAATCGAAACCGTCGAACATTGTTGTAGCATAATAATCTGCAATACCTGGAATAATTTGTTCCGGTTGCACTACATAAGGAATAGATTTGATCACTGGTCCTTCGCAGGCAGCCAATGAAGCGGCAGCTGTACTAAAACCAACGTATTTTAAGAAATCACGTCTTGAAGTAGAAGAGTTAGACAAACTGTCTTTATCTCCCAAAAACTCATCCGTTGGAATTGGCTCCACGAATTCATTGTTTCTTAACGTCTCAACAATAGAACTGTTATCGCTTAGCTCTTCAACACTTTTCCAGTATTTTTTGTTTGATGACATACTGTATATATATTAGCTTCTTAATAAATTAATTAATAGTGACATTTTCCACATTCTAAACCTCCCATTTGTGCAGCCGTTAATTTGTCTACACCATATTTTTTAGAAAGCTCTTCGTGAATTTTTTTGTAGTAATCATTGTCTTTCAATTTCACATCTGTTTCTCTGTGACAATTGATACACCATCCCATGGTTAATGGAGAATGTTGTTTCATGATTTCCATTTCTTCTACCGGACCGTGACAAGTTTGACATTCAATTCCAGCCACAGTAACGTGTTGTGCGTGATTGAAATAAACTAAGTCTGGCAAGTTATGAATACGAACCCATTTAACAGGCTGTGTTTTTCCGGTATATTTTTGATTGGCTTTATCCCAACCCACTGCATCGTACAATTTTTGAATTTCCCCATCGTAGAATGCTTTGCTGTATTCTGGTGTAGCAGTGCTTTCTGCAACTTCTGAAACATTTTTATGACAATTCATACAAACATTTAAAGAAGGAATTCCAGAATGTTTACTCTCTCTTGCAGATGAGTGGCAATATTTACAATCGATACCATTTTCTCCGGCATGAATTCTGTGTGAATAATGAATTGGCTGAATTGGCTCATAGCCTTGATCAACACCAATCTGCATAAACCATCCATACACAAAGTAAGCACTGGATAATAAAAGGAAAATAACGGTTACTAAAACCAAGAATTGATTTTTAGCAAATGCTTTCCAAATTGGTAACGTTTTTTCTTTTTGAGCTACTTCAATTCCGTTTGCCTTTGCGATTTTAGACAACACATTGTTAACTAAAAACAGCATCACAACTAGCATTCCTAAAACTAATGCAAGAGCCCCAAGAATTACTTCGTTTGAAATTCCACCTGACTGAGCAACTACTCCTTCTGGACCAGGTGTTGGTGTCGGCGGAGCAGCAATCGGCTCCATCGTATAAGCGATAATATTATCAAGATCTGCATCTGATAATTGAGGAAACGCAGTCATTGGAGACTTGTTAAACTCGTTAAAGATTTTGTTTGCTCTTTCGTCTCCCGATTTGATTAATTCAGCACTGTTACGAATCCATTTGTACAACCATTCTTTTTCATACTTATCACCCACCCCACGCAACGCAGGTCCGGTCATTTTTGCATCCAATTTATGACATGCCGCACATTGAGCATTGAACAATGCTTTTCCCGCAACTGGATCTCCTGAGGCAGTGGCTGGAGCAGGTGCAGCAGCGGTTGCGTCAGTAGCTGGAGCCGGAGTGGCTGCATCTTGAGCAAAAATTTGAATAGAAAAAGTTAGCATAAAAGCTAAACTAAACAGTAGAACTCTTGAAATCGAATTAGGGTTACCCACCTTTTTCATATATTAGAATATAATTTTGTCGACTAATTTTTGGTATGATTTTTTCTATAGCTTACAATAAAACGTGCATTTTATTTTAAACTCCGACAAAAATACGACTTATGAACTATTCTCAAAACCTTAAAATACCCTTAAATAGTAATTTATATTTATTCTAAATAATATTTATTGTTTTGTTTTATTTCATAACCATTACATTTGCATTAAAATCAATTCATTATGTTATCAAAAGAAAGAAAAAAACTGTTTTACTCCCTTATTTTACTTGTTTTATTATTTACAAATAATGAAGTTTTCGCACAAACTACTACTGTGGAACAAGATGCGAAATTCGAACAATTGTTAAATGAAAAAAGAAGAGTAAACGCCTCATTGACGGTGAATGATCGTTGGAAAATTCAAATTTTTACAGGGAATAATGAAAACTCAAGAAAGGAACTCATTTCTTTTAAAAGAGAGAATAAAGATTTTGATGCAACGATTGTTTTTCACACACCAGTTTATAAAGTTTGGGTTGGAAATTATAAAACCAGAATTGAAGCAGAGAGAAATTTGAAGGAATTAAAAGCAAAATATCCAAATGCTTTTTTGATCAAACCTAATAAGTAAATTTCACAATCCTATAAAAACAAAAAATCCCGATTGCTCGGGATTTTTTATACTTATTATTTAAGCTTTTTCTTAACTTCTACTTGGCTGAATGATTCGATTAAATCGCCTACTTCAATGTCATTGTAGCCTTTAATTTGCATACCACAATCATATCCTTTAGAAACTTCTTTTACGTCGTCTTTGAAACGTTTTAGAGCAACCAATTCGCCAGTGTAAATTACAACACCTTCTCTAATTAATCTAATTTTAGAGCTTCTGATGATTTTTCCATCAACAACCATACAACCTGCAATGGTACCAATTTTTGAAATTTTGAATGTTTCACGGATTTCGGCTGTACCTGAAATTTCTTCTTTTAATTCCGGAGACAACATTCCTTCCATCGCATCTTTCAAATCATCAATTGCATCGTAGATAATTGAATATGTTTTGATATCAATTTCTTCTTTATCTGCTAATTGTTTCGCATTTCCGGCAGGACGCACATTAAATCCGATAATAATTGCATCGGAAGCCGAAGCTAACAATACATCTGATTCGGTAATGGCACCAACACCTTTATGAATAATTTTGATTTGAATTTCTTCGGTTGACAATTTAGAGAACGAGTCAGAAAGTGCTTCTACCGATCCATCCACGTCACCTTTCAAAATAATATTCAACTCTTTAAATTGACCTAATGCAATACGTCTTCCAATCTCGGCCAACGTGATGTGTTTTTGAGTTCTAACTGATTGCTCACGCATCAATTGTGAACGTTTTGCAGCAATTTGTTTCGCTTCGCGTTCGTCTTCAAACATATTAAATTTATCACCCGCAGTTGGAGCTCCATCCAATCCTAAAATAGAAATTGGTGTTGATGGCCCGGCTTCTTTGATACTGTTGCCACGTTCATCATGCATCGCTTTTACTTTACCATGATTTTTACCTGCCAACACATAATCTCCGATTCTAACTGTTCCGGCTTGAATTAATACAGTTGAAATATATCCTTTTCCTTTATCTAAATAAGCTTCAACCACAGTACCAACAGCCGGCTTGTTCGGATTAGCTTTTAAATCTAACAATTCAGCTTCTAGTAAAACCTTTTCGAGTAATTCTTTCACACCAATTCCCATTTTTGCTGAAATGTCGTGCGATTGAATTTTTCCACCCCAATCTTCCACCAATAAATTCATTCCGGCTAATCTTTCTTTGATCTTTTCAGGATTAGCATTTGGTTTATCTACCTTATTAATAGCAAAAATCATTGGAACACCAGCGGCTTGAGCATGGCTGATTGCCTCTTTGGTTTGTGGCATGATGTCATCATCAGCTGCAATTACGATAATCGCAATATCTGTCAATTGAGCACCACGTGCACGCATCGCGGTAAACGCTTCGTGACCCGGTGTATCAAGGAATGCAATTTTTTGACCGTTTTCCAAGGTTACACCATAGGCTCCGATGTGCTGCGTAATTCCTCCGGACTCACCGGCAATTACGTTGGCTTTACGAATATAATCCAGCAACGATGTTTTACCGTGGTCAACGTGACCCATTACGGTAACAATCGGAGCTCTGTGAACTAAATCTTCCTCTTTGTCTTGTACGATTTCGATAGCATCTTCGATATCTGTTGTAATGAATTCTACCTCGTAGCCAAATTCATCTGCCACGATTGATAATGTTTCAGCATCCAAACGTTGGTTCATGGTTACCATGATTCCCAATGACATACATGTTCCGATTACTTTGGTAATTGGCACGTCCATCATTGTTGCAATTTCACCTACGGTAACAAATTCTGTTACTTTGATTGTTTTGCTACCTTCTTCGATTGCTTTTAATTCATCATCCGAACGTTGACGGTGCGAATCTCTTTTATCTCTACGGTATTTTGCCGCTTTGCTTTTATTTCCTTTACCTTGAAGTTTTTCTAAGGTTTCACGGATTTGTTTTTGTACTTCTTCTTCCGTTGGCTCAACTTTGGCAACAATTGCAGGGCGAGCACTTTTGTTGAAACCCGGTCTGATTGCTTGACCCGGACGAGGCGGACCTCCTTGTGTATTTCCGGAATTCTGGCCTCCAGGAGTTCCCGGTTTAGGTTGAATTCTTTTTCTTTTATTTTTATTTGGGTCATTCGAACCACCTGGTTGCGTAGCAGATCTTGGTTGAATTTTTGGTTCTTCCTTTTTCTTTTTAGGTTTATCGAATTGAGACAAATCAATTTTTTGTCCGGTAATCGTAGTACCAGACAATTTCTGATATTGTGTCTCAAATTTTTCATCCATTGGTGCTTGAGCAGGAACAGCAGGAGTTTGAGTGGAAGCAGCAGGAGTTGGCGTAATTGCCGGTTTTTTTGTTTGTTCAATTTTTTGAACTTCCGGTTTTGGTTCAACTTTTTCTGGAGAAGCTTTTGGTTTTTCTTCTTCCACAATTAGTTTTTCCTGAACAGGCTCTTCTATTTTTACAACTTCTTGAACTGGTTCTGGCTTAACTTCTTCTACTACTTTTTCAACTTCTGGAACGGGTTGTTTTTTGGGCTCTAAGTCAATTTTTCCAACCTGTTTTGGTCCGGTTACAGTTGCTTTGGCTTTAATAACCTCTTGTTGTTGTTTTAAAAGTTCTTCGTCATGCTTTTTCTGCAATTCCAATTCCTTTTCTCTTTCAACACGTAGAGCTTCTTTTTCTTTACGTTTTTCTTCACTCACTTCTTTAGAAGCTTCTTTATTCCCCTTATCGCCGGCAAATTCATTACAAAGAATTGAATATTCATTTTCAGAGATTTTTGTGTTTGGACTAGCTTCAATAGTAACACCTTTGTCTTTTAAATAATCGACAGCTCTCTCCAAAGAAATATTTAATTCCCTTAAAATTTTATTAATTCTTATGTTCTTTTCTTCAGACATATATTTTTTTTAGTGTGTGTTCTTTTTTGTGAAGTTTACGCTTCAAATTCTGATTTTAAAATTCTCATCACATCTTGAACAGTTTCTTCTTCTAAGTCTGTTCTTCTGACTAAATCTTCTATAGTATGTTTTAATACGCTTCTTGCTGTATCTAAACCTATTTTTGCAAATTCATCGATTACCCATGCGTCAATTTCATCAGAGAACTCTGTTAATTCTACGTCATCTTCTTCTTCAGCAACATTTCCTTCACGGATAACATCTAATTCATAACCTGTTAATAAGCCGGCTAATTTGATGTTGTGTCCGCCACGACCAATTGCTTTTGAAACTTCTTCTAATTTCAAAAACACTTCGGCTCTTTTTTTGTCTTCATCAATTTTGATAGAAGAAACTTTTGCAGGGCTCAATGCTCTTGTTATAAATAATTGATTATTACTTGTATAGTTGATAACATCAATATTTTCATTTCCTAATTCGCGAACGATTCCGTGAATTCTTGATCCTTTCATTCCTACACATGCTCCAACCGGATCAATTCTGTCATCATACGAATCTACCGCAACTTTTGCTTTTTCTCCGGGAATTCTAACCACTTTTTTAATCATGATTAATCCGTCGAAAATTTCAGGAATTTCTTGTTCAAATAATTTTTCCAAAAACTTTTCTGAAGTTCTTGACATAATAATTTGCGGTTTATTTCCTTTTAATTCTACATTTTCAATGATTCCACGAACGTTATCTCCTTTACGGAAAAAGTCGGATGGAATTTGTTTTTCTTTTGGCAATACAATTTCGTTTCCGTCATCATCTACCAAAATTACAACTCTTGGACGAACATGGTGTACTTCTGCAGTATAAATTTCGCCAATTAAATCTTTAAATTGTTTATAAAGATTTGTGCTATCGTGTTCATGTATTTTTGAAATCAAGTTTTGACGAAGTGCTAAAATGGCTCTTCTTCCTAAATCGATTAATTTTACTTCTTCTGAAACATCTTCACCTACTTCAAAATCTGGTTCAATTTTTCTGGCTTCTGATAAAGAAATTTCTGAATTTTCATCTTCTACTTCACCATCGGCTACCACCACACGGTTTCTCCAAATTTCCATATCTCCTTTGTCAGGATTGATGATGATGTCGAAATTATCATCTGAACCATATTTCTTTTTCAAGGCATTTCTAAAAACATCTTCTAAAATGGCCATGAGGGTAACACGATCGATTAATTTATCGTCTTTAAACTCTGAAAATGATTCGATTAATGCTATATTTTCCATGCTAAACTACTTGTGTTTTTAAAATGTTATTGTCACTATTGCTTCTTTAATCTCTGAGTAAGGTAGTTCTCTTGTTTTTTCTACCGTTTCTTTTCCTTTACCAATCTTTTTAGGCTCTCTCGCTGTCCAAGTCAAGGTAATAAATTCGTCGTTTGCATCGGTTAAAACAGCTTCTATTACATCTGTTGCGGTTTTAACTTTTACTGTTCTTCCTATATTTTTTTTGTATTGTCTTACTAATTTTAGTGGAGTTGAAACACCTGCAGAAGCCACTTCAATTGAAAAATCCTGCTCTTCTCTATCTAAATTATTCTCGATTGCTCTGTTAATGTCGATACAATCTTGAAGTGTAACTCCTTGATCACCATCTAACGTAACTATAATTTTCATAGCATCTGTGATGGTTAAATCAATCAAAAAAACCGATGGCTTTTCACTCAACCCCTGATTTAATAAGGCAACAACTTTATCTTTAAATATCATATTTTTATAAAAAGAGGCACGCAATGCGTGCCTCATTATTTACTTTTTAATCAAATAACGGTGCAAATATAGTGATTTTTTTCATAATTGAAAATTCATTGCAAAATCATAAAAATATTTTGTACCTTTATGTTTTAAAACAACCTAAAAAAAACCAATCTATTTTACAAAACTTTTTTATGAAAAAAATTTTAATTCCAACCGATTTTTCTCAACACGCAGAATATGCCCTAAAAGTAGCGGCTCAAATCGCAAAAAAACATGATGGTGAAATTATATTACTTCACATGTTAGAATTGCCTCATCAATCTGGTGACGCAGTAAGTAGCGGGCATGCTATTCCTGAGCTTATGTTCTTTAAAAATGCAGCTATTAGCAAATTAGAAAGCCTCATGGATGCGGATTATCTTGAAGGATTAAAAGTTTCCGAAATAATTCAGTTTGAATTAGCTTTTGACGGAATCATTAATCTCAGTAAAAAAAATGACATAGACTTAATCGTTATGGGTTCGCATGGTGCCAGCGGATTTAAAGATATGTTTATTGGCTCTAATGCTGAAAAAGTTGTTCGTCATTCGGAAGTTCCTGTGTTAATTATAAAAAAAGAAATTCCTGATTTTAACATTAAGAAATTCGTTTTTGCTTCAGATTTTACAGAAGAGGTTAAGAAACCTTTCGCAAAAGTGGTTGAAGCGGCTAATAAGTTTGGTGCAGAACTAAATTTAGTAATGATTAATACTCCAAATAGTTTTAAATCTACTTTAGTTGCTCAAGAGATTATGGACAAATTTGTTGCTCAATTTCAAATCAACAGTTATTCAACACACATTTTTAATGACGCAAATGTTGAAAAAGGAATTTTAAATTTTGCAAACAGCATTAATGCAGACTTGATTGGAATGTGCACGCACGGCCGCAAAGGACTTTCACACTTTTTCAACGGAAGTATCAGTGAAGACTTAGTTAATCATGCAGTAAAACCGGTTTTAACTTTCAAAATATAATCTACCACATATTCTTATTTAATCCCGTTTCATTATTCTAACGGGATTTTTTATGCTTTAAAAACAAAAAACCCACTCGTTAAAGTGGGTTTGTTTGTTGGTCCACAAGGACTCGAACCTTGAAAGACTGCACCAAAAACAGTTGTGTTACCATTACACCATGGACCAAAATCGCTTGATTGCGGGTGCAAATTTATACTATTTTTTATTTAAAGCAAATAAAAAAAGTAATTTATATAAAAAAAAATTGCTTTGCAACCTCATCAATTTATAAACGAGCTAATTAAGTGATTAAATTGTAACAAATCATACAATAATAATTAACAAAATTTTGTTAAGCCATGGTCGTTTCAACAAAAAAATAGTTTCTTTGTAGCTAGATTCAAGCATAAACAATAAATAGTACTGATGACTACACTCAATTTTAACAAGTGGAATACAATTTTAGGATGGTTCACTTTTGCCGTTGCTCTAATTACTTTTACATTAACAGTAGAACCAACTCTAAGTTTTTGGGATTGTGGCGAATACATTTCTACTTCAGCCAAACTGCAAGTTGGTCACCCACCCGGAGCTCCACTTTTTCAAATGATTGGTGCGTTTTTTGCCATGTTTGCTCCAGATGATTCAAAGGTTGCATTGATGGTAAACATGATGTCTGTGTTTTCTAGTGCATTTACTGTTTTATTTATGTTTTGGTCTTCTTCTTTACTGTTGAGAAAAATAGTAGCTCGATTTAAAGAAATTACTAAAATGGATGAAGTTGCTATTTTAGGTGCTTCTTTGGTTGGTGCTTTGGCTTTCACATTTACCGATAGTTTTTGGTATAATGCAGTAGAAGCAGAAGTGTATGCAATGGCAACTCTATTAATTTCGTTATTATTTTGGCTTGGCTTGCGATGGGAAACAGATATGCACACACCTCGCGGAAATAAATGGTTACTTTTAATTTGCTTGGTTGTAGGTCTTTCATTTGGTGTTCACTTTATGGCATTATTGACAATTCCTTCGATTGGATTATTGTACTTTTTTAAAAATTACAAAACAATAACTATCAAAAATTTCATCATCGCCAATATTGTAGTTGTTGCGATTTTATTGTTTATTTTTAAATTATTATTGCCTTTAACCATGTCTCTTTTTGGGAAAACAGAAGTTTTTATGGTAAATACATTTGGGTTACCTTTTAACTCCGGAACTATTTTTATGACCTTGTTTTTAATAGCATTCTTCTATTTTGGATTGAAATTTACCCGAACAAAGAACCTTCCGCAATACAACACTATTTTATTATGTATTCTTTTTGTTCTTATTGGTTTTTCAACCTGGATGATGCTTCCTATTCGTGCTAATGCGAATGTTGTAATCAATGAAAACCGTCCGTCTGATGCTCGTGAGGTATTGGCTTATTATAATCGAGAACAGTATCCTCAAAATCCATTGTTTTATGGTCCGCAATTTACTGATATGTTTGCCGGATTAGACCCAGACGAACCATATTTAGACAAAGCTCCCAACTATGAACGTGATTACAAAACAGGTAAATATGTAATTACAAACAACTACATCAATGCTACACAAAATAGCCACAATGCACATAAAGCTTTTTTACCTAGAATGTGGAATGGCGAAAGTGCTTTAAATTACATGGAGTTTACTAATGTGGTAGATTTTAAAATTGATCCCGAATATGCTCATGAACAAGAACTAGTTGATATTGTTTCGCAATTCAGACAAGCATATAGTTCAGGAAGATTGGATAACGAAGATTATATTTCATTTTTAAAAGGCTATGGAAATTATCTAATTGTAGAAAAACCGACAGCATCAGACAATTTCCGATTTATGTTTGAGTACCAATTTGGTTATATGTATGTTCGTTATTTGATGTGGAATTTTGTGGGAAGACAAAGTGACGTTCAAGGAAAATATGACAACGAAGGAAACTGGCTAAGCGGAATTGATTTTATTGATGAGATCTTTTTAGGCTCTCAAAAAAATCTTCCTGAAGATGTACTAACAAATAAAGGAAGAAATGTTTACTACTTTTTGCCTTTTATTTTAGGTATCATCGGATTACTTTATCATTCTAAAAAAGACTTAAAAAGTTTTTATGTCTTGCTGGCATTGTTCCTGTTTACAGGAATTGCTTTAAAAATCTACCTCAACGAAAGACCTTTTGAACCCCGAGAAAGAGATTATGCCTTAGTTGGTTCATTCTATGTGTTTGCTATTTGGATAGGAATTGGCGTTTATGCTATTTTTGACACATTACGAAAATGGATGCAGCCAAAAATTGTTTTCCCGGTTGTTTTTATTGCATCCCTTTTAGCCGCTCCGGTTCTTCTTGCCTCGCAAAACTGGGATGACCATGACCGTTCAGGAAAATATACTGCTTTAGCTAACGCAAAAGGTTATTTAGAATCCTGTGAGCCAAATGCCATTTTGTTTACAATTGGCGACAATGACACTTTCCCACTATGGTATGCTCAAGAAATTGAAGGAATACGAAGAGATGTTAGAGTTGTAAATACGCAATTGTTTATGACTGACTGGCACATTGATCAAATGAAAGCAAAAGCCTACACATCGGAACCATTGCCAATATCTTTCGACAGAAATTTATATGCCGGAGATAAATTAGATTATTGTGTTTATAATGAAATTACACAAAACCGTTGGGAATTAAAAAGCTTTATCGATTTTATTAAAAGTGATGACCCAAACACCAAACTTGAAATGCAAAGTGGGCAAAGCGTACATTTCTTCCCAACAAATAAAATTCGATACACTGTTGACAAAGAAGCGGTTATTAGAAATAAAGTTGTTTCTGAAAAATATTACGACTCCATTGCTCCATATATGGATATTGACATTAATGATAGAGCAATTTATAAAGCTCGAATTATGATGTTTGATATTCTTCAAAATAATAATTGGGAAAGACCTATCTATTTTACTGGCGGAAGCGATACAGACGAAGATTTTCTGTGGATGAAACAATACCTTCAGTTGGATGGTTTGGTTTACAAATTAGTTCCAATCAAAACACCATACAATCCTGAAAATGGACAATTGGAAATGGGAATGATTGATAGTGATAAAATGTATGATATTGTTATGAAATGGGACTGGGGCAACAGCGATGGCGATATTTATCACGACATTGAAACCCGAAGAAACAGCATTACCTATCGACTAAACTTATCTCGATTAATGCAGCAACTCATTGTTGAAGGAAAAACAGAAAAAGCCAAAAAAGTTATCGATTTGGCGATGACTAAATTACCATTAGAAAAATACGGTTTCTATACGTTGTTAGAACCTTTTATTGCTGGTTATTATGATGTGGGTGAAACCAAAAAAGCTCAAGAATTAACTGCAAAATTAGTTGAAAAATATAACGACAATCTAAATTATTTTGTTAGCCAAAAAGCATCAGAACAAAATGATAATATGTATGAAATCGTTAAAAACATAGAACGATACCGATCATTGATTCAAGTTGTAAAAAGAAAAAACGACACTGCATTTTTTGAAAAAAACAGAAAGATTTTCAACGGTTACAACAAACGATTTGAACGATTTAGACGTGATAATGAATAAAAATCAGAGCCATTAAGTTGGCTCTTTTTGTTTTAAGAATATGGATTTACTCTGGATAAAAACAAACCCGATTATTAAAAACATTTTTTCAAATTACGTTTGGACTATTCCGAACGATGAAAAAAAAGTGTTTCTAACTTTTGATGATGGACCAACTCCGGAAATCACCGAATGGGTTGTGGCACAATTAAAAAAGTATAATTTTAAAGCTACTTTTTTTTGTATTGGAAATAATATAGCAAAACATCCTGAACTATTTAATCAATTAATTACTGAAGGTCACGCTATTGGAAACCATACTTTTAATCACGTGAAAGGTTGGAACACACCAAACAAGACCTATTTAAAAGAAGTTGAAAATTGTGAGGAAGAAATTAAAAAAGCATCCTTGATCCCTATTCCATCAAAACTATTTCGTCCTCCTTATGGAAAAATTAAACCTTCACAATCCAGAAAACTGCGAAAATTGGGCTACAAAATTATTATGTGGGATGTGTTGAGTGCCGACTATAAGCAAACAATCACGAAAGAAAAGTGTCTTGAAAACGTAGTAAAAAATGTGGAATCAGGAAGTATAATCGTTTTTCACGATAGTATAAAAGCATTTACGAATTTGGAATTTGTACTTCCAAAAACGCTTCAATTTTTATCCGAAAACGGATATCAATGTGAAATAATTAGTTAGACTTGTTCTTGAACTAAACCAATAATTGTGTTTGCATCCAACTCACCGGATTGTCTCCACACCATCTGACCTTCTTTGTAAATCATTAAGGTAGGAAGACCTTTGATACGAAGAGCATCGGCCAATTCCTGATTTTTATCTACGTCTATCTTAATTACTTTCGCTTTATCGCCCAATGCAGCCGCTACATCTCTTATTACAGGATGCATCGCTACAGATGATTCGTTCCACTCAGTGTAAAAATCAATTAGCACCGGAACTTGAGCATTAATAAGTTCACCAAACTTTGACATAAGGACAAATTTTATTTAAATATAAACCTATTTTTTAACATATTAAGTACAAATGTAGCATATTTTACGAATTACGCTACTTTTTCTGCCTTTTTTAATTCGATTACAGTAATTTCAGGCCAAATTCCTACTCTTCCCGGGTAAGCGTGGAATCCAAAACCTCGATTTACATAAACGTATCTTCCTAAATTTTCATACAATCCAGCCCATTGCTTGTAAACATATTGCACGGGACTCCATTTAATAAAACCGGGAATTTCTATTCCAAATTGCAATCCGTGTGTATGACCGGATAACGTCAAATGGAAGTTTTGTTCATGATCTTTCACTTCATATTCCCAATGACTTGGATCGTGACTCATCAAAATTTTGAAATCTTTTTGATTTAATCCGTTTGAAGCTTTGATTAAATCACCAGCTTTTTTGAAACTTTTTCCCCAATTTTCAACACCAACAACAGCAATTTCATCGCTTCCGTTTTTCAACTTTACGTTTTCATTCATTAATAATTTAAAATCAATTTGACGATGTAAATCTTTGATGGCTTCAAAATTATCTTCTTTTTCCTTTTGAGTTGGCCAATCAATATATTCGCCATAATCGTGATTTCCTAAAACAGAATATTTTCCAAATTTGGGATTGTGTATTTTCTTGAAAGTATCAACCCAAGGATGCATCTCAGTAGCGTGTGTGTTCACGATATCTCCGGTAAACAAAACCATATCCGAATTCTGTTCATTAATTAAATCAACCGCATATTGAATTTTTTCAGGATTATCAAAACTGCCGGAATGAATATCTGAAATGTGCGTTATGGTTGTTCCGTCAAAACTATCTGGTAAATCACTAAAAAAAAGTGTTTGTTTGATGACTTTAAAATTATATTTTCCTTTGGTCATTCCATACAAAAGTGACAAAAAAGGAACGGCTGCGACGCCAAGAGCAATCTGACTGACAAATTTTCTTCTTTCGGGAAGAAAAGAACTTTGCTCCGTATTTCCTAAAAAATGAGAAATTGTGCCGGATATTATTCGATAAAAATCTTCGCCGAACATTACCAAAGTCAAAATAATTTTAGGAATATAAACGATTAAAACCAAACCAAAAGTGAGAAGTGTGCTCGAATTTTGCCCTACACGACGATCAAATTGAGTGAAAGAATAGATGATAAACGCCAAAATAAGTACGCTTAAAAGCACATACGAATACTGAACCCATTTTATTTTTGATAAGGTTCTAAAGGCTTGAAATGCATAAACTTCAATAAATAAAAC
This sequence comes from Flavobacterium sp. T50_26, assembly GCF_057652995.1. NCBI lineage: Bacteria > Pseudomonadati > Bacteroidota > Flavobacteriia > Flavobacteriales > Flavobacteriaceae > Flavobacterium > Flavobacterium sp. T50_26. The sequence goes on from NZ_JBYFCC010000015.1 coordinate 68,003, forward strand.
AAACGCTATAAAAAACAACAAACGAGTCATTAATTTCAATTTTTACACAAAATAACAACATCTGCAGTTGATTGATTTGTATTTATTAAAAATTTAACGGTTGTAAGTCATTATGACGGTACTTGAAAAGTCAAATAATGATTTTCCATTTAATAGAAATTTAGTGGTTGCAAAAATGTCGAAATCAGAAATTGGTTTCGGCATTTTTCATTTTTATGAATCAAAAATGTATCTTTGAAATCTTCAATAAATAAGATTTATGTCAACGCAAAAACGCCTTTTCCTTCTCGATGCTTACGCTTTAATTTTTCGTGGGTATTATGCTTTTATAAAAAATCCGCGAATCAATTCCAAAGGAATGGATACTTCTGCCATTATGGGATTTATGAATGCTCTTATGGATGTGATTAAACGTGAAAAACCCGACCATCTTGCCGTAGCTTTTGATAAAGGTGGAAGCGATTACCGTTATGAAATGTATCAAGAGTACAAAGCTCATCGAGACGAAACACCGGAAGCCATTAAAATTGCAGTTCCTTATATTCAAGAATTGTTGAAAGCAATGCAAATTCCGATTATGGAAAAAGCAGGTTTTGAAGCCGATGATTTAATTGGAACCTTAGCCAAACAAGCCGAAAAAGAAGGTTTCCAAGTTTTTATGGTCACGCCCGATAAAGATTTTGCTCAGCTGGTTTCCGAAAATATTTTTATGTACAAACCCGCCCGAATGGGGAATGACATTGAAATTTGGGGAATTCCCGAAGTTTTAGCCAAATTTGAAATTGAACGTCCCGAGCAAGTGATTGATTTCTTAGGAATGATGGGCGATTCTGCGGATAATATTCCCGGTTTTCCGGGTGTTGGTGAAGTGACCGCCAAAAAATTATTGAAAGAATTTGGTTCGATGGAAAATCTTTTAGAAAACACTGATAAATTAAAAGGTGCTTTAAAAGATAAAATCGAAAACAATAAAGAACTTGGAATTTTATCCAAAAAACTGGCTCGAATTCTACTCGATTGTCCGGTAACTTTTAATGCTGAAGATTTTGAACTTTCTAAACCCGATGTTCAAAAAACGGATGAAATTTTTATGGAATTGGAATTTCGTCAAATGAAAACTCAATTCGATAAACTTTTTGGAACCGGAAAAGAATACGACGAAATTGACATTAATGAAGCCTCTTCAGAAACATTAGAAACACCAAAAGCAGCCAAAAAAGTTCCCACCAAAAAATCCAATGAAGATCAATTTGATTTATTCGGTTTTAGTGATGATGATTCGGATGAAGTGAGAACAAATTCGTTTTATGCCACGTTAGAAACGACTGAACATTTTTACCAAATCGTGCAAGGGGATTTACCGGTGAAGTTATTGATGCAAAATTTAATGAATCAAACTTCGGTTTGTTTTGACACCGAAACCACCGGAATTGATGCGTTGAATGCCGAATTGGTTGGTTTAGCACTTTCGTGGGAAAAAGGAAAAGCATTCTACGTTCCGTTTCCCGAAAATCAAGAAGAAGCTCAACAATTAATTGAAAAATTCAGACCTTTTTTTGAAAATGAAACGATTGAAAAAATCGGTCAGAACATCAAATATGATTTGAAAATTTTAGCGAATTACGGAATTTCTGTCAAAGGAAAATTATTTGATACGATGATTGCTCATTATTTGATCAATCCCGATATGCGTCATAATATGGATGTTTTATCAGAAACATATTTGAAATATTCCCCAAAATCTATCGAAACTTTAATTGGAAAAAAAGGTAAAAATCAGAAATCAATGCGTGATGTCAATTTGGAAGACATCAAAGAATATGCTGCCGAAGATGCTGATATTACGTTTCAATTAAAAGAAGTTTTCAGTCCGATTTTAGACAAAGCCGAAACGAAGAAATTGTTTGATGAAATCGAAATTCCGTTAATTCCGGTTTTAGCCGCGATGGAATCCGAAGGTATTCGCTTGGATGTGGAATTTCTGAAAAAAATGTCGATCGATATGCAAAAAGACATCACCGAATTTGAGCAAAAAATCTATGAAACAGCGGGTGAAAAATTCAATTTAGCTTCACCCAAACAATTGGGCGACATTTTATTTGAAAAATTAAAAATCGGCGGAGCCAAACAAAAGAAAACCAAAACCGGTCAATATGCCACAGGCGAAGAGGTGTTGAGTTATTTAGTGAACGAACACCAAATTGTGAAAGACATTTTGGAATGGCGACAAATGGTAAAGTTGCAAAGCACGTATATTGATGCGTTGCCGAATCAAGTCGATCCAAAAACGCAACGTGTGCACACCGATTATATGCAAACGGTTGCCGCAACCGGACGATTGAGTTCAAACAATCCGAATTTGCAAAACATTCCGATTCGTACCGAAAGAGGTCGATTAATTCGAAAAGCATTTATTGCCAGAGATGAAAATTATACGTTAGTTTCTGCCGATTATTCGCAAATTGAACTTCGCATTATTGCTGCTTTATCAGGCGAAGAAAATATGATAAAAGCGTTTCAAAACAACGAAGATATTCATAAAAGTACTGCCGCCAAAGTGTTCAATGTTCCGTTGGAAGAAGTAACCAAAGAACAACGAAGCAACGCTAAAACGGTGAACTTCGGAATCATTTATGGTGTTTCGGCATTCGGACTTTCAAACCAAACCAATTTATCCCGAAAAGAAAGTGCCGAGTTGATCGATGCGTACTACGCCACTTATCCAAAATTGAAAGCCTACATGGCAAACCAAGTTGATTTTGCCAGAGAAAATGGTTATGTACAAACGGTTTTAGGGAGACGACGTTATTTAAAAGACATTAATTCCGCCAATGCGATGGTGCGAAGCGGTGCTGAACGAAATGCCGTCAATGCTCCAATTCAAGGGTCAGCTGCCGATATCATCAAAATAGCGATGATCAATATTCATCAAAAATTGACTTCCGAAAATTGGCAATCCAAAATGTTATTGCAAGTACACGATGAGTTGGTGTTTGATGTGCACAATTCAGAATTGGAAAAAATTCAACCGATGATTAAACACGAAATGGAAAACGCGTTTAAATTAGCTGTTCCGTTGGATGTTGAATTGGGAATGGGAAGGAATTGGTTGGAGGCTCATTAAGATAGTTCTCTGTTTTCAGTTTTCAGTCAAATCGTCGAACAAAGTTTTTAGTATTCTACTTGTCGTAGTTGAGGTTTTGGTACCTTACCTTTCGATTAAAGACTGAAGTTTATTATTTAAGAGGACTTCAACCCAACCACCGCAATTACACGAAATGGCTGTTGTGTGAAACTATTACTTTTTCTGAACTATATCTTCTACCCAAAAAATTGGTAAATCATCTTTTTCATATTCATTAAATATTGTATAATTGAATGTTACACCACTGTTTGTTGATACGTCAATTTCATATATCTTGTTCTTTTGAAAAAAAATTTTTCCATTAAACTCTGGACAAGTTTGAATTAACAATACATAATTTTGTTTATAGTTTGGAAAATCTGTACTTAACACTTTATATTTATGGACAATAGCAAATGCTTCTCTTCCACAATTTGGCGTCATTGTTACCTTTTCTAATAATTTACCAATAAATTTATATTTATATGCTTGTCGCTCTACTAATGCAAAACCAATTTCACCGGAAAAATCAGAATGCTCTATAATTAATTTTATATCATCATTTTCTACATCTTCTTTTGATTTATTTAGTGTTTTATATCTATGATAACCTAAAACATAAACCTCTCGTACTATCTTGTTTGATGAACTGTCAACAACTTTAACATAAATCGGCATTTTTGTTGATTTATCATAATATGTGTACAAAATTTTATTAAATTCTGAAAAAATGGCAATAGATTTTAATAACGTATCACCTTTGAGATAACCTTTTACTTCTACTGGTTTATGCTTAACCTGAAATAAAGCAGATGTAGTGACAGAATCTGTAAATTTAGAAATTTCTATTTCTTCAATTAATTTAACTTTTAACTCATCATCTTGTGAATAAATTAAAGTTGATATAAAAGTAATTAAAATTAATACAAATTTTTTCATTTTTTTGCTCAATAGTTTAGGGAAAATAGCAACTTTTGTAATAATTTCTACTCGGATCTTATTCAACATTTACAAAATTATAAAGTACAAAACAGAGAAAAAGACTGAACATATAAATAGTTATTTCATATCAACTATATTGTATTGTCTTTTATTCTATTTATGTTAAATTCTGATTTGTAAGTTTCCAAAAAAACCTATACTCTCCTAGTCGAATCCCTTTGTCTCAACTCCGTTTTTACAACCGTAGTTTTAAACGTCGGTGTTTCTTGTTTTCGTTCGAGTTTTTCAATTAAAAGTTTAGCTGCTTCTTCACCAATTTCTGGTCCGTGTTGACTGATGGTAGACAAACTTGGTGTTAATCTACGTGACCAAACACCGTCTGCAAATCCAATAACACACAAATCTTCCGGAATTTTAATTCCTTTTTGGATGGCAATTTTCATCGCCATGGTGGATGAATGTTCATCTACAGCCAAAATACCATCCACTTCTTTTGATGCTAATAATTTTTCCAAACGAGCATCAAAATCTTCTTGACTGTCAGTTATAATGATATGCTTATCGTTAATGCTTATTTTATTGTCTTGCAATGCTCTTTCATAACCCAACGCACGGTGTTTTCCCACACTTAAATTATCAATACAAGAAAGTAGGGCGATATTTTTACAACTTATTTTCAATAAATGATTGACAGCTTCAATCGAAGATTCAAAATCATCTACAATCACTTTATCACAATTTACATCTTCCATGATACGATCAAACATTACAATTGGCAATCCTTCACGAAGAATTTCTTTAAAATGCGAAGAAACATTTTTGGCTTGCGATTCTTCCGAAACCGATAGAATAAAACCATCTACCGTTCCATTGCTCAACAAATCCATGGCTTGCTTTTCTTTGCTAAGTGATTCGTTTGAAATATATGTAATCACATTATATCCTTTTGCATTGGCTGCTTTTTCAATTCCACTAAACACTTTGGCGAAAAAGGGATTCAATATATTAGGTATAATTACCGCAATTGTATTTGTTCGCTGGTTTTTTAAATTCTTAGCCATGGAGTTTGGCTTATAATTTTGAAGCTTAGCATATTCCTGAACCCTAATTTTTGTGGGTTCACTAATTTCATGACTATCACTCAATGCTTTAGAAACAGTTGAAACGGAAATTCCTAAATCTTTTGAAATTTGTTTTAATGTGGCTTTTGGCTTCATATCTTTCGAATTTAGACGTAAAAATAGTAAAATAATGAATAGATTTGATGTGATTGACATTTATCTGATGATGAAAACTCATTTTATTTGTAAAAAATCGATGAATTGAACGTTTAATAACCAAAATAAATTCGAAATAAATCCATTACTTATGCCTTTAAAATCAGCAGTATTAGCAAAATTATTGTCTTAAAAATAAGTCATTAAAAATAATCTCAAATTGCTATTTGCTTTTATAATAATTAATTGTACTTTTGCAACCCCTTTATTGGGGATGGAATGTTTAATTAAAATAAATTATTGTGAACACATTAAGCTACAAGACAGTTTCAGCCAACAAAGCTACCGCAGATAAGCAGTGGATTGTTGTAGATGCTGAGGGTCATAACTTAGGACGTTTTGCTTCAAAAGTAGCGATGCTATTGAGAGGTAAATACAAGCCTGATTATACCCCGCACGTTGATTGTGGTGATAACGTAATCGTTATCAACGCAGAAAAAATCAACCTGACTGGTAACAAGTTGGATGACAAAACGTACATCCGTCACACAGGTTACCCAGGTGGACAAAGAAGCCTAACGGCTAAAGTATTGCAACAAAAAAACCCTGCAACTTTAGTAGAAAAGGCTGTAAAAGGAATGTTACCTAAAAACAAATTAGGTGCTCAACTATTCCGCAATTTAAATGTAAATGTTGGTACTGAGCACAAACATGGAGCTCAACAACCAAAAACCGTTAACTTAAACGATCTAAAGTAATGGGAGTTATTCACAAAATCGGTAGAAGAAAATGTGCTGTGGCACGTGTTTATGTTTCAGAAGGAACAGGAAAAATCACCGTAAACAAAAGAGAATTTGAAAACTACTTCCCTACTGCTACTTTACAGTACAAAGTAATGCAACCAATGTCTATGACAGAAAATGCAACTAACTTTGACGTAAAAGTAAATGTATATGGTGGTGGTTCAACAGGGCAAGCAGAAGCTGTGAGAATGGCTATTGCAAGAGCAATGTGTGAGGTAGAAGCTGAAAACAGAGCTATCTTGAAACCAGAAGGATTGCTAACAAGAGATCCAAGAATGGTAGAACGTAAGAAATTTGGACAGAAGAAAGCTCGTAAGAGATTCCAATTCTCTAAACGTTAATCGAATTACAAAATTATTATTAAAAAAGTTATTGTTGTTATTATTCCGATGCGATCGGAAAATTAGTTTAGCATCTAAATAATGAAGACCAGAGTAATCGCTACTACATTATTGCTAATCAACAGAACGTAAACTAGTACAAAAATGGCAAACAAAGTTGAAGTTAAAGACTTACTAGAGGCTGGCGTTCATTTTGGACACATGACTCGTAAATGGGACCCAAACATGGCTCCTTACATTTATATGGAACGTAATGGTATTCATATCATTAACCTATATAAAACTGCTGCTAAAATTGAAGAGGCTAACGAAGCCTTGAAAAAAATTGCAGCTTCCGGTAGAAAAGTACTTTTCGTAGCTACCAAAAAACAAGCAAAAGATATCGTAGCCGAGAAAGCTGCTGCAGCGAACATGCCGTATATCACGGAAAGATGGCCTGGTGGTATGCTTACTAACTTCGTTACTATCCGTAAAGCTGTTAAAAAAATGGCTTCTATTGATAGAATGAAAAAAGATGGCACTTTTAATACGCTTTCTAAAAAAGAAAGACTTCAAGTAGATCGTCTTCGTGCTAAACTAGAGAAGAACTTAGGTTCTATCGCTGACATGTCTAGATTACCTGCTGCATTATTTGTAGTAGATATCAAAGCTGAACACATCGCAGTAAAAGAAGCTCAAAAATTAAACATTCCAGTTTTTGCTATGGTTGACACCAACTCTGACCCACGTCAAGTTGAGTACGTTATCCCAGCTAATGATGATGCTTCTAAATCAATCGATAAAATTTTATCTTTAGTAACCGGTGCTATCATCGAAGGTCTTTCTGAAAGAGGATCTGAAAAAGATGGCGATACTGTTGCTGAAGATACAGTTGAAGAAGTAGTAGCAGTAGAAGCTGCTCCAGCAATGGAAGCAGAAGAAGCTAAAACAACTTCAGAAGAATAAATAACTATAAATTCCGATAGGAAAAATTCCAAGTTCCAAAAAATTGTCTCTTTAAAAATTGATGATTTAATAAAATTGGAATTTGGAATTTGAATATTGGAATTTGTTTTTTTACATAAAAATTTAAACTTAAAAATAGATACAAAATGGCAACAATTACTGCTGCAGACGTAAATAAATTAAGACAAACTACAGGTGCCGGAATGATGGACTGTAAAAAAGCTTTGGTTGAAGCTGAAGGAGATTTCGATAAAGCTATACAAATCCTTAGAGAAAAAGGGCAAAAAGTTGCTGCTAACCGTTCTGACCGTGAGTCTAGTGAAGGTGCTGCTGTTGCTTTTATAAATGCAGACAAAACCAAAGGTGCTGTAATTACTTTGAACTGTGAAACTGATTTCGTAGGTAAAAACGAATCATTCGTTTCTTTGGCTAAACAATTAGTAGAAAAAGCAATCAACTTTTCTTCTAAAGAAGAATTTTTAGCTTCTTCATTTGAGGGAAACATGACCGTTGCTGAAAAATTAATCGAGCAAACTGGTGTTATCGGTGAAAAAATTGAAATCGGTGGTTTTGAAATTTTAGAAGGTGCTTTTGTTGGATCGTATGTACACGTGAACAAAATTGCTGCTTTAACTGCAATTTCATCCGCTACAGCTGATGCTGAAACGTTAACAAAAGACATTTCTATGCAAGTAGCTTCAATGGGAGCTGATACATTATCTTACAAAGATTTTGATCCTGCTTTCGTTGCTTCTGAACTTGCTGCTCGTATTGCTATAATCGAAAAAGAAAATGAAGAAGCAAAACGTTTAGGAAAAACATTAAAAAATGTTCCTAAATACATTTCTTTCTCTCAATTAACAGAAGAAGTTTTAAAACAAGCGGAAGAAGATGCTAAAGCTGAATTGAAAGCAGAAGGAAAACCAGAGCAAATTTGGGATAAAATCATTCCTGGAAAAATCCAACGTTTTATCTCTGACAACACAACTTTAGATCAAGAAAAAGCTTTATTAGATCAAAACTTCATCAAAGATGATAGTAAAAAAGTTGGTGATTACGTAAAAGGTTTCAATGTTGAAATTACAGGTTTCAAAAGAGTTGCTTTAGGGTAATTCCTAACGAACAAAATATACTAAACCTCAATTATAAAGATTGAGGTTTTTTTATGGTTTTTAGTTAAATTTACAACATGCAAAACAACGATCCACTTCACGGGAAAACACTACAGTCAATAGTTGAGTATTTGGTTGACTTTTATGGTTTTGAAACCTTAAGTCAAAAGATAAAAATCAAAAGTTTTACCGAAAATCCTTCTGTCAAATCAAGTCTAACATTTTTGAGAAAAACCGATTGGGCTAGAAAAAAAGTGGAAGAATTATATTGTGAAACCATTTCCAAAACGTAATAAATACAAAATCCCATCACCTTGGTTGCGATGGGATTTTTAAACAAACAAACAAATAAAACCTATTAACTAAAATTGAACGTTTCGGCCAATTCTTTATAAACAATTTCGCCCTCTACAATATTAAGTCCTTTTCTTAAATCCGGATATCGTTCTGTGGCCGTTTTCCATCCTAAGTTGGCCAATTTTAACACATACGGCAATGTTACATTAGTTAAAGCTAATGTTGACGTGTATGGAACTGCTCCCGGCATATTTGCCACACAATAATGCACAACATCATCAATAATATACGTTGGGTTTTCATGCGTTGTTGCGACAGTCGTTTCAAAACAACCGCCTTGATCTACCGCAACATCAACCATTACTGTTCCTGGATGCATTTCTTTCAACATATCTCGGGTAATTAATTTTGGAGCTTTTGCCCCCGGAATTAATACCGCACCAATAATCAAATCGTGATTTTTAATGTGCCTTCTAATATTATATTCACTCGAAAATTCAGTTACAACGTGACTTGGCATCACATCATTCACATACCGAAGACGCTTCATATTGATATCTAAAATCGTAACGTGTGCTCCTAAACCGGCTGCCATTTTTGCTGCTTGAATGCCTACAATTCCGGCTCCTAAAACCAACACTTTTCCTGGCGGAACTCCTGGAACGCCTCCCAACAAAACACCTCTTCCTTTAATTGGTTTCTCTAAATATTTTGCTCCTTGTTGAATGGCCATTCTTCCGGCAACTTCCGACATTGGTGTAAGTAAAGGCAATGAACCGTCTGTTTCTTCCACAGTTTCGTATGCAATGCAAATTGATTTGGATTCCAACATTGCAATCGTCAATTCTTCACTGGAAGCGAAATGAAAATACGTAAAAACAATTTGACCTTTTTTTATCAATGGATATTCTTCTGCGATGGGTTCTTTCACCTTCACAATCATATCGGCTTGAGCATAAACTTCAGCCGCTGTTGGAACTAAAATTGCACCAACCACTGCATAATCCGTATCAAAAAAACCGCTTCCAAAACCGGCATCTTGTTGAACATAAACCGTATGATTGTTTTTAATCAATTCAAAAACACCAGCCGGAGTCATTCCAACTCGACTTTCATTATTTTTAATTTCCTTAGGAACCCCTATTTTCATAACTAATTTATTTCTAATTACTGTACAAATGTATTAATAACCCCTAATTTTTGTACATCATACTTTAATTTTTATCATTTTTAAAGTTACAACCCCTAAAATAAACATAAATATCAAATTAACGCTTTGATTTTTTATATTTGTTAAATAAATGAAACAATATGGAAACTAAAACAAGGTGTGCTTGGTGCGAAAAAGATGATTTATACCGTAATTATCACGATGAAGAATGGGGTGAACCGGTTTATGATGACCAAAAGTTGTTTGAATTTTTAATTTTAGAAACTTTTCAAGCCGGAGTGAGTTGGCATTTGATTTTAAAAAAGAGAGAAAATTTTCGAAAAGCATTTCTCAATTTTGACTATCAACAAATTGCTTTATTTGGCGAATATGAAGTGCAAGAATTGATGAAAGATGCAGGAATTATTCGAAATACATTAAAAATAAATTCCGCCATCAGCAATGCAAAAGCATTCATGAAAGTGCAGGAAGAATTTGGTTCTTTTTCTAAATTTATCTGGAGTTATGTGGATGGGAAACCAATAGTGAATAATTTCACTTCTTTTAAGGATGTTCCGGCATACAGTCCACTAGCCGAAAAAATCAGTAAAGATTTGAAGAAACGAGGCTTTAAATTCATCGGACCAACAACAATGTATGCACACATGCAAGCAACAGGAATGGTAAACGACCACTTTTTGGATTGCTGGAAAAGAAGTTAAAACGAAGATTTTAGAATTTTGAGGTAATTTTCTCGGGAGATTTCAAACGCACCTAATTTTTCTAAGTGATCATTATGCACTTGACAATCTAACAGAAGATAATTTTCTTGCTTTAACTTTTCAATCAAAGAAACAAAAGCCACTTTGCTCGCATTTGGAACTAGCGAAAACATACTTTCACCACAAAAAATCTTACTTAAATCAACACCATATAATCCACCAACCAATTCATTGTTTTGCCACACTTCAACCGATTTTGCAATTCCTAATTCATGTAGTTTTAGATAGGATTCAAACATTGAATCGGTAATCCACGTTCCTTGTTGCCCTCTTCGTTTAATGGTTTGACAATTTTTGATTACTTCAGAAAAATTTTGATTGAACGTAACTTCAAAAATATTTCGGTTTAAGATATTCCTCAGACTTTTAGCAATTTTATATTCTTTCGGATTCACCACCATTCGTTGTGGCGGACTCCACCATAAAATGGGCTCATCTTCTTCAAACCAAGGAAAAATTCCGTTTTTGTATGCTAAAAGCAAGCGTTCTGTACTCAAATCTCCGCCCACAGCCAAAATCCCTTCGTAGGAAGCTTCTGAAACAGGTGGAAAATATAAATCTTTGCTTAAAAAATACATCTGTAATTAAAATCTAAATAAGAAATTCCAAACTCCAACATTTTTATTTGGAATTTGGAATTTGTTCATTCTTAATTTTACGAATTAAAATGGTAAATCGTCGTGTTCTTCTTCATTAAAGTTGGTAGCCGGTTCAAAAGCTTCAGCTGCAGGAACAGGAGGCATTTGAGCTGCCGGAGCTTCTGCTTGCAAACGCTCAATTCTCCAACCTTGAATAGAGTTAAAATACTTTGTTTCACCTTGTGGACTCACCCACTCTCTTCCTCTAATGTTAATTGAAACTTTTACACCTTCACCCAATTTATATGAGTTAAGCAAATCACACTTATCTTGTGTGAATTCTACCATAATATGTTGTGGATACTGTTCGTCTGTGGTAACCACTAATTCTCTTTTTCTAAATGATGCACTAACTTGTTGTTCTGGGTTAATGACTTTGATTTTTCCTGAAACTTCCATGATTTTGATTTTAAAAATTATTAATTTGGCTCATATTAAACTCGTTTGGCTAACAAAACTTTCCAGGCCGAAAGGGCATTTTGCTTGTTAAGGAATTCTTTTGCTTTTTGATGCACTTTCATTTCATCGGCAGAACTCAAAACTCCTTTTACCTGAATATTTTCATTTACAAATATATTAATTTCTTCTGTTGATGGCAAACTTTCTACATTTCCTAACATTCCTAAATCATTTCCAGTAAACACGGGACTTTCTTTAATAAAATCAGGAATTTGATCGACTCCAATTCCTAACGTTGCCAATGGTTTTGGGATTTCAAAAAGGCCTTGGTTGGATCGCGAATACCAATTGGCTCCCATGCGTGAAACCAAATCAATTTTATGTTGATCAATGTTACCATTTTCATCTAAAACAGATTCATCAATGTGTAATTTTACGACTTCACAAATAATTAAATTCCCTGCTCCACCTTCTGTTCCTAAACTAATAATTTGATTGACTTTGCATTCAAATTGTACCGGACTTTCGGCAACACGAAATGCTTTTACAATCTCAGAGGGCAACATAGTTAAACCTGATTTTAGAAACTCGTTCACGCCATCAGCATATTCCGTACTTGAGAGTGACATTTGCTGAACAATATCAAAATTCACCACATTAATTACCACTTCTTTTGTGGCTTCACAGTTAATTAATGTGTGCTTGATAGTATTATCTCGCACTCTTCTGGCAGGGGAAAAAACCAAAATCGGAGGATTGGAACTAAACACGTTAAAAAAACTGAATGGAGACAAATTCGGATTGCCATTTTTATCAACCGTGCTAGCAAACGCAATCGGTCTCGGCCCAACCGAACTTTGCAAATAACCTTGTAATTTTAAAGGAGAAACATCTTTTGGAGAAATACTAACCATTGTTTTTCTGAGTTTATACAAATGTATAAAATTGAGCAGTATTTGACGATTGAATTTTTCAATTAACACAAGATTTTACTACTTTTATCCTAAATACAAATTTATGCAGTTTTCCGAAAGCAGAAATGTAACCAGATGGTTTTTGATTCTCACTTCTTTTGTGATTGTTTCGCTGATTCTTTGGAATACATACACTTTTTTTCAAATATTTAAAAACGAAGAAAAAATAAAAATGGAGCTTTGGGCAGAAAGCCTGAAAACGGTTAATAATGCAAATCCTGAAACAGACGAAATTGAGTTGCCGCTTCAGATTATTAACAACAATAAAACAATTCCTATTATCGTGACCGAAAATGATACCATCATCAATCAAACCAATATTGATGAAAATATCATTTCAGAAAAAGAAAAATTAGATCAATTTCTTGAAAAATTAAAAAAAGAAAACAATCCAATAATAATTGAATATAATCCTGGTAAATTTTGGTATTTATATTATGGAAATTCGTCCTTACTAAATAAATTAAAATATTATCCAATTGCGTTAATTCTCATTATCATCCTATTTACCGCTTTGGTTTACAATTATTACAGAAGTACAAAAGTTGCCACTCAAAACAAACTTTGGGCAGGAATGGCAAAAGAAACTGCTCATCAAATTGGCACACCGCTTTCGTCATTAATTGGTTGGTTAGAAATATTAAAAATTGAAAATGTAGAAGAAAACACCATCAAAGAAATTGAAAAAGACATCACCCGATTGCAAACCATTGCCGATCGTTTTTCTAAAGTTGGCTCTGAACCTGTTTTGGAAAAGTTAGATCTGGTTAAAGAAACCATTCAATCGTTTGATTATTTGAAATCGCGTTTTTCTAAGCAAGTTGAATTTTCATTTTCGGCACCAACCAAAACTATTTTGGTTAATCTTAACCCAACTTTACATAGCTGGACAATTGAAAATTTGGTAAAAAATGCTATTGATGCGATGAAAGGACGAGGAAAATTATCGCTTACAATTATTGAAGACGAAAAAGAAGTAAAAATTTTAGTTTCCGATTCCGGAAAAGGGATTCCGAAAAATCAGTTTAAAAAAGTATTTGAACCCGGATTTACAACCAAAAAACGCGGTTGGGGATTGGGACTTTCTTTAACAAAACGTATTGTGGAAGAATACCATAAAGGTAAAATAAAAGTCGCTCAATCTGAAGTTGGAAAAGGCACTACGATGATGGTTAATTTTAAAAAAATATAATTTTTATTAAATTGTCATTTATTTTTTATAATTTTAACAATATTAACCAATAAAATCAATTTTTATGAATTTTTTGTATTTCTTACTCATCGGTGCTATCTCGGGATGGCTTGCAGGTCAACTCTGGAAAGGTTCAGGTTTTGGATTAATTGGAAACATTGTGGTTGGAATCATTGGCGGATTTGTTGGCGGATGGTTAGCCGGCCATTTCGGAATTGGCGGAGGCGGATTACTTTGGCAAATTCTAATTGCTGCCGGGGGAGCTTGGGTCTTGCTTTTTCTAATAAGTTTGATAAAAAGATAAAACTAAAAATCCCGATTTCATCGGGATTTTACTTTTTTATAATTCGTTTTGAATTTTTTGTACTGTAGCTTCAAATTCTTCTTTTGTTAAACTCACTTTCCTTTGAAATCGCATATCATCCATATCTTGCAACGGAATGAGATGAACATGAACATGAGGCACTTCTAATCCTACCACGGCAACACCAATTCGTTTGCATGGGATGGCTTTTTCTAAAGCAACAGCAATTTTTCTCGAAAACTTCATCAAAGCCAAATAATGGTCTTCTTCCATTTCGAAAATCTTGTTGATTTCTTGTTTTGGGACACAAAGTGTGTGACCAATTGCATTTGGATTTACATCTAAAAAAGCAATAAAATGTTCATCTTCTGCAATTTTGTAAGATGTAATTTCGCCGTTGATTATTTTGGTAAAAATGCTTGCCATTTTAATTAATCTCTTGAAATTTCTAAAACTTCAAATTTTAAAACGCCATTTGGCACTGTAATTTCGGCTACATCACCTACTGATTTTCCTAACAATCCTTTTCCAATTGGAGATGTTACTGATATTTTTCCGGTTTTTAAATCGGCTTCGCTTTCGGCAACCAACGTGTATTTCATTTCCATGCCATTAGCTTGGTTTTTAATTTTCACGTTAGACAATACTAATGCTTTTGACAAATCAAGTTGCGATTCATCAATTAATCTGGCATTTGAATATACTTCTTCCATTTTAGAAATTCTCATTTCCAATAATCCTTGAGCTTCCTTAGCAGCATCATATTCTGCATTTTCAGATAAATCACCTTTATCTCTTGCTTCTGCGATGGCTTGTGATGCTTTTGGACGTTCAATATGTTTAAGATTTTCTAGTTCTTCTTTTAGTTTTTTTAAACCCTCTGCGGTGTAATACGATACTGTACTCATAACTTCATGTGTTTTTATTGCAATTCAATTTTTTCAAAATTCACAAAAGTTGAACTTTGATATATAAAATCGTTATTTTTATCGTTATATAAAATAGAAAAAATCCCCTTTTAGAGGATTCCTTTCAACAAAGATAGTATAATTTTTAATTATTTGAAAATTTATTCCTTTATAAGGGTACTCAAAGGTAATTAAATTAAATTTGCCAAATGAAAAAAATGTTTATGAAAAAAATTGTTTTGTTATTGATTTTTAGTGTTTTCCTTTCAGGATGTGATAATGAAAGTTTTAATAATTTTAATCCCAACATACCAAATTATACTTTTACGGTAGATATTAATACCGATTTACCGCTGTACGGCTCTTTAAAATTTCCCGGAAACGGTGTTTATATTTCACAAGGAAATGCAGGCGTAAGAGGGATTATTGTTTTCAGCATCGGTGGTGGTGGCTACAACGCCTTTGACGCAGCCTGTCCAAACCAAGCCTTGAGTTCATGTTCTACCATGATTGTACAAGGTAGTAATGCCCTTTGCCCTTGCGATGAAGAATTGTATAATTTATTTACCGGTCTGGGAGGTGAGGGTTTAGAATTCCCGATGAAACGTTACCGTGTTGAAGTAAATGGACCTATTGTGAGAGTTTATAATTAAAAGAAATCCTGACCGCAAAGTCAGGATTTCTTTTTTATACTAAAACAAAAGGGTTATTCCTGAAAGGAAATTAATTCCCGCTTGCGGATAAAAACCAGCTCCTTCAATGGTTGTAACAGTTCCCGGTGATGAAAAATCATCGTCAAACGTGTAAAAATAGCCATTGCTTTCGTATTTCAAATCAAAAATATTATTGATTAGGGCATTGAATTGAATGGATTTGAAAATTTTATTCGTTTTAATTTCATAGGTAACATTCAGATCATTCACAAAATAAGCATCTAATTTGGAACTTTCTGCATCGATGTTCCCCATGAATTGCTCACTCACAAACTTTGATAATAAAGAAAGTTGTAGATTTTTAACCGGAATAAAAGTAAAACGATTTGCTGCAATAAAATTCGGTGAAAAAGCAATGTTTGTTGAACCTAAATTTTGTAATTCACCATCACGTTGAAACACAAAATCTTTGTTTTTGTTTTGACTTACTGTAAAATTTGGACTAATTAAAAACTTTTCACTTAAACGAATTACAGATTCTATTTCTAAGCCAAAACGGTAGCTATTACCACTATTGGTAAATATTGGAGCTCCAACATCATTTAAAGCTCCCGTTAAGACCAGTTGATCTACATAACGCATGTAAAATGCATTTGCCGTAAATCTCACTTTTTTAGAATTGTATTTCCAACCTAATTCATAATCAAACAATCGTTCTGGTTTTGTTGCATCGTTTTCATAATCGTCTCTTCGTGGTTCTTTGTTGGCAACGCCAAAATAACCGTAAAATACATTTTTTGAATCCAATTGGTAATTCAATCCTGCTTTTGGATTAAAAAATCGGAAAGTATCATTAACATCCTCAAACCTAAAACTAGTTGCATCATAAAACACCATTCTGTATTGCAAATCTGTGAATAGGCTTAACTTAGAGTTAATATTTTGAGTAATTTTAGCGTAAAAATTAATATCATCCTTATTACCATAATTATCATAATAACGACCAATATTGCTAAAATTATATTGGTTCCAAGTTACTTCTCCGTAGTGTAATCCCAAATAACGATTGATAGCTCCTCCGATTAGTAAATCAGTTTTATTATTCCTATAATTTAATGAAAATGTGCTTCCAAAAAAAACGTTGTCTAACCATCGCTTCCTTATGTAATCCATACTGGAAATACTGTTTCCATCAATTGTTATATCCGGAAGACCTAAGAAGCTTAATTGTGAGTCACCACTAAAAAGAACATTAGAATAGTAATAATCATCAACATATTGTTCAAAATACCCTTTACCTTTGGTATAGTGTAATGCAATGTTTGAAATCCATTTTTCAGTCCATTTTTCAGTCCAATGCAATTGGAAATGATTTTGCCAATAATTATCGGTTTCGTTATTATGAAAACCTTCAATATTTCCATTGTCATTTGTTTTAATTCCAGAAATATTAAAAGTGTTTCCAAATATATAATCCGGATTGGTCGCACTTAAAATTGATAAAGGAGCGTTATCTCTTCCGTTCCAAGCTTGGTAGGTTTTTTCTTTTCCTCCAAAAGCTAATAATTTAATTAAAGTAGTTTCTGTTACATAATTTGCGTTGAAAAAATAGCCAAACATAGAAGAAGATGCTCTGTCAATAAAACCATCTGATGCAATGTTAGAAATTCGTCCGTTCAATTCTACATTATTATGCAACCCTGTTCCAAAAGAAAGTGTATGCTTTCTGGTGTTAAAACTTCCGAATGAATTAGCAATTTCAGCATATCCTTCTTCTTGAAATGATTTTGTTTGCATATTTAAGCTAGCTCCAAAAGAACCTGCTCCATTGGTTGAACTTCCAACGCCTCGTTGCAACTGAACACTTTCTAAAGAGGAAGCAAAATCAGGTAAGTTCACGAAAAAACTTCCTTGACTTTCGCTATCATTAAACGGAATACCATTTAACGTTACGTTGATTCGTGAGCCATCTGAACCCCGAACACGCATGTAGGTATAACCAACGCCATTTCCTGCATCCGTTGTAGTTACAACGGATGGTAAATACTGTAACAAAACAGGAATGTCTTGTCCTAAATTTCTAGGAGCGATTTCTTCCTTTGAAACGTTCGTGAACGTAATAGGGTTTTTTTCTTTAGCACGCACAGATGAAACAGTGACTTCTTTAAGATCGACATTTTTAAGACTATCTTTTGGAGTTTCCTGTGAAAAACCGACAAAAGAAAATAGAAAAAAACTCGCAAAGCAATACTTACTAAGCGTTTTTGTGCCATACTGGCGATTGTTGAATAAAGTTTTCATTCGTAAAAGTTTACGAATAAAAGGGGCAATTATTCTTGGTTAAAAATTAAAATTGATACTCTTGACAGCAAAATAAACGTGCACTTTTATTTTTTTGTCTAATCCCTAAACAGCATTACCTGTTCTAGGTTCGTTGGGTATGATCTCAGCTCGTTATTTAGAGCACCCCTTTGAGACGGGGCAAAGGTAGTAAAAGATTTTCAATGGTAATGGCAAATTCAAAAATCAATGACAAATTCAATGGCAATGAGAAAAATCAAATTCAAAATTTAATGAAAGGAGAAACTCCCATTACGCATTACCGTTAATCTATCACATTTTTCTAAACATCCGGTTTCTTTCGGTTTTGCTTGATTTCTGAGGTATTTCGCTTTTCATTGATTCGCTTTTCAATTACCGAACGCGGAATTTTGGTTGGTTTTCTTTCTTTAGGAATTACCAATGCGTTTTGAATGAGTTTTAAAAATCGTTTGGTTACAATTTCTTTGTTTTTGAGTTGACTTCTATCTTCATCGCAGTTTAAAATCAGAATTCCGTCCAACGTTAATTTTGTTTTTAGTTTTTCTGAAATTAATATTTTTTCTTCCTCTGATAAACTTTGCGAATTGAGCAAATCAAACGATAGCACCACTTTAGACGAAACTTTATTCACGTTTTGTCCGCCTGCACCGCTACTCCTTACGGCTTTGAATGCCAATTCTGATATAATTTTCTCGGAATCCATTCTTAATGAGGTTGATGTGCAACTTTTAATAAATCATTTACTGTTTTCACAGGATTGAAAGTTACCAAAGGCACTTCTACAAAAACGGTTAACCATTTTGCCATAGCTCCATTCCAAAGTCCGGGTAATTCATAGGCTTTCAAATCTTTTCCTCCTTTATTTTTATAAACTATAAATCCACTAGAGTGATCAACAAATTCGGTTAAATCAAAATTGGCTCCACGGTAATTTCTAATTCCGCACACCAAATCTACCGGATTAAAATGAGTTGAATTTTTTACTATTTTCATTTGACTGGTATCCTTTTCATCAATTTGAGACGACTCTACAATCTGCAAAAAAACCAATCCTTTTCTGTCTCTTACCCAAAACGGACCGCCGCCTGGTTCTCCTTCGTTTTTAACCATTCCACACACACGAATTGGCCGGTTTAAATAATTTTTAAGGTATTCTATTTTACTTTCCTTAGTATATTTTGAAAAATCGTCGACCACTTCAAAATGCAACTTTGACTGAATAAAATTAACTATTTCATCTAAAGTTTCTTTGGTAATATTATCTTCATCAAGCATTCGAAGGTAATTGAAAATCTGATGTTGTTTATCTAATAAAATTCCTGCCAAAGCCTTTTTGTATAATGAAATTTCATCTAAATGATTCTGAATAACATTGTCAATGTTTTTTACAAAAATTACATCGCCATCCAAATTATTCAAGTTTTGAATTAAGGCTCCATGACCACCAGGTCTAAAAACAAGACTGTTATTGTCTTCTCTAATAAATTGATTATCAAAATCTAAAGCAATGCTATCAGTTGATTTATCTTGATAAGAATAGGAAACACTTATTTCAGTTTGTGTATTTTTTTCAATTTTTGATTTTACATTTTCTACAATTTTTTCAAACTCCGACTGATGTTCTTCAGAAACTGTGAAATGTAAATGAGCTTTTTGATTGGATGATGCGTATGCAACAGCTTCATTAAGGTGCTCTTCTATTGGAGTTGCAATATGAGAAGTGTAGTTATGAAAAGGCAAAACTCCTTTTGGTTTATTAGCAAAATCAAATTCGTTTTTTGACAATAGAATTTTGATGAAAGCATAACATTTGCTGTCATACCCCCACGTTTCATATTCCGGATACAATTGTTTTAGTCGGTTTAGCACTTCTTTATAAAAGGGAAATTTATCTAAACCAATTAAAAAAAGTGATAGATTTTTAGCTTTTTTACGATTTATATAAGCATTTATTGATTCTTCTCCCAACTTATAATCGTGTAAAAACTCGCTTAAAAATTTAAACATTCTGCTAGCAGCTCCAGACGAAGGAACGAATTTTTTTAGTTTTAAATGATTTCGTTTTTCATCAAAAAAATTGGCAAAATAGGCAGCTTCATCAACTGACAAGGATTCAATTCCGTCATTCAACTTGGCAGGCCTTTCCAGATTAACAGCTTGTATCCCGTTGGTTAAAAAACCAACCTGATTTTTAATTTGATCTAACTTAATATCACGTTGTTCTAAAAGGATATAATCAAATGAATTTAAACCTAACTTTTTTGTCTCAAAAATATTTGAAATGATGGCCACTGCCTTTTGAAATCTCTTTTCTTTTGAACCTGTAATTTTTACATATGGTTTATTGAATTTGAGTAAATTTTCTTCAAAAATCTGCAGTGTTTTTTCTCTATCGTTTGGGCTGTCTCGCAAATCATCTTTTTGCCAAGGCACATCTACATCGGTTAAAAAAAACAAATCATATTTATGTTTTTTAGCTGCTTTTTCTAAAACAGGATCGCTTTCTCCATAATATATATCAGAAAAAACCTTTGTAACCATCAAATTTGTATCCGCAAATAAAAAAGTATTTGCTTTTTGCAAACCTTCATTTTCAAGTTTTGTTTGACCGATGGCAATAGGCAATAAATCTTCTTTTTGACAAATTTGCTGATGCTTATCCCATTTTTGTTGAAGATAATCACGAGCAAATTCAGGAATCCAAATTGTATTGAAATGTTCAGCCAATTGTTTAGCCAATGTGGTTTTTCCGGTGCATTCCGGACCATAAATGGCTATTTTTATGATTTCTGTAGACTGTTGTTTAAGATTTTCTTCCATTCGATATAGCCATAAAAGGCGATTATTGTAAATATAAAATATTGTAAGCTGGTAAACGTTAATCCTTTATAGTAATACAAAGGTATTGAAACGATATCACCCACTATCCAAAAAATCCAGTGTTCAACTTTGCGTTTTGCCATGAGCCACATACCAACAAAAAATACTCCGGTAGTAAATGTATCAACATAAGCTGTCCAACTTGTAAATTTATCAAAAAAAGTGTAAATCAACACTACTGCAATCGATGTTAAAACAAAAATTACAATTGCCCATAACTTTTCATTCTTTGTAATGTGTGCAATTGGAAATTCTGTTTCACCTCCTTTTTTTCGGGTCCAATGATACCAGCCGTAAACACTCATGATTGAATAGTAAATGTTGATGGTAAAATCGCCAAGCAACTTCCATTCCCACAACAAATATATAAAGATGGTTGTACTTATGATTCCTGTTGGGAATACTAAAATGTTATCTTTTTTGGCATACCAAACACTAATTAAACCAAAAAAAACTCCCGTTATTTCCAGAAAAATGTGAAGATTTGAATACTCTTTGTACTGAGAGAATAGTAAATCAATCATGATTAAAAAAGTTAGAATCGTTTTCAAATGCAGTTCCAATGACTACCAAATCGGCTCCGGCATCAAAAGCGTTTTGAATTGCTTTTTGCGAACGAATTCCGCCACCAACAATCAATGGAATTGAAATTTCTCGAGAAACTGCCTTAATCATTTCTAATGGAACAGCTATTTTTGCACCGCTTCCGGCTTCGAGATAAATTAATTTATTGCCTAAATATTCTCCTGCTTTGGCTGTTTTGCAGACATATTCAACATTATTTCTATCTATAGGTTTGGTTTTACTGATTCGTTCCACAGCGGTTTGACTTCCGCTTTCGATTAA
This sequence comes from Flavobacterium sp. T50_26, assembly GCF_057652995.1. Classification (NCBI taxonomy): domain Bacteria; kingdom Pseudomonadati; phylum Bacteroidota; class Flavobacteriia; order Flavobacteriales; family Flavobacteriaceae; genus Flavobacterium; species Flavobacterium sp. T50_26. The sequence continues at coordinate 89,832 of NZ_JBYFCC010000015.1, forward strand.
AATATAACCGGTTGAAATAATCTCTAAAAATGAATTTTTTAGAATTGAAACAGCATTCACATGATGTTCAATTAGATAATCAGGGTTTCTACCAGACAATAAACTCAAGAATAAAATTCCATCTGCTAGAATTGATATTTGTGACGGATTTCCTGGAAAAAGCACAACTGGAATAGTTAACTTTTCTTTTAATAAGTGAACCTGTTCATCAATTTTTTTATTTTCAACGATGCTTCCGCCTATAAAAATATAAGCAGCCGGACTAATTTTAATCTTTTCAATCAAATTAGCTAAATTGCCCATTTCAATTTTATCCGGATCGAGTAAAATGGCTATTAATTTTTGATTTTGGGCCTTTGCCTGTAGTATTTCTTCGTAGATTTTTTTCATCATTCCATTTCCCAAAGCCAGACTAAGGTATAATTTTCAATTTCGGTAAAGTAAACCAAAAATTCTCTTTTAACCGAATTAAAATCCAACAAAGCAGTTGTTTTTGCCTCGTTCATCTCAAATGGTTGTACAAAAATATGATCTTTAAAACTAATTCCGATTTCGTTTCGCACTTTAAAAACGGCTTCTTTTATGCCCCAAATGACGGTTAATTTACTAACAAATTCGACTGAATTATTTTCGCATTCATAGACAAATTCTTCCTCTGCAAATTTATAAGCTATTTTTTTTATTAAATCACGACGAAGTTCTAAATCAATTCCAACGTTTTTATCTGATAAAACAATAACTGAAAAACCAAACGAATGCGAAATAGAAATGTTTACACAATCTTTTAAATGAGGTTTACCAAATTCATCATAAAACAAATCAAAGTCGGTATAGCCATTGTATTGCAACAGCATCCGAACCGCCATAAAACCTTTTTGATGACTTTCGGATTTCATGCCTTCTAATCTGGCTAAAGAAGTATCTTTCAGCGAAACTTCCCGAAATAAATCATCAAACGTTTCTGTTATCTTCCAAACGAAAACAGCTGTTTTATCATCTACATTTATTCTCTGGTAAAATGGCATTATTGAAAAGTATATATCAAATTGTATTTCAAAACTTTAGTGGACTAAACAAATCACAAAAAACACAAAAAGGCTTTTAAATTTCTAAGCTATTCCGTAAATTTGCGTAAATTTTTAGCTAATATAACTATTTTATAAATGAGTACACAAACATTGCCATTTGTAGCGTTCAAAGTGAAAGATATTTCGCTTGCCGCTTGGGGAAGAAAAGAAATTGAATTGGCCGAGGCTGAAATGCCGGGCTTAATGGCTCTTCGTAGAGAATATGGCGATAGTCAACCGTTAAAAGGAGCTCGTATTGCAGGTTGTTTGCACATGACAATCCAAACAGCTGTTTTGATTGAAACATTAATTGCTTTAGGTGCAGAAGTGACTTGGAGTTCATGTAATATTTTTTCAACACAAGATCATGCTGCTGCTGCAATTGCTGCTGCCGGAATTCAAGTGTATGCCTGGAAAGGATTGAATGATGTTGATTTTGATTGGTGTATTGAACAAACCTTATTTTTTGGAGAAGACAGACAACCATTAAACATGATTTTGGATGATGGTGGCGATTTGACAAATATGGTTTTTGATAAATATCCAGAATTGATTAGTGGAATCAAAGGTCTTTCGGAAGAAACGACTACCGGAGTTCACCGTTTATATGAAAGAATGAAAAACGGAACTTTACACATTCCTGCTATCAACGTAAATGACTCGGTTACTAAATCGAAATTCGACAACAAATACGGTTGTAAAGAATCAGCTGTTGATGCTGTTCGTCGTGCAACAGATATTATGTTAGCCGGAAAAAGAGTAATCGTTTGTGGATACGGTGACGTTGGAAAAGGAACTGCTGCTTCATTTAGAGGTGCAGGTTCTATTGTGACTGTAACAGAAATTGACCCAATTTGTGCTTTACAAGCTGCAATGGACGGATTTGAAGTGAAAAGATTAGAAACTGTAATCAAAACAGCGGATATCATCATCACAACTACCGGAAACAAAGACATCGTTGTTGGAAAACATTTTGAGCAAATGAAAGACAAAACCATCGTTTGTAACATTGGTCACTTTGACAATGAAATCGACATGGCATGGTTGAACAAAAACCACGGTGCTTCAAAAATTGAAATTAAACCACAGGTTGACAAATATACTATTGCCGGAAAAGATATTATTATCTTAGCCGAAGGTCGTTTGGTTAACTTAGGATGTGCTACAGGTCACCCAAGTTTTGTAATGAGTAATTCATTTACAAACCAAACGTTAGCTCAAATTGAATTATATACCAATGCTTCTGCTTATAAAAATGAAGTGTATATGCTACCAAAACATTTAGATGAAAAAGTAGCGGCTTTACACTTAGAAAAATTAGGCGTTGAATTGGAAACATTAAATGTAGAGCAAGCTGCTTATATTGGTGTGGATGTTCAAGGACCTTACAAGCCGGAGTATTATAGATATTAGTATTAAGACTGAAGTATTAAGTATTAAGACTGAAGTATTAAGTATTGAGATTTTTGAAATTAAAATTACCCTTGCTGAAAAGTGAGGGTTTTTTTGTTTAAACTTGTACTATGATTTTAAAAATTAAAAAATATTTCCTTGTTGGATTTTTGTTTATAATTTCTTACACTTTATCTGGTTGCAAACAGATAGATTCAGATGCTATCTATAAAAAATGTATCGTAGATAAAACTCAACAAAAATTAATCGAAGGTTATGGAATTGAAAAAGATATTTTCAACTTACTTGAGGAAGCAGAATTATCTTTATTAAAAAGTAAAATAATTCAAAACATAAGCAAAGAAAGTTATCTAAAATTAACCGAAATAATTTTTAATGATGATGAAATTTCAAAAAAAATAACAGCAAGTATCAAGATGAATGTTGACTTTAATTTTTTTGATTTACTTTCCTTAACTACATTGGATTTTTATTCTTCATGTGCTGAAGAAGTTTACAGCAAAGAAACTAACACTACTAATAAAGCAACCTTAAGAAAACGATTTACTATATATGCAAATCTAATGGCGGATGGTTATAAAAATGAAATAAGAATTGCCTCTTTAATTAATGAATCTGAAAATTTTTCTGAAACGGAACGACTCGTTATTCTTCACTTAATTTTGATGAACGTTTCAAATTAATCACAAAAAAACCCATCTCTCACGAAATGGTTTGACTTTTAATAAGCCTGAATTAATACTTCAGCCGGAATATTTAATTTTTCTTTTAATCTACGAATCATCGCTAGGCTCAATTTTCTTTTTCCGGAAAGAATTTCAGATTTACGCGAACGAGCTCCCAAGATTTTAGATAATTCTGTTTCAGAAATATTCATTTGATCCATTCTAAATCGAATTGCTTCTAACGGACTTGGCTGAGGCATCGGATGAAATTCATTCTCATATTCTTTGATTAGAATAGAGAGAATCTCTAACTCATCAGAATCTTTAGTGTCGGGCTTTACATCTTTTTGCAACAGTTCATAAACTCTCTGTAGTGATGCATCATACTGTTGTTCATTTTTTATCGGTCTTAACATAACTTACTTTTTTAGCATCAATTTTATCATATTCGTTGTGCGTTCCAAACCAAACTATAAAAACAATTTTTAAACGATATTCCACATCAACAATCAATCGATAAGTGTTTCCATGAATATTGAAAACTACTCTTTTATCTGTTAATACGGAAGCATTTCTATACTGAGCTTTCAATTGATTTGGATTATTCCATTCTGCAGTACTTACTTCTTCATACCAAGATAACAAAGGTTGTTCTGCTTGAGAAAATTCCTGAAAATATTCTTTTAATGTTCTTACGGCTATTACTCGCATATACAAATATACAAAAAGTTACCAATTTGGTTACGATTTTATAAAAATTTTAAATCAACTTTGTAAAACTAAAAAACCCATCTCTTTCGAAATGGGTTTTTATATTTTGAAGTAAATTCTAAATTATGCTTCAAAAGGAATAACAGATACAAATGATTTGTTATCACCTTTTTTCTGAAACTTAACAACTCCGTCAACTCTTGCATGTAAAGTGTGATCTTTACTAATGTAAACGTTTTCTCCCGGATTGTGTTTAGAACCTCTTTGTCTTACTATGATATTTCCTGCAATAGCTGCTTGACCACCATAAATCTTAACACCTAAACGTTTCGATTCTGATTCTCTACCATTCTTGGAACTACCGACACCTTTCTTGTGAGCCATGATGTTAGGGTTTTATAAGTTAATATTAAAATTAAACAGCTCTACCGCCATTTAATTCATCTTGTAATTTTTTTAATTCATCCATTTTACCATCAGCAGCTAACTGTGCTTGTTGAGCCCAAGTAGTTGGATCTAAATGTGATACTTTAGCGTCAGATGCTTCTAAAATAGTTTTAACATCATCAGCACTAGTTTTTGCTAATTTAGCAAAGGTAGTTATTCCGGCAGCAGCTAATACTTCAGCAGCAACTGGTCCAACTCCTTCTATAAGCGTTAAATCATCAGCTGATTTAGTTGTTTTTGGAGCTTTAGGACTTTCAGATTTTGCAGCCGCTTTCTTTGTTCCGGAAGCTAAAATACCTTCTACAACAATTTGCGTAAATGACTGTCTGTGTCCGTTTTTCTTTTTGTAACCTTTTCTTCTTTTCTTTTTGAAAACGATTACTTTATCACCTTTTAAGTGTTGTAACACTTTGGCTTCTACTGAAGCTCCTTCTATAGCGGGGGCGCCTATAGTAACTGTTCCATTATCGTCTAACAACATCACTTTATCGAAAGAAACTTTGCTTCCTTCTTCAGATGCTAAACGGTGAACAAATACTTTTTGGTCTTTGCTTACTTTAAATTGTTGCCCTGCTATCTCTACGATTGCGTACATAACAATGTGTTTTTAATTAATTTTTAAGTTTGCAAATATACAACTTATTATGAATCACACAACATAAACTTCAAAATATATTTACCTCAAAAAAAATATGGTATTCCAGATTGATTTTTTTAATAAAAATTGAAAAAAAGTGTAACATAATACCGAAATTGCATACTTATTTAAAAGCAAAAAAATAAATAACTAATTTTTATGAAAAAATCTTTAATGGCTTTAAGTTCAGTTCTTATGCTTGGAGGTACAGTTTCTGCTCAAAAAGTAGAGTTCGAACATTACACGCTCAATAATGGTATGCATGTGATTTTACACCAAGATAATTCGGCTCCGGTGGTTATCACATCTGTAATGTATCACGTAGGTGCAAAAGATGAAAACCCTGAAAGAACAGGTTTTGCTCACTTTTTTGAGCACCTTTTATTTGAAGGAACAAAAAACATCGGACGTGGTGAATGGTTTAAAATTGTAACCGGAAACGGAGGAACAAACAACGCCAATACTTCTGACGACAGAACGTATTACTATGAAATTTTCCCATCAAATAATTTAGAATTAGGTTTATGGATGGAATCGGAACGTTTGTTACATCCAGTTATTAACCAAATTGGTGTGGACACGCAAAACGAAGTAGTAAAAGAAGAAAAACGTCTTCGTGTTGACAATCAACCTTACGGAAATTTAATTTCTGAAGTAAAAAAGAATATGTTCACAAAACATCCGTACCGTTGGGCAACCATTGGTTCGATGGAACATTTAGACGCTGCTACTTTAGAAGAATTTCAAGCTTTCAACAAAAAATATTATGTACCTAACAACGCTACTTTAGTTGTTGCCGGACAATTTGACCCTGCTCAAGCAAGAGCTTGGATCGATAAATATTTTGGTGTGATTCCTAAAGGAGAAGCTGTTACTCGTCAAAAAATCGAGGAAGCACCTATTACAGAAACAATCAAAGCTCGTTTTGAAGATCCAAACATTCAAATTCCAATGGTGGTTGCTTCTTACAGAACGCCATCTATGAAAACAAAAGACGCTCGTGTTTTAGATATGATTTCTACACTTTTATCAGATGGAAAATCTTCTCGTTTATACAAAAAACTAGTTGACGACAAAAAAATGGCTTTACAAGTTGGTGCATTTAGCTTTAGTCAAGAAGATTATGGTATGTATATTTTATACGGATTGCCAATGGGCGGTAATACTCCAGAAAATTTAATGAAAGAAATTGATGAGGAAATTGTAAAACTTCAAACGGAATTAATTTCTGAAAAAGAATTCCAAAAATTACAAAACATTTACGAAAATCAATACGTAAACAGCAATGCTTCTGTAGAAGGAATTGCAGGTAATTTAGCAACTTTTCACATGTTATATGGTGATGTAAATTTAATTAATACCGAAATTGACATCTACCGTTCAATCACAAGAGAGGAAATTAGAGATGCTGCAAAAAAATTCCTAAATCCAAATCAACGTTTACTTTTAGATTACGCTCCTAAATCAGATAAAGCTCAAAATTAAGATATCAATCATGAAAAAAATAGTCATTATAGCAACGAGCTTGTTTATTTCACTTTCTATGCAAGCACAAGACAGACCTCAACCAAAACCGGGACCAGCTCCTAAAATTAATATTGGTAAACCACAAACTTTCGAATTGAAAAACGGATTGAAAGTTTTAGTGGTTGAAAACGATAAACTTCCAAGAGTTTCATACAATCTAACCATCGATAATGCTCCGTATGCAGAAGGTGCTAAAAAAGGTGTTTCTGATTTAACGAGTAGCTTAATTGGAAACGGAACAAAAACCATTTCTAAAGATGCTTTTAACGAAGAAATTGACTTCTTAGGTGCTAGCATTAATTTTGGATCAGACGGTGCTTTTGCAAGCGGACTTTCAAAATATTCTAAAAGAATTATGGAATTAATGGCCGATGGTGCATTAAATCCTGTATTTACGCAAGAAGAATTTGACAAAGAAAAAGCAAAACTTATTGAAGGTTTAAAATCGGAAGAAAAAAGCGTTCCCTCAATTGCTCGTCGTGTTCAAAGTGTTTTGGCGTATGGAAAAAATCATCCAAACGGAGAATACCTAAGCGAAGAATCTATCAACAAAGTTACTTTGGCTGATGTTAGTCAAAACTATGCTACCTATTTTACACCACAAAATGCTTATTTAGTAATTGTTGGTGATGTAAAATTTGCTGAAGTAAAAGCAAACGTTGAAAAATTATTCGGTACATGGAAAAAAGGAGTTGCTCCACAAGTTTCTTACTCTGATCCAAAAGATGTTCAATACACGCAAATTAACTTTGTAGATGCTCCAAATGCAGTTCAATCAGAAATCGCTGCGGTTCATATTACTAACTTAAAAATGACTGACAAAGATTATTTTGCTGCAATTGTAGCAAATCAAATTTTAGGAGGTGATTTCAACAGTTACTTGAACATGAATTTGAGAGAAGCTCACGGTTGGACCTATGGTGCTCGTTCGGGTTTAAGAGGAACCAAACACACGTCAAACTTTAGTGCTACAACTCAAGTTAGAAATGCTGTAACAGATAGTGCTGTAGTTGAAATTTTGAAAGAAATCAAACGCATCAGAACTGAAAAAGTATCTGATGAAACGTTGAAAAACGTAAAAGCAGGTTACATTGGAAAATTCGTAATGGATATTGAAAAACCAACAACTGTAGCTCGTTATGCATTACAAACTAAAACACAAGGTTTACCGGCAGATTTCTATGAAAACTACATCAAAAACATCAATGCAGTTACGGCTGATGATGTGTTGAGAGTTTCTAAAAAATATTTCTTAGCCGAAAATTTAAGAGTTGTTATCGTAAGTAAAGCCGGCGATGTTTTACCCGGCTTAGAAAAATTAAACATTCCTATCTTCTATTTCGACAAATACGGAAACAAAGTTGAAAAACCGGAAGAAAAAAAGGTTAGTGCAGATGTTACGGCTAAATCGGTTTTAGAGAAATACATTTCAGCCGTTGGCGGACAAAAAGCAGTTGCTGATGTAAAATCATTATTTTTAACCGGAACTACTAATTTACCTGGTGCTCCTGCTCCATTAACATACATCAACAAAACAGATGCTAATGGAAAATTATTAGTAGAATTAACCATGGGCGGAATGAGCATGATGAAACAAGTAGTAAACGGAAACACTGGATTCATGGCTCAACAAGGGCAAAAAATGAATTTAGAAGGTGAAATGTTGGAAGACATGAAAGCTATTGCACATCCATTCCCGGAATTAAATTTACTTAAAAAAGAAGGAATTACTTTAAAAGGAATTGAAAGCCAAGACGGAAAAGACTGTTATGCTATCGTAAATGGAAAAACAACAAGTTATTACGAAGTAGCTACCGGTTTAAAAATTGCTGACGCAACCACAACTCCTCAAGGAAAAAGTACAATTACCTACAAAGATTACAGAGATGTAAAAGGTGTAAAAGTACCTTATCAATATATTATGAATGTAGGTGTTGATTTAGACATCAAAATTAGCGACATCAAAGTGAACGAAGGTGTTAGCGAAGCTGATTTTAAATAATCAATAAACAAAGAATTTTAAATGAGACTGTCAGCAATGGCAGTCTTTTTTTTTTTAACTGCTTTAAAAACTGAAACTCAATTTTAACCACAAAGTTCGCAAAGGAGTTAGCAAAGAGCACAAAGACGCTTCGCTTTTTAACAGTACGCGAGTTAGATGAAACAGATTTTCGCAGATTTTGATAGCTTAGCTATAATGGATGAAAACAGATTAGTTTAGTGCAATATTTCCTTTAGTAGAATTATCAACCTGAAACTTGAAACTTTAAACTTTAAACAAAAAACTTCTCACTTCTTAGCCGAAAGATAAACCCCAAACATAATTATAGCCGCACCCAAAAACTGAATTGAAGTCAAACTTTCATTATCAACCAAACCCCACATAAAAGCAACAACCGGAATTAAATAAGTAACTGAAGAAGCAAAAACAGGCGACGATATTTTAATTAATTTATAAAACAAAATATTCGCCAAAGCAGTACCAACCACTCCCAAAATAACAATATAGCCAATCACACTTTGTGTTTGCTGAACGTGAACAGCCTCAAAAAAGCCGGATAAATACAAAACTATAGAAGCCGGAATCAACATCACAATAAAATTTCCGGTGGTTATGCTTAACGGATTTAAATCGGACAAATACATTTTAATAAAATTCACATTCATCGCATAACAAACAGAAGCAATAACTAATAAAATCGCATAATTATAATTCTGCTCCGGATGATTTGCGGCTCCATTCAAAATCAACAAAGCACTACCAATTAAACCAATAAATACGCCATAAATCTGTCTGCGTTGAAAATCTATTTTAAACAATAAAATACCAAGTAATAAAGTATTTAACGGCGTAAGCGAATTCAAAATAGCACTCACAGAACTACTAATCTCTGTTTGAGCATACGAGAAAAGATAAACTGGAATAAATGTGCCAAAACAAGCCGTTAACGCTAAATATTTCCAATGGCGAAGTTGAATCTGCTTGATGCTATTAAAACCAATAATCAACAAAAACAAACCCGCAAAAACCATTCGTAAAGAACCCAACTGAAAAGGCGTTAACCCAACCAAACCTCTTTTAATCAAAATAAAAGAACTCCCCCAAACGAGAGCTAAAATCACTAAATAAACGAATCGTAACTTCTTATTTTCCATGGATAATTTTTCGTGTCACAAAACTCCGTTAATTTTGGCAAATAAAAAGCGAAAAAAATGTTATTTTTGTAATGCTTTATAAATAAAATTTATATCACTCATTTTAAACAATATAACTATGAAATTCACACAAACAATCGCAGCCATCGCTTTAACAACATTAATGATGGTAAGTTGCAAAAAAGAAGCAACTGAAAATACTGAAAATGCAACTGCAACTACTGAACACACACAAGATCAGCCTGCTCAATTGGCAACAGCTTCGTTCACAGTAGAAGGAATGCATTGCGAAGTGGGATGTGCCGGACATTTAGAAAAAAAATTAGCCAAACTTGATGGCGTTCAAAAAGCAGACATCGATTTTGAAGCAAAAAAAGCAACTATTGAATACGATGCCAACGTGCTAACGCCGGAAGTACTGGTTCAAACGGTAGAAAATGCAGCCGACGGAAAAACCTATAAGGTGTCTGATGTGGTGAACACTGCAGACAAAGCAATGCTTTTTAACAAAGACAAAAAGAAAAAGAAAGCTAAAAAAGAAGAAGACAACAAAGAAGCCGCTGCTTCCTCAGAAAAAAAATCATGTTCTTCCGGTGAAAAAAAAGCGTGTTGTGCTTCCAAAAAAGCAGAAACACTCTAGTTCACTAAGCACAATCACTACCACATAAACCTTTGTCAGAAGTAAACTGACAAAGGTTTTTTTATGTCCAAAACCCACCCATTACTATCTCTATAAAACACTAAATTGTCTTTAAAAAACCATTTAACAAGAATAAGCTTCCTAATGCCATTTTTTCAACTATCCTCTATCAAACCTTGATTTTACTCATAAAATTCACTTTTTCACAATTATTAAAAAAATAATTTTAAACTAAATCAATCTAAGAATGCTATATATTTTTATAGCTATACATTTACATTCAACTGTCCCAAATAAACAACAGTTCGCCCCTATTTATGCATAAACTATTACTATTGGCAACTTCGGTTGCCCTAACTTGTCTTGTTACCCAAGCAAACGCACAAGCTCCCGTATTCGGAACCTCTTCTTCCTTTGCACTTTTTTCAACCAATGGTGCAGTGAGCAACACAGGACTTTCGCACCTCACAGGAAATGTAGGTACAAACAATGGTCCCAACAACAATTTCGGAAACGTAGATGGTGTAATGCACAACGCAAATGGCTCAACAGCCGCTGCCGCTGCAGACCTAACAATTGCTTATAATCAATTAGATGCCGCAATTCCGGACTTTTTCCCTTCCTCATTATTAGGAAATGGAGCAACATTAGAAGCCGGAACCTACTTTATCGGCGAAAGTGCTTCACTAAACAACACCCTAACTTTAGACGCAGAAGGTGACGAAAACGCCGTATTCATTTTTCAAATACAAGGTTCATTCTCATCCGCTGCCGGATCACAAGTAATTTTAACCAACGGAGCACTTGCCTGCAACGTATTCTGGAAAATAGAAGGTCTTGTAGATCTTGCCACCAACACCGTAATGAAAGGAACCATTGTAGCCAACAACGCCGCAATCATTCTTAACAGTGGAGTTTCCTTAGAAGGTCGTGCACTCTCTACCACTGGAGCCGTAACGGTATCAGGCGTAACAGTAAGAATGCCGTTAGGTTGCGGAACTCCCGAACTAACAGGTCCGCTTGCACCACCCTTAAATACTGTGGTTTGCTACACTGTTTTTTCAGGCAATGGCGAAGTAACCAATACCGGAATATCATTTGTAACCGGAGATATAGGAACCAACGTTGGATTAACAACCGGGTTTCAAGCCGAAAACGTAACCGGAACCATCCACCCAAACCCTGATGTATCAACGGCACAATGTGCTGCAGATCTAAACGTGGTTTACTCCTACCTAAACACCCTTCCGGTAGACATTCAATTGCTTTATCCTGCTGCCTTTGGCAACGACCTTGTGCTAACGCCACATACCTATTTAATGAATGCCGCAACAGTGTTAACCGGAAAAGTAACCCTAAACGCACAAGACAATCCTGATGCAGTTTTTGTTATCAAAATCGTAGGAGCATTATCCACCTCAACCTATGCCACTATCGAATTAATAAACGGAGCACAAGCCAAAAACGTTTTCTGGAAAGTAGACGGAGCAATCTCCTTAAATGATTATGCCGACTTTAAAGGAACAGTAATTGGCAACAACGGAGCCGTTATTCTTAATTTAGGCGTAGCCATCGAAGGCCGTGTGTTGAGCACCAGTGGCGGAATTACCACCTTTGGAATCAATGCCGTAATGACACCGGGTTGCGAATCGTTATCAACACCTTCCAATGAAGTGGCAAACAACACAGCCAAATTCTATCCAAACCCGTTCTCGTCTTCATTAACAATAGACTTAGCAGGAATAGAGTCAAGTTCTTCAGAACTTACTATCTATAACACCTTAGGAGCATTGGTTTATAAAACAGAATTAACGCAAAATAATACCGAATTATCCTTGAACCTTCCAACCGGAATTTACTACTACAGAGTAGCTACTTCCAACGGAGCCGTTCAAACCGGTAAATTGGTTTCTAAACAATAAAAGGTTATTTGTTACGGAAAGCCCTGCCATTTGGCGGGGTTTTTTGGTTTATTTTCGTTATCAGTCACCTTTTAAACTAACGTTCCATATTACTACATGATAAAAAGATACTTATCTCTATTTAACATAATGTTTTTCATACACTACTCATACACTATACCTACTTCGGATAGGGCTTTGGCATTTAGGGGAAGGCAGTTTGACCCGTCCTAAAATAACTATACAAATTAATAAATAAATCCTATTATAGTTATACAAATATAATTCTTAATCCTG
>NZ_JBYFCC010000016.1:0-97188 GCF_057652995.1 Flavobacterium sp. T50_26
ATTTCAAAGTTAATAATTTTTGAAAACACTCTCTTAGTTTTGAATTAAATCAGTCCACTTTATGCTGACGATTTACATTATTAAGTTTCTAGTAATAACTGACCAACAACCAAATCTAAGGTCTGTAAAGAATTCTGTAATGTTGAAAACAAGCCAATGGACTGTATCCGCTTTTTCTTTAAACATATATTACAAATAATTTGTTGATTTAATTAAATTTTAGTCTGTAATTATATTTTAATTTGATTTTTTATAACTCCAAACCGCCATGCCATTTACAAATATTGCAAATCCGCTTACAATTAACAGATTGGGTAGTACTTCTGTAAATCCAGAACCTTTTAGTAAAACCATTCTAATAAACTCTACAAAGTATCGAATAGGATTTAACAACGTTAGATTTTGAGCCCATTTAGGCATGCTCTCGATGGGTGTAAACAATCCACTCATTAAAATAAAGATTACCATAAAGAACCATGCAATAAACATTGCTTGTTGTTGAGTTTCAGTATGATTAGAGATGTATAGTCCGAAGCCTAAAATTAACAGCAAATACACTGATGTGAAACCATATACAAGGAAAATGTTGCCTAGCATGGGAACATTAAAAACAATTTTTGCGATTAATAAACCCACTGTCAAAATCACTAAACCTAGCACCCAAAACGGAAATAATTTTCCAATAATAAATTGATATTTTTTTATTGGTGTTACATTTATTTGCTCTAAGGTGCCTAATTCTTTTTCTCTAACGATATTCATTGATGATAGAAATAAAGTAAGCATAGTGACTAATAAAACCAATATGCCCGGAACCATAAAGGTTTTGTAATTTAAGGTGTTATTATACCAAAAAGAGGGAATAACCATTATGTTTTGAGCAACTTCTATGTTTTCAGAGAAGTATTTTGACTGCTTTTGAATATTTTGATTATAGGTATTTAAAATCTGTGTTACATACACATTTTCAACACCAGCCGTTGCAGCATCAATGGCATTAATACTTACTGAAACACTTGCTTTTTGTTCTTTTTGTAGGTCACGATTGAAATGAATGGGAATAGTAACAATAATGTCGGTTTTCCCTTTTTGCATTTCTTCGATAGCTTCTTTTTCAGAATAATAAGGTTCTGTAACTTTAAAATAAGTTGATGCTTTAAAAGCATTTATTACATCTCTTGAATCCCGACTTTGATCATTATCGACAAAAGTAATACTGATATTTTTAACTTCAAAAGTAGCTGCATTAGACAAAATCAATAATTGCAAAATGGGTAGAATAAATATCAGTTGCAGCATACTTTTATCTCTAAAAATTTGCTTGAATTCTTTTTGTATGATGAATAGTATTGTTTTCATAATTTGTTTTCCTAACCCTGTCAGGATTTTAAACCCTGACAGGGATACAGTTTTTATTCTAATCTAATTTTATATTTTTTAATACTCACCGATATAAAAAACACGGTCATTCCAATTAGAATAAGCGTTTCTTTCCATATGTATTGAATTCCGACTCCTTTTAGCATAATGGCTTTTACAATAATAATAAACCATTTGGCGGGTATGATGTTGCTGATTACTTGCATGGGTAATGGCATACTGTTTATAGGAAATATAAATCCGGATAGAATAATTACCGGTAGCATCAAACCCATTAGCGACAGCATCATTGCCGTTTGTTGCGAATTAGAAATGGTGGAAATTAATATGCCTAACGAAAGTGCAGAAATGATGAATAAAATACTTTCAAATGCCAACAAAAAGATACTGCCGTTGATGGGCATTTTGAAAACAAAATAACCTAATGTCAAAATTACGATTGCGTTTATAATGGAAAGAAAAATATAGGGAAATACTTTACCGATAATTACCTGAAAGGGTTTTAATGGCGAAACTAAAAGGATTTCCATCGTTCCTAATTCTTTTTCTCGCGTTATAGAAATAGAGGTCATCATGGCTGAAACGAGCATCAAAATAACGGTCATCACTCCCGGAACAAAATTAAAAACACTTTTAAGTTCGGGATTGTATACCATTCGCGAATGCACTTCCACCTTGATTTGATTGGTATTGGGCTGTTTTTTTTGAGCTTGATAATTTTGAATTATCGCTGAAGTGTAATTTGCTATCGTGTTGGCAACATTGGGTTCCGTTGCATCGGTAATGGTTTGTATAATGGCTACCTTTTTTGTTTCTAAATTTTTACTAAAATTGGGTTCAAAAATTAAGACTGCTTTGATTTTTCCTTTTTTAAATTCCGATTCTATATCGCGTTCTTTTTCAATTTGATTTTCGACATTAAAATAAGGTGATGCTTTTATTTTATTGATGATTTTTTGTGTTTCTACATCATTTGATTGGTCTAAAATAGCAATGTCAACATTGTTAATCTCGTTTGTAATAGCAAATCCAAAAAGTAAAATTTGTGCAATTGGCATACCAAACAGAATAAACAAGGAGCGTTTGTCTCTGAAAATATGATAGAACTCTTTTTTTACAAATCCGATGAATCGTTTCATTTTGTCATTGCGAGGTAGGATAAAATCTTTTCCTCTTTTTTTAATTAGTTATTCGATATTCCGTGCTAATTTTAAAAACACATCGTTCATAGAATCAACTTTGAATTGTTGTTTTAAATTTTTGGGTGTATCAAGTGCTTCAATTGTACCGTCAACCATAATGGAAAGTCGATCACAATATTCTGCTTCATCCATGTAATGGGTAGTTACAAAAATGGTTATTCCTTTATAGGCTTGTGTATAAATCATTTCCCAAAATTGTCTTCGGGTTATTGGGTCAACACCGCCAGTTGGCTCGTCTAAAAAAACAATTTTAGGTTCATGCATTAAGGCGACTGAAAACGACAATTTTTGTTTCCAACCCAATGGCAACGAACCGACTAAATTATTTGCTACCTCTTGAAGCTCCAGTTCTTCGAGTAGTTGGGCAATTTTTTGTTTGATTTGTACTCTTGATAATCCATAAATTCCACCAAAAAAAGTGATGTTTTCTTTGATGGTTAAATCATCATACATGGAGAATTTTTGGCTCATATATCCGATACTTTTTTTCACCAAATCGGCTTGTGTATGTACATCAAAACCTGCGACATTGGCTTCACCGGAAGTGGGATTTGAAATGCCAATCAACATTTTCATCGCTGTTGTTTTTCCTGCTCCATTGGCACCTAAAAAACCGAAAATCTCTCCTTTATACACATCAAACGAAATGCCCTTGACAGCCGTGAAGTTGCCAAATTTTTTGGTTAGGTTTTTTACAGATATTATTTTTTCTTTTTCCATTTTTATTTACAAATCCATAAAAACATCTTCAATCGTTATTGTTGCTGGTTTTATAATGATATCGTTATGATTTTTATTTTTCAAATAGGTTTCTAAATCGTTTGGATTGAACGCTGCATTTTTATCTATGTAATGCACGTATTCACCAAAAGCATACACACTGTATTGATTAGGGTAATTTTTTAGATCGTGTATCAGTCCGTGTGTGTTTTTTGCTTGTACATCATAAATTACTTTTTCGTAATTACTAATGATGTTTGCTGGTGTATCTATTTTTAGAATTTTACCTTTTTGTATCAATGCAATCCTATCGCACAACGACGCTTCATCCATGTATGGAGTGGAAACTAAAATAGTAATCCCTTTTTGTTGCAATCGCTTGAGCATAATCCAAAATTCTTTACGAGAAACGGGATCAACTCCGGTGGTTGGTTCGTCAAGAAATAATACTTTGGGAGCATGAATTAAGGCACAACATAATGCTAATTTTTGTTTCATTCCGCCAGAAAGTGCTCCAGCTCTTCGGTCTTTGAATGGTTCAATTTGAATGTATATGTCTTTTATTAAATCATAATTTTCCTCAAGGGTAGTTCCGAAAATAGTAGCAAAAAAGTGTAAGTTTTCCTCAACAGTTAAATCTTGATACAGTGAGAATTTACCAGGCATGTAACCAACAGAGTTTCTGATTTCTTTGAGTTGTTTGATTACATCAAAACCAGCTACCTCAGCATTTCCTTCATTAGCGACTAATAGCGTTGTCAGTATTCTGAAAATAGTTGTTTTTCCTGCACCATCTGGACCAATTAAACCGAATAATTCTCCATCGTTTACATCGAAAGTAATATTTTCGACTGCTTTTGTTTTTTTATACGATTTTGATATGTTGTTGACGACAATACTCATTATTTTATCAACAAGAAATTACTTTCTTCGTGAGCATCTACCCAATGTTTTACGTTTATCGGAATGTTGAAATAATCACCTGATTGTAATGTAATAGTAGTTCCGTTTTCATCTTTGTACGTTGCATTACCAGAAACACAAACTAATAAAGCTGGTACTTTAGTCATGTGTTCTGCTAATTGCTCGTTTTTTGCAATTTGCAACGAAATTACTTTTCCATCGGTAGGTTGAAACAATACAGAAGTTTGAACCGCTTTATTTTCGGTGTGCAGATTTTTTAAATTCATAGTTGTTGATTTTGAGTTGATTGGAACTGTTTTGCATCCGATTAAAAGAAATAGAGATGCCATTGTGATAATCATTTTCATTTTTTAGATTTTTAAATTTGTTATTGTACCCACATTTCAGCAGGCATTCCGATTTTTAAACTGCCATCGTTTTTTACTTTCACTTTTACTGCATAAACCAGATTTACACGTTCTTCTTTGGTTTGAATTATTTTGGGAGTAAACTCTGCTGCAGAAGCTATCCATGATACAGTTCCTTGATACGATTTCATGTCTTTTTCGGCATCAATTTTAACCGTCACATTTTGTCCTACTTTTATGGTTGACAACTGCTTTTCGCTAACATAGATTCGCAAGGTCATTTCTGAAATGTCGGCGATTTTGTAGAGTGGTTTTCCAAATGCGGTGATTTCGCCCGGTTCGGCGTATTTGGTCAAAACAGTTCCATTAATTGGATTCATAATTTTGCTTTTGGCAATTTGGTCATTGATTTTAGAAATTTGTACATCTATCGATTTTAAGTCATTCAAGATGGGTGCATTTTGAGTTCCTACACTTTTTATTTGCTCTTCGATAACCTTCACCTTACCATCAATTTCATCTACTTGGCGTTTGGTTGCTGCATTTTCCGCATACATATTCCGGATTCTACTTTTCTCTAAATGGGCAGTTTTTAATTGTTCTTGCAGTACACTTTTTTGTGATACTACATTTGCGGACTTTGAAGATATAGTATTTTTAGTGGCAATTAATTGCTGCTTTGCAAAATGTAATTGTAACGTATCTATTAAACCAACTTGAGATTGAGATTTTAATTCATCCCCTTCTTCAATCTTTAAAAACTCGATTTTTCCGTTTGCTTCTGAAGAAATAGTTATTTCTGTTGTTTCAAAATTTCCATAACCATCTGCTTTATCGCTATTTTTGTTACAAGAAATTAATCCTATAGTTGCTAAAATTATGCTAATTACTTTTTTCATTATTTTTAAATTTTTCGGATACTAACTTTATTTCCCTTTGATTATTTCGTAATTTGATTTTGCGGCAGCCAATTGAATTTCATGCATTTTAAAATTGCTTTTTGCTTCAAATAAATGAGTTAATTCAACTAGGTATTCTGACGATGTTATTACACCGTTTTTCAACTGAGCATCTGAGGATTTTATCACTTTTTCTCGTATCTGAATTATTTCGACGTCAGAAAGTAAAAGTTGTTCTATTTTCTTTATCTCATAATCTTGCTCCTCTAATTGCATTTTGTTGTTCAATTCAAATACTTCTTTTTCAGTAGTAACTATTTCTTTTGTAATATCTAATGCTTTTTTATCTGTTTTGATTTTTCCCCAATCAAAAACATTCCAATTAACCTTTAAACCAACAATATAAAAGGTTTGAAAAGAATTGTCTAACATGTTTAAACCAGGATTACCATAACCGGCTTGACCAAAAGCATTTATTTTTGGAAGATTTAATTTAGAAATAATACTTTTAGATAGCTCTAATTGCTCATTCTGCAAATCATAAAAAGCAATTTCAGGTCTTGTTAAATTAGTGTCATTTGTGTACGACACTGGTTGTATCAACTTTGTTTCAGTATCAATTTCAGAAAAAGTTAATTCTGAAAGATTTTTTAGTAGTTTGATATTTTCAAATTTAATTTCCGTTAATTGTTGATTAATTTTAATAATCTCTGCTTCTAAAACTTGTTCTGAGGTTGGAAGGATAGCACCAAATTTCACACCTGATTTGACTTCTTTAACTTTAGAAGCAAGTAACTCTTTTTTGGATGTTAATAATATTTTTTTTTCCTGAAGTAATAAAACAGAAAAAAAATAGTGATTTATCCGGCTTTTTAATTGGTATAAACTGACTTCAATTTGTTGCTTTTGAGTTTTCGTTTGTGCTTCTTTTAATTTAGCATTTGCATCGATTATTCCTCCATTATATAGCAATTGATTTACATCTAAAGTTGCTCTATATTGATCTTTGTTTAATGGTTGAACTCCTGGCAATGTAGCTGGTAATCCTATGACTTCAGATTGATGACTTGCCTGAGCGTTTACATCAATTTTTGGTAACTTCCCTTTGCTTAAAGCTTCAATTTCATAACTTGATTTTTGTTGTATTAATCCTGTTTGTTTTGATAAAGGATAATTTTTAGAAGCTAAAGTGTAGCAATCATCCAATGCTAAAGTTTGTTGAGCTGTTGAGTTTATTATTGAAAATAATAATAGTAGGATTACGTTAGTTTTCATTTGTTTAAATTTTTATAGAATTTATGATAAACTCAGCCACTTCTGTTTTTCTATTTTCTAGTATTTTATGGTAGCTTTCATTATCTACATTAACTAAAGCCATTAAAAGAGGTTGACCTATAAAAGGAAAAATGTTTAAAGACATTATATTAATAAATAATTGTTCAGCTTCAATTGGTTTAATAATTCCTTGTTTTATAGCATCGTTTACTTGAATTTTAAATTTTTCAGTAGAAGGAAAATTTTCTTCAGATCGAAGTTTCATCACAAATTCTGGATTTTTATTCAATTCTTGAATTACAAAATTTGGTAAATACGGATGATTGATAACAAACGAAATATAACTTTCACTAAATCTTCTTATTTTTTCAAATAAATCAATTTCTTCATTTAGTACCTTATTTAATTGTGGAGCCAATAACGAAAAAGCACTTTTGAAAACTGCTTCAAATAAAAGTTGTTTGCTTCTGTAATAATAATGTAATAATGCTTTATTGATTTTGGCTTTATCTGCTATTTCTTGCATTCTTGCACCTTCCATTCCTTTTTGCTGAAAAATTTCTTTGGCGGCAATTAATATTTCATTTTCTGTGTTTTCAGTTTTAATTTTATCCATATTGTTTAATTATATAGTTTAACCATTTGGTTAACAAATTTACAAAAAAGATGCTTACTATTAATTTTTTATTGCTTTTAATTATTTTATTAAAATACTAAGTAGATTAATTGTTGTCTAGTGCAACTTTTAAAATTTAATTTAAAAAATTTCTAGTAAAAACTTAACTAAAATTAATTAATTATCCTTAATTTAGCTGTGAAATTAATTTTTAACAGAACACTAATTCGTACACCAATTTCAAAGATATTTAATAATTTTTAAGCAATATGAAGGATGAATTTGATTTTATCCTAAATTCATAACCCAAAGGTCCCGAGTTCAAATCTCGGTCTCGCTACAAGATTATTACTTTGAAAGTAAACGGATTAAGGTTCTTAATCCGTTTTTTTTTTCAAAAGTTGACAATACGAAAGATTTTTTAAAATATTCTTTCCTAAATGATGTATATATTATCACAGGAATAGTTTTTGATTGTTAGTATAAGAAGTGCTATCTTTCTATTTAATCTTTCTGTCCCTTAATTACTTTTCTACTGAATATGTAAGGTTTAGAAACACATTTCTACCCATTCTAGGAATGTTATTCCAGTCGGTAAATGTGGAATAATAAGTGTCAAATGCATTTTCTACACCCACATTCAGCATTAATTTTTGTGAATTCCATTTGAAATTGTATCCTGCCGAAGCATTCAAAATAACAAAATCAGGCGTGCTGTTTTCTCCATAAAAAGAACTGTAATTAGATTGTGTGGCATTTCCTTGTATAGTAGCTTCCGTTTGAAATTGATTCTTTTTATATTGTAATTGACTTTGGTATTGTAACGGACTTATAAATGGCAGATTTCGGTTTTCGGAATCTTTTCCATAACTATATTGCAGTTGATTATTCCAAAAAATATAATCGGTTAAACGATAATCAAATTTTAATGAACTGTGAATCAAATTGGCATAGGTTAGTTGATTATACACTTTCACACCACTTGCTCCAATGGTCATTGGAATAAAATTACTATCAGGAATTCCAATCATATAATCTAAAATATGAAAGATAGAAAAAGTGATTCCTGTTTTTAATTTTTCATTTTTAAACAAAACATCAAAACTTGCTTCAATTGATTTTTCATTGGATAAATTCGGATTTCCGATATAATCAAACAAATCAAAACTATTGAAAATATAAAACGCATAACCTTCTGTTACGGAAGGTGCTCGTTCTCCATATCCTGAACCAACTGAAAAATTCCACTGATTAATTTGATGTTTTAATTGCAATGAAAAGCTTTTCAAAAATCGATTTTGTTGGTCTGCCATTTCCGGGTAAAAAATTTGTAAACTTTCCAAACCAAACTCATTGGCTACTTTGTTTTGATGATAGCCAACAGAACCATTAAATTTTAGAGAGTTTCTAACCGAAAATTCAATTTCATCTTCCAAATAAATACCATTGTAAAGTGTTCGAACATCGGGCCAAGTATACATAAACATAGCATTTTCATTTGGGTCATTCGGATACATTGTCATTTCAGCAATAGACCGATTGTAAAAACCATTCAAATTAAATTGAATATGGTGCTTTTCTTTTGTGCTTTTTCCTTTTGAATAATAACCATACGTATCACTCCAACCAGGCATATCCATTCTGATGGGAACATCCGGCCGTTTGGAATCATCCATAAAGTGAGTAATCGTATTGAAATACAACTTGTTTTCCCAGTGATTTACTAATCCGGATTTTGGAGCAACTTCAAATTTTAACGAAGTTATTAGTGCTCTAGCCAACGAAATATCCATTGGTAAAGCAGGGTAACCAACATCATTAGCTTCATCAAAAATAATAGAACCTTCAATCAATTTGTTTTGAAACTGATAACCGGAAATTATAGAAGCATTCATTTTTTGGAACTGAGAATAAAGTACTTCCTCATTATCACCTGCAAAATAATTGTCGGCTTTTCGAAAGGTTAGACTCGCATCAGCATATAACGAACTGTCTTTGTAATGCACCATTCCGCCCAAAATTCGTTGCTTGTTATTGAATTCAAAACCACTGCTTAAACTTCCTGACCAACCTAAATTTGCTTGATTGCTGCTAAGTCGTTTCAAATCTAAAGCTCCGCCAATCGTTGGTCCGTGACAACTTCCTCCTTGACCGGATGAAATTGTAGCTTCCGAAAGATTCGATATTTCTACATACGAAGTCACCGGATCCATTTTATCAGTACAAGCACCAAAAATACGCATGCCGTCAATGGTAATGATTGTTCGCTCTGTTGCCATATTATTAATCATGGGTTCCCAAGCATAACTTCCGCGTTTAATCATATCGATTCGTCCGGATTGTTGTAAATATTCATCCAACGAAGCTAGTGGTTTTACTTGTTTTTGATTTAATCGAGAAGGTTTCCCAATAAGAATGACTTCATTTAGTCTAACAGGTAAAATACTGTCTTTCAATTGTTCTTGTGCCAAACAATAAGTTGTAGACAAAAGAACAAATAAAACATAAAATTGTTTTTTCATAATACATAGTAAAAGGCCAAAAGTTTAAATAACCTTTGGCCGTTAATACTGTTTTTAGAATTCTACTTCAAAGAAAATGCTACTTGCTTCATTTGATTCGGTAACTGTTTCTCCTTTTAAAACATCATTGGAAGCATTCACTAATTGAAGATTAATTTTCCAATAACCTGTCATGGTTAATGATAATTTCCCGTGATAAAATTCATCAGAAGTTGATTGGGTTAAATCTACATTATTTGGTGAGCCGTGATTTCCCATACTTGGCATTCTCGGATCAATCATCAGTTTTAGATCGTTTACAACCGGAAAACTCATCATGTTTTCCATTTTAAAAATCCCTACCGTCATATCATTGAGAGCTACTCTTGGTGTTTTTGGGTCAATTAAGGCAACAATATACCTTATGTTGTCTGTACCTATAAATGAATTGACTACCCTTTTTGACGAAGCAGGAACATCAATTATATCTGTTACAGTGTAATTAGTTCCATTTATGGAATAATCAACTTTTAAATCCCAATATTCAGTAGAATTTTGTGGCATTTGAAAAACGATGTAGCCGTTGTATAACGTTTCTTTTCCTGCTACTTTTTCAACCATTGACAAAGGACAAGAGTGACTCATCATGGTCATGTGCATAATAGGCATCCATTCTATTGTTGCGTTTTGTATGTAGTTGTTAGTGGTTTTGTCTTTGATTCGCAGAGTGATATCGTTGTATCCTTGTTGAGTAATGCCTGATGCTGTATATAATTCAACAACATGAGTGTCATTGGTAAATTCTTTGACTTTTAATAAACCATCTAATTCGTTAACAGGTTTTGATTCATCATCAGAAGAACATGATGTAACTAAAGCTAGAGCAAAAAGGAAAAATATTTTATAAATTTTCATTGTAAATTTAATTTTGAGTTATAGAAATAGTAACCACAAGCCCATAAAGCTATGAGTTGGAATTCACCGATTTTATCGGCTTATGGTAAAAATAATGTACTAGTAGTATAGTTGGATTAGAATTTAATCCAGTTTATAAATTTAAAAATACTAAAAGGAAGATTAAATAGTGGGCGGATGAAAAATGCTGGTATTATGTAATCGAAAGTATAGTCTGGAATAAGAAATAGAAACCTGATTTTTTTCAACATAAATTCGATTGAATTTAAATTCAGGAATGGTTTCTAAGAATAATAATTCTAAGGTTATATTACTTTTTGATTCATGGGAAGCCGGCGTGCTCTCTTCTGATGCATTGGCTAACTCAGCTTTTAAATGACATTTACCATTACATTCCAATTCCGGTTTTGCCTTGTTTTCACACAATTCCTTTGAGATATAATCATAATTCACCACATAATTCATCACCGGAAAAATAGGTCTGAATAAAAAGAAGAAGGTTACTATGGCTATAAAATATTTCAAAACGAGATAGTAATTTATTGTGCAAATATAAGGGTTAAAAAAACATGATTTGTATGATTGCAATCATAAATTTTCGAATAATTACACAGGAAATTTGTATCATAATTTTAACCTAAATTAATATGAACAAAATGTATTTATTAGCAGTTGGTTTGCTCTTATTTGTTTCTTGTGGAAAAGAAAAAACCAATGCTGGAGAAGACTTTACAAAAGCTTCTTCAACTGAAACCTCATCAGACCCATCTTCTTATGATCCAAAAAGAGGTGAGGGAAAATTTACCACAGTAGACTTGGGAACCGGTTTAGATGTAGCTATGGCTTCAGAAGGCGAAAAAGTGGCCGGCGTAAAATGTATGTCTTGCCATAAATTAACCGACGAACGTTTAGTAGGACCCGGTTGGAAGGGAGTTACCGAACGCAGAACTCCGGAATGGATTATGAATTTCTCAACGAATCCTGATCCAATGATAGACAAAGATCCAGAATTACAAGCTCAATTGGAATTGTGTTTGGTTCGTATGCCTAATCAAGCTCTAACCGATGATGATGCCAGACATATTTTGGAATACATGCGTCAAAATGATGGTGTGAAATAATTTTTGAAATAAACAATTTTAATATAAATCGAAAGTATATGAAAACAAATTTTTTAAAAATTACTTCAGCAGTAGTTTTAATTGCAGCTTTTCTAGGTTCTTGCAAACCCAAAAATACAAGTGATACAGTGAGTGGGGATGCAGCTCAAAAAGCATACGTAGCTCCAGGTAAATATGACGAATTTTACAACTTTGTGTCAGGCGGATTTAGCGGACAATTAAGTGTGTACGGACTTCCAAGCGGAAGATTGTTCAGAGTAATTCCTGTTTTTTCAGTTGATCCGGAAAAAGGTTGGGGATACAGTGAAGAAACGAAACCTATGTTGAACACTTCACACGGTTTTGTGCCTTGGGATGATTTACACCACACAGAAATGTCGCAAACCAATGGAGAAGTAGATGGACGCTGGGTTTTTGGTAATGCCAACAATACACCTCGTATTGCTCGTATTGATTTAAAAACATTTAAAACAGCTGAAATTATTGAGTTACCTAACAGCGGTGGAAATCACTCTTCTCCTTTTATTACAGAAAACACAGAATATGTGGTTGCCGGAACTCGTTTTAGTGTGCCCGGTGATTATGAAAATGGTGATGTTCCAATTAATACCTACAAAGAAAACTACAAAGGTCACATCAGTTTTGTAAAAGTGGGTAAAGAGGGCGAAATGGATATCGCTTTTCAAATTATGACACCAGGTGTAAATTTTGATTTATCGCATGCAGGTAAAGGCAAATCACACGGTTGGTTTTTCTTTTCTTGCTATAATACTGAACAAGCAAACACATTGCTGGAAGTAAATGCTTCGCAAAAAGATAAAGATTTTATCATGGCTGTAAACTGGAAAAAAGCCGAAGAATATGTGAAAGCAGGAAAAGGTAAAAAACAAAAAGTTCGTTATGCTCATAACACTTGGGACGAACACTCGCATACAGCAAAATCAGAAATTAAAACAGAAGTTTTAGTCTTGGATGCTTCTGAATTAAAAGATATTTGCTACATGATTCCGTGTCCAAAATCGCCGCATGGTTGTGACGTAGATCCAACAGGCGAATACATTATTGGTTCAGGAAAATTAGCTGCTTTAATTCCGGTATTTAGTTATGATAAGTTACAAAAAGCGATCAAAGACAAATCATATGAAGGTGACTATGGAGGAATTCCGGTATTAAAATACGAATCCGTTTTACATGGTGAAGTTCAAAAACCGGGACTTGGACCATTACACACCGAATTTGATGGAAAAGGAAATGCCTATACAACCATGTTCGTTTCTTCAGAAGTTGTGAAATGGGATATTAAATCGCTAAAAGTGCTTGATAGAGTTCCAACTTATTATTCCGTAGGTCACTTGTGTATTCCTGGTGGTGACAGTAAAAAACCATTTGGTAAATATTTAGTTGCTTATAACAAAATTACAAAAGATCGTTATTTGCCTACCGGACCAGAACTGTGTCAAAGTGCTCAAATATACGATATTAGCGGTGATAAAATGCAGTTGATATTAGATTTTCCTACCATTGGAGAACCTCATTATGCTCAAGCAGCACCAGCCGATTTAATTCGAAACAACGGACAGTTGAAATTTTACAAACTTGAAGACAACAAACACCCTTATGCTACCAAAGGTGAAAAAGAAGCCAAAGTAGTTCGTGAAGGAAACAAAGTACACATTTATATGACTTCTATGCGTTCGCATTTTGCACCGGATAATATTGAAGGTGTATTTTTAGGTGATGAGGTTTATTTCCACGTAACAAACTTAGAACAAGATTGGGATGTGCCACATGGATTTGCTGTAAAAGGTGCTGATAATGGTGAACTTCTAATCATGCCGGGTGAAACCACAACTTTAAAATGGGTTCCGGACAGAGTGGGAACATTTCCATTCTATTGCACAGATTTTTGCAGTGCATTGCACCAAGAAATGCAAGGTTATCTTCGTGTTTCTCCAAAAGGTTCTAATGTACCTCTTCAATATAGTTTGGGAACAAATTTTCCGGCTGTAAAATAATATAATTTCTAGGGAGCATCAGTTTCTTGATGCTCCCTTAATTCAAAAAAAATGAAAACAGTAAAAATATCTTTACTCTCAAGAGTCCTACTTTTGATTGTAGCAGGGTTGTTTTTAGGTTCGCTCTATTTTCCAATGTGGCAAATAGATTTAGATGCACCGCAATATCCGGAAGGTTTAAATTTAAAACTGTATGCCAATAAAATTGGAGGTGATGTAGAAATTATCAACGGTTTAAATCATTATATTGGCATGGCAACTTTGCATACCGAAAACTTTATCGAGTTTAAAATTCTGCCATACGTTATTGGCTTTTTTGGAATTTTTGCTTTAGTATCTACTTTAATTGCAAAAAGAAAATTTGTAGTAGCTTTATTTATTTCGTTTATACTTTTCACCATTCTTGCAGGTGTCGATTTTTATCGTTGGAATTATGAATACGGACACAATTTAGATCCTAATGCAGCGATTAAAGTACCCGGAATGTCTTATCAACCACCATTAATTGGGTACAAACAATTGTTGAATTTTGGAGCTTATTCGGTTCCTGATAGTGGTGGATGGATGTTAATTGGTAGCGGTTTGTTAATTTTTATTGTATTGACATTGGAGTACAAATGGTACAAGCGTTTTATAAAACCAAAAGCTGCTTTGTTACTAATGCCAATTTTTATCCTAACAGCTTGTAGTGGCAATGAGCCAAAACCAATTAAATTAAATGTAGATGCATGCGAATTTTGCAAAATGCCAATATCCGATGGAAAATTCGGTGCAGAAATTCAAACCCAAAAAGGACGCCATTTCATGTTTGATGATATTTCCTGTTTAGTGAAATACTGCGAAGAAAATGAATCTACAACAATTAAGAGTTATTACGTGCATGACTACACAAAGAATAATCAATTGATTGATGCTACTAAAGCTTTTTACATTAGTGGTGGCAACATCAATAGTCCGATGCACGGCAATACTGCCGCTTTTACCACTTTTTCGGATGCTCAGAATTTTGGTGATAAACTAAAAGCCAAAGCCATTAATTGGAACGAAATTTTAAAATAAATAAACTTTCTAATGCGATTACTTTTTATTTTAATAGTTTGTATTACTTCCCTTCAGGCTCAAAAACTGGAAGTAGGAATCAATAAACCGTATAAATCCATCAAACAAGCTTTAAAGGCTGCGAATGATGGCGATACTGTGTTGGTTTACAAAGGAATTTACAAAGAAGGTAACCTTCGAATAGATAAAAAAATTGTTTTCCTAGGAAAAGATTTTCCGGTTTTAGACGGACAGAAAAAAGTGGAAGTGCTTTCCATTCATGCCGACAGTGTGGTGGTTAAAGGTTTTAAAGTAATCAACTCCGGATTTGCAGCATTAGAAGATCCTTGCGGAATAAAAGTTTACAACAAATCGTTTGTGTTAATTGAAGGAAATCAATTGGATGATAATTTCTTTGGTATTTATATTCAAAATGGAAGAAATTGTGTCGTTAAAAACAATATCATTATTGCCTACGGAAAAGAAGAGCAACAAATTGGAAACGGAATTCATGCCTGGAAAAGTAATGATTTGCAAATCATCGGTAACACAATTAAAGGTCATCGCGACGGAATTTATTTTGAATTTGTCTACGATTCTGTAATCTGGCGAAACATCGCTACAAATAATATTCGCTACGGATTGCATTTTATGTTCTCTTCTAATGATTCATATCTAACCAATATTTTCAGAAATAATGGAGCTGGAGTAGCAGTAATGTTTTCTAAAAATGTCACGATGATCAATAATTATTTTGATGAAAATTGGGGAGCTTCTTCCTATGGACTTTTATTAAAAGAGATTTCAGACAGTTATATCCATTCCAATCATTTTAAAAATAATACGTCGGGCATTTACATGGAAGGAACTAACCGCATCAAAATTGAAAAGAATGTCTTCCAAAGCAACGGTTGGGCCATGAAAATTCAAGCCAGTTGTATGGATAATGAAATTGTAAACAATAATTTTCAAGGCAATACTTTCGACATGGGAACCAATGGAAGTTTGGTCTTAAACACGTTTAACAATAACTACTGGGACAAATATGAAGGCTATGATATTAACAAAGATGGTTTAGGAGATATTCCTTATCATCCGCTAAGTTTATTTGCAGTTTTAGTAGAAAAAAATCCATCTGCCATGTTACTGTTTCGGAGTTTTATGATAACATTATTAGACAAATCCGAAAAAGTGTTACCCAGCATCACGCCCGATAATTTTGTAGATAAAGCACCACTGATGAAGCCCCTGAAATTATGATAGAAATTAAAAATTTAACTAAAAAATTTGGAAAGTTAAACGTGCTCAACGATGTTTCACTTTCCTGTAAAAAAGGTGAATGTATTGCTTTAATTGGTCCAAACGGTTGTGGAAAAACAACATTGATTAAAACTATTTTAGGAATGGTTTTACCAGACAGCGGCTCTATTGATTTTAATGAAAAAAGTATAGTTAAAGAATATCTATACCGTGAAAAAATTGGATACATGCCTCAAATAGGACGATATCCGGACACAATGACCATCGGTGGTGTAATTGAAATGATTAAAGCCATCAGAAATTCTAATCAAGAATTAGATCAAGAATTATGGAACAGTTTCGAGTTAGACAAAATGTCAAATAAGCAAATGCGTACGCTTTCCGGAGGAACCACGCAAAAAGTAAGTGCAACATTAGCATTTTTATTTAATCCCGATGTTTTGATCTTAGATGAACCAACTGCCGGTTTAGATCCATTGGCTTCTGAGATTTTGAAAGATAAAATCATCAAAGAAAAAGAAAAAGGAAAATTAATTCTAATTACCTCGCATTTGCTGAGTGAGTTAGACGATTTGGTCACCGAAATTATTTTTATGCAAGAAGGCAACATTCATTTTCATAAAAAAGTGGCCGATTTGAAAACGGAAACCAATGAAACGAAAATTTCTAAAGCAATTGCGAGTATTCTAAAACAGAAAAAATGAACAGAATCATCAAAATTATATTAACCGATATCTTAAAAAACAAAATTGTTTTAGTCTATACCATTGTTTTAAGTCTGTTGTCTTGGAGTGCTTTTGGTTTAGAAGACAATAGTGCCAAAGGACTGTTAACCATTTTAAATGTTATTTTGTTTACAGTTCCGTTAGTGTCTATTTTGTTCACAACAATTTATCTATACAACAGTTCCGAATTTATCGAATTACTATTGAGTCAGCCCATCAAACGAAACAAAATCTGGCAAAGTTTATTTTTTGGTTTGAGTGCTTCGATGGTCTTGGCTTTTTTTATAGGAGCAGGAATCCCGTTGTTAATCAATGCATCAAATGCTGTTGGATTGATGATGATTTTAATTGGATGTTTGATTTCCGTAGTGTTTATTGCGTTGGCTTTTTTATGTTCTATTCTAACTCGCGATAAAGCAAAAGGTATCGGATTTGCCATATTAACTTGGTTATATTTTGCGTTACTTTTTGATGGATTAGTATTGTTTTTATTGTTTCAATTGTCCGAATATCCTATTGAAAAAGCAATGGTAGCTGTCACAGCATTAAGTCCGATAGATTTAGCCCGAATCCAAATATTACTGCATTTAGATGTATCGGCTATGATGGGTTATACCGGTGCTATTTTTAAAGATTTTTTTGGAACAACGGTCGGACTTTTTGCTTCCTTCGCTTTGTTGGTACTTTGGGTGGTAATTCCGTTTTATTGCTCATTGCGAAAATTCATCCGAAAAGATTTGTAATAACCTAATTTGAACTGCGATGAAAAAAGATATACACAACCGAAATGACATTATCCGATTGGTGAATGCATTTTATGAAAAAATAAAAACAGATCAAGTTATTGGTTTCTTGTTTACTGAAATTGCTCAAATTAACTGGGAAAATCATTTGCCAAAGATGTATGATTTCTGGGAAAACGTATTGTTTTTTACCGGAAATTTCGACGGAAATCCAATGCAAAAACACAAAGAATTGCATAACAAATGTCCGCTTTCGCATGCTCATTTTAATCATTGGAATGAAATTTTCAGACAAACGGTAGACGAACTTTTTGAAGGTAAAAAAGCCGAAGAAATTAAAATGAGAGCCAAGAATATTTCGGATGTTATTATGTATAAAACTATTCAATAATTAAAACTCAGTTAAATAAGCTTACTATGATTTGAATCATAAACAGACAGTTGTAAAGCTTTTATCTTTGATGAATAATTTAAAAAAATAACTTCCAATGAATACAGTAGAACAATTAACAGTTGGTGAATATGTTGCCAACGACTTTAGAACGGCAGCTTTATTTTCTAAATATGGCATCGATTTTTGTTGCAAAGGCAATCGAACTTTAGAAGAAGTTTGTGCTAAAAAAAATATAAATCCTGCTGATTTAGAAAAAGAAATAAATTCTGTTATTGAAACAAAAAGCGAAAACGTAATCGACTTTAAATCATGGTCTCCTTCCCTACTAATTGACTATATTGTAGAGAAACATCATTCGTTTGTTGAGGAAAAAACGCCAATATTACTTCAGTTTTTAGAAAAATTATGCAAAGTACATGGCGAACGTCATCCGGAACTCTTTGAAATAACTTCATTATTTAAATTAAGTGCAGGCGATTTAGCTCAACACATGAAAAAAGAAGAATTGATTCTTTTCCCTTTCATACAAAAAATGGTGAAAGCCCAAAAAGAAAATCAAGCCATCGAACAACCACATTTTGGCACAGTAGAAAATCCAATTGCGATGATGAAAGATGAACATTCTATTGAAGGAGAACGATTTGATAGGATTGCCACTCTCACAGATGGGTTTACACCACCCGAAGATGCCTGTTCAACTTACAAAGTAACTTACCAAATGCTAAAAGAATTTGAGCAGGATTTGCACAAACACATTCATTTAGAAAACAATATCCTTTTTCCAAAAGCGATTGAACTTCAAGAGCAATATCAATAACAAAATAAATAAATTCTAAGAACCGAAATTTGGCTGCTTTTTTTTAAGGCAGTCATTTTTCAATTTTAAAACTATAAAATCATGAAAACTTTGCTTAAAATTGTAATGCTTCTTTTACTTGTTGTAATGGTCTCTTGCCAAAAAAAAGACAGTCAAATAGAAAGTATTGAAATACCAGCAGAAGAACTGGAAGATGATTTTCACTCGCAGTCGGTTTCTTCAAATAATGGCATGTTGTGGAACGCAAATGCAGAAACTACGCAAGGAATAAAAAATATGCAGGACTTACTTGATAATTATTCTAGCGAGACTGGCAATTCTGAAAAATTAATTTCGGATTTAAAAGAAGAGTTTGCAATGATTTTTAAAAAATGCACGATGACAGGCGAAGCTCATGACCAATTGCACAATTATTTAATTCCGCTAAAAACCAAAATTCAAAATCTTTCAGCGGGAATTACTGTAGAAAAAACAGATGATATTAAAAAGTATTTAAAAGATTATTTTAGCTACTTTCAATAATCACAAGTATTTTGATGAAGAAGATTTTTATCGTCAATAATTAAGTAATATTGCAAAAAAAGAGGCTATGTTTTCAAAATCATGTGAATATGCAATTAAAGCCGCAATTTTTATTGCAACCAATTCGCTACAAGATAAAAAAGTTGGATTTGTTGACATCGCCAAAGAAATTGAATCACCAGAAGCTTTTACCGCAAAAATACTTCAAAAACTCTCAAAAGATGGAATAATTCAGTCTGTTAGAGGAGTTAATGGCGGTTTCTATATTCCTAAAAATTTAATTTCAAAAGTCAAATTAGCTCAAATTGTCTTTGCTATCGATGGAGATTCTGTCTTTAAAGGTTGTGGTTTAGGTATGGAAAAATGTAACGCAAATCATCCATGTCCGCTACATGAAAAATTTATGTCTATTCGAGATAATTTAAAAGAGATGCTTGAATTAACTAATTTGGAAGAATTGGCTTTAGGTTTTAAATCCGGGGAAACTTTTTTAAAATATTAATCTAATCAATAAAAAAAGCGTGAATACGAACATTCACGCTTTTTACGAATTAATAATTAAACTATAAAAAAAGTATTTTTATTTAGGCAATAACACATCTCCAATTACATGTATAATCCCGTTTGCCGTTGGAATACTGGCAACAATTTCTGAACCATTAACAAACGTTTTATCACCCTCTTTAGTAATTTTAACTTTCCCACCGTAAACCATGTCAAATTCTTGCTCGTTTTGCATGTATTCGGCTTTTAAAACACCAACATAGGTGTGATACCCTAAAATATTCTCTAAATCACCTTTTTTCTCAGGTTTTAATAAACCATCTACAGTTCCTGACGGAAGTTTATCAAAAGCAGCATTGGTTGGGGCAAATACGGTAAATGGACCTGCGTTGCTAAGAGCATCAACTAATCCAGCGGCTTGAACAGCAGCTACTAATGTAGAATGATCTTTACTTCCCACGGCGACTTGCACAATATTTGGATTAGAAACATCATCTTGAACACCGGATTGACCTACACTTAAATCTACACCATTTTCTGAAGGGGCTGCTGCAGGGGTTTCATTGTTTTGTTTGCAACTTAACACCAGTACACAACCGGCTAAAACGAGAAGTTGAATTGTTTTTTTCATAATTAGAATACTTTAAAATTTCTGACTCAAAGTTCATTCATTTAACAAATCTATTTTATGAGTGAAATCATAAGAAAGCTGTTTTCTAAACTTTTTTATGATTAAAAAATACAATTCCTAAGATACCGGTTAATAGAACAAGTGCAGATAAAAACAAAAGTTCGTTGGCATAAGGAATCAATATATAGTCTAGAGAAAATATTCCTTGTAATGCTAATAAGAATTCATTTAGAAAAATACCAAAAATAAATATTGCCAAGAAAATCATGGTTTTGGCAGAACGGTGAATTAATTCGTTTGTATATAAAAAGGTTAGTAAAAAACCAGAAATAATAGCTAATAATACCAAATGCAAATAGGCAATAACAATGGGTCTAAAACCAAAAGCCAACTTGCTTAACGCAGGAAAAACTGAACCAAATTGCAACAATAATTTGAGTGCAACACAAAAAGCGATTCCTTTGAATAAAATCTTTAAAAATGTGGATATACGGGGATTTATTTTGAATATTAGAAAAGATAATTTTACTAATTTATAAAAGGCAATCACTTGAACAATTGCCGCAATAACAGCAAGTGCATAAATCCAAACAGGTAATTTTAACCACAAAACAGATAATAAATAAGCCGGAATGCAACTCCAAGCAAAAAGTTTAAAAACAGTTGTATTTTCTTTGGCAGTTATTTGATTAGTTTGCAGTAAACTTACAAATAATCCTGTGCAAGCAAACCAAAACCATCCATTGTACTGAAAATGTAAATAAAAATAAATTGAAGACAAATACAAATCTTGCGGCACATTTTTGCTTGCCATCATGTAGGCTAATGCAAAAGTTCCGATAGAAGAAAACACACCAAAGAACAAGGATAATAGAAACCATTTTTTACTCAAAGAATGGGTGGGGATTTCTTTAGAATCTTTATAAAACCAAACGGCAAACCAAACAAATACAAAAATGCTTATGGTAGAGAATAAGATTGAAACAAAGCCATAACCTTGGATCATAAAACTAATTAGCATGACATATGCTCCAAATATATTAACCCAAAAAAGGGAGTTATATTTTAAAATTTTTGCTTCTGAAGTGTATTGCGATAAGTACTTCACCATTAAAACCATCAACAATTGTGTTACCCAACCCGAAAATGCAAAATGTGAATGAGCATGCTGAATATTTTTTTGAGCCAAAAATGGTAATTCAAAAGCTATTTTATAACGCATTAAAGCTCCCAAAAGTGCTACAATGAGTAAGCTTAAAAGTGAAATTTTTATCCAATACGCTAAAGTTTTATTTTTCATTAAAAATATAATTTATGCTTATCAATGTTTACTTTTTTTGATTTATTCATTTCTGAAAGTGTTCGAATTACAGTTTCAACACGTAAACCGGTAAAATCCGCAATCTCTTGTCTAGTAAGTGGAATAAGTTGCTTTTCCGAACAACAAAGCTGGTTTTGCCTTTTATAATTTTCTAAGAAAGATTTAATTCGATGTTCCGGTTTTTGATTAATAATTTGTTTACTGGAAATTGTTTTATCATAAATTCTTTTTGCCATTAATTCCAAAAAAGATAATTTCACTGATGGATAATCTTCTAAAATTTTCATCAATTTCTCTTTAGAGAGTTTAATTATTATACTGTCTTGAGATGCCACTGCAGTGGTTGGGTATACTTCGTTGATAAACAATGGTGGCTCTCCAAAACTGTTTCCTTTGCAAAAAACACCTTGCGTGAATTCTTTGCCTTCATCATTTGAGTTATACATTCGAACAGAACCGTCCATTATTTGATAATAAAATAAAGCCAAGTCATCTTCATAAAAAATAACATCGTTTTTTTTATATTTCTTAGCAATTGCTCCCCAAGTGAAAAGTAAATCTAAATCAATTTGCATACTTATATCTTATTAAAGATGTAAATGTCTTTAATGTGCAGCTAATTAAAAATGATAAAAGTCATAAATACAAAGTTTTAATGTATTTATCAACTTTGCACTTAAAAAAGAGATCGAATTAAAAGCAAAAAAAAAGTATGATAGCTTTCAAACTAGTTTAATGACAAAAAAATTGAGTGATAATCTACGTTATAAAATTAACTTTTTTATAATCTCATACATTTGAAGAATAATAGTATTAAAGATTTCAAAAGTTCCTTTATCTACTAACCAAACTCCTCCAATTTCAATTTTCATTTCTCACATAAAGACTAGTCGAGTCTAAAAAATATCATTTTCAATAGTGTAACAATTCTACAATCGTAATTGAATTACATTGCAAAATTCATATTTACAATTTAAAACGCAATAATCTTAATAAAAATATTGTAAGTTTTTTACATATATTATTTTATATTTAATGTATTTCAACGATTATTTTATACATTTCATCGATTAATTGAAATTACATTATTACTTTTGGCTTGTCAAAATTCAATTAAAAAAAGTAATCACTAAATTTTAGTATTATGAAAACTATTTTATTTAATAATGTAAAAAAAGGATGCTTATTTGTCTTCCTGATTTCTACAATATTAAGTCATTCTCAGGTTCAACTAAAAAACCAAGGATTTGAAGGAAGTACTTCCGATAACTTGTCGTATTCAGTTTCCTCTACATCCTATGTAACCGTTTCTAACACAACTGCAATGAGCGGAACAAGATCTTTGCGATTTACAGGCTCATCAAACAATTCAAGCAATGTTGTTTTTGAAAATGTTTTGCTTACTAATTATACAAATGCTCAAGTTTCTATAGCATTTGCAGCAACAAATGTTGATGATGATGAAGACCTTTTTATTGATTTTTCATATAATAATGGTTCTTCCTATACATCTACCATTCAACTTATTGATGGAAATAACGGTGGCAATGGGCAAAATTTAACTTTTGGAACAGGTGATACTGCTCCGGGTCAACCTAATAATCCCTACTTTTTCAACATCCCAAATAATAATTCTAGTGTTAGAATTAGAGTTAGAGCTACAAATCTTGATTCTAGTGAATTTTTTTATATCGATAATATAACAATTACCGCAATGGTAGACACAGATGGCGATGGAATTGAAGATAATGCCGATCTAGATGCTGATAACGACGGTATTCTTAATTCTATTGAATGCGAATCGTGTTTTACCGACTTTTTTACAAACGGAGATTTTGAAAACCCATCAATTGCAGCGTCAAGTTATTCAATTTTACCCACTAATAGTGTTCCGGGATGGCAAACCAGTGCCGAAAACTTTATTGAAATTTGGAGCTCAGGTTTCAATGGTGTTACCGCAGCTTCCGGAAATCAATTTGCCGAATTAAATGCAAATGTACCCGGTATTTTATATCAATCATTTTGCTTAAACGGTGCCGGTGGAACAATCAATTGGTCAATTAAACACCGCGGAAGATCGGGTGTTGACCAGGCTTTCGTGAAATTTGGCTCTTCTCTTGCAAATGCATTAGCCTCTACTCCTGTATCAACCATGGTAGACGGAAATACTGCTTGGGGAACCTATTCCGGTGTGTATGTTATTCCTGAAGGTCAAACTCAAATTGTTCTTACTTTTCAAGCGGGTTACACAGCCTCTGGAAGTCAATCAATAGGAAACTTTATTGATGATGTTAAAATAACAATCAACCAAGCATGTGTTGATACCGATAAAGATGGCAAACCAGATTATTTAGATTTAGATTCAGATAACGATGGTATTGCTGATATTGAAGAAGCTGGATTTAAAAATATGAGCAACCAAAAATCTACTTTCGATTTAAGCAATTCGTCCTTGTGGAAAGACGATAACAAAAATGGTTTAAACGATTATATTGAAACTTTAATTTCAGGTGGAAACTACTCCATTCCAGATACAGATGGTGATTCAGTTAAGAATTATCTAGACTTAGATAGTGACAATGATTCGCTTTTTGATGTTGATGAGGCTGGTTTATTAAACGGCGACGGAGATATAAACGGCGACGGAACCGGTGATGGTGCAGACACCGATGGAGACGGAATTTTAGATTTATATGACAATTCTACTTCTTTTGGAACTGTAGGAAGAGCTTATGCCCAAGATACCGATTCAAACGGAGTGAGTGATTATCTTCAATTAGACTCAAATTCAGATGGTAGTTTTGATATTCAATCTGGCTTGTATGCTCATTTAGATGCAAATAATGATGGAAAAATTGATGGTTCTGCCGATGTAGATAAAGACGGAATTATTGATAATTTCGATACTAATACTTCAAATTTTGGTTCTCCAAGAGACTTAAACAGAAAGTTATTTTTAGCTTTTGATGGCAGAAACGATTATGCTCAAGGCTCATCTGTTTTGGGCGGTTTATCTCAAGCATCAATGATGGCATGGATAAATCTAACTTCTCCTTATAATGCGAACGGAATTGTTGTTGGCCAAAGTAATTTTTACATCAGAGTATTAAATAATCGTAGACTGCAAGTTGTTTTAAATGGAACATCGCTACAATTCAATACTGCTCTTAGTGCTTCAAGATGGTATCATGTTGCTGCCACTTTGGGCGGAGGCTATTTGAAACTCTTTATAAATGGAAATAATGTTGCTAGTCTAAGTACAAATGCATCAATTAATGCAGATGCTACTTTGTTAACCATTGGAAAAAATCCAGTTGCAAATAATAATCTTTTCAAAGGAAAAATTGATGAAGTAAGGATTTTTAATACCAATCTTTCACCTCAACAGCTACAAAGAATGGTGTATCAAGAAATTGAAAACAATAATGGTCAAGTGAGAGGTGCAATTGTTCCTAAAAACATAGAAGACTTACCTTTTGCAAACTTACTACGCTACTATAGAATGGATGTTTACAAAAATGATATTATTGATGATTTAAGCACTCCAACTGTTGATACTGAAAGCGGAATGAGAATTTTTAACCATAAAATTATTAGTTCACAACAAGCTCCAATGCCTTTTGTAACACAACAAGGTGGTAGTTTTGCTGAAGCGGTAAATAATACTCACAATGAAATTAGAGGTTTAGATATTATAGATTCTAATTATTCAATTATTCAGGTAAAACACGATATCACAGAAACATCAAATATTACTACTGTTGGATTACTTATTGATCCAAACGTAAAAATCACGATGAACAATGATACTAAACTTCAAAATGATTGGTATCTGAAATTAGACGGAAAAATTGATTTAAAAGATCGTTCGCAACTTATTCAAACTG
This sequence comes from Flavobacterium sp. T50_26, assembly GCF_057652995.1. Lineage (NCBI taxonomy): Bacteria > Pseudomonadati > Bacteroidota > Flavobacteriia > Flavobacteriales > Flavobacteriaceae > Flavobacterium > Flavobacterium sp. T50_26. Next base: position 25,758 of record NZ_JBYFCC010000016.1, read on the forward strand.
TAACTAGTGAATTAGCTCCTACAAGTATTGGAAGTTTGGAACGTGATCAACAAGGGCAAAGCAATAAATTTAATTATAACTATTGGTCGTCTCCGGTGAGTTCTATTAATAATTCAACCATAAACCATGGTTACACTGTTGCAGGAGTGATGAAAGACGGCACAAACGCGGCCAATCCGATGAATATTGCTTGGGTTAGCGGCACAAATAATCCGTTAACTAGCAACCCGATTACGTTGAGTAGCTATTGGATTTATAAATTCCAAAACGTATCTCCAATTTATGCCAATTGGGCAACTGTTGGTCAGAACGGAACATTATTAGCGGGTCAAGGCTTTACTTTAAAAGGAAGTGGTGCTGCTTCTGCTACACAGAATTTCACTTTTATCGGTAAACCAAACAACGGTGAAATCACAAGTTATGTTTCGGCAAACAACTTGAATCTGTCCGGAAATCCATATCCATCTGCTTTGGATGCGAATGAATTTATCAGTCAAAATTTAGGTTCAATTAACGGAACATTGTATATCTGGGAACATTTTGCAACCAACAACACACATACTCTTTCAGGTTATCAAGGTGGTTATGCAACGCGTAATTTAGTGGGCGGAACAGCTCCTGTTTCTCCTTCCGGAATTAGCGGATTAGGTTCCAGCAACAGAATTCCGGGAAGATTTATTCCGGTTGGGCAAGGTTTCTTTGTAAGAGGAAATACAACAGGTGGAAGCTTTGTTTTCAATAACAGTCAACGTTTGTTTATCAAAGAAAGCAATGCTAATTCAAGTGTTCTTTTCCGTTCAAGTGAAAATCAAACAAGTAGTGATGATGATATTGAATATGGAACAGATAATAACCAAGAAGACGAATATACTGAAGATGAATTCATGAAAATCAGAATTGGTTTTAATTCGTATAATAATTTCCACAGACAATTGTTGATTGGTTTTATGGATGAATTGGCAACGGAAGAAATTGATTTAGGGTATGATGCTATTCACATCGACAACCAACAAAATGATATGTACTTTTTAAATAATGGTGTAAAACTAATTATTCAAGGTGCTTCATATTTTGATGTAAACAAAACCTATCCGTTAGGAATCAAAACGTATGCTGCCGGAAATGTGGAGTTTACATTGGATGGAACCGAAAATGTGGATGAAGCAACAGACATTTTTATTCATGACAAAACAACCGGATTATATCATTCGATTAAGAATGAACATTTTACTATTGAATTGCCGCAAGGAGAAATTCACAACCGCTTTGAATTAACGTTTAGAAATTCAACTTTATCAACGGGTGATTTTAACCTTGATAATGAAATTGCGGTTGCCTTTACCAATGCCCAAAATCTACTAACGATAAAAAATAACTTAACCGATGTAACTGTGGAAACAGTGAGCATCTTTACGATCCTGGGTCAGACCCTTGCCACCTGGAATGTTGAAAATTTACCCCAAACCAACATTTCGCTACCGGTGAGCCAAGCAAGTACTGGCACCTACATTGTTCGTGTGCAAACGAATGCCGGAACAATTAGCAAAAAAATCATTATTAAATAGGGTTTTGATAATTGATTTTTGACACCGAAAGGCCCCTCGACGTGAGGGGCTTTTCATTTTTATATAGGTGGTGTTCAAAACCCAAACCTTTGTAAAAGTGCAACTTGTTTAAGGAGAATTGCTGAGTGTGTAGAAAGTTGTTGGGGAGAAATAAAAGGTGGTTTGGTGGTGGTTGAGAAAAAATATAATATATTTGGTTTTAACAAATTATGAGAGAAACTTTCGCTAATACAAGTTGTTTTGGGTGTATAGAGGGAGGTTTATTCCGCATATATATAAGTTGGTGGTAATTATCAGAAACAATGGATAAACTAGGGCTAAAATCTATCAATTTGAGGTATCTTTTGGGTAAAACAAACTTAAAAAGAGACCTTCTATATTTTGACAAACTAATATTTGATGAAAATGAATTAAAAATGAGTAAAATGCTTTCTGGTCCGCTTGGAGAAACTTTACTCGGAAAAAGTCAATTTGAAGAAATTCAAAGTTTTCAACTCGCTGAATTAGATTATCTGCAAGACAATAATTTGCTTCAAAGTTTTGATAGTAATAAATTAGAGAAAGTTGCTTATAAACTTGAACTTAAAACCTTTACTGAATATTTTGATGAGCACAAAAAAAATAGACTATTATTTAGTCACAATGATGTGATGAATTTAGGAAGTATATTTCAGGAATCAACGAATATACTACATGGGCTTGAAGGAAACGGAAATACAATTTACAAGAACTATTTCTTCTCTGAACTCATTAATGCAACTTCCGATGTTGACGTAATGCCAATATTTGATCTTTTCATACCAGAAAAAAAATCTGATTTAGGAAAAGAATATAAAATACTTGAAGTTGTTTTAAAGAAATTCCCTGTCATAGATGATTCTGTAAGTTGGGAACAACTAATTGAATTCAAAAAAGATACAGATTCAAAAAGAAAGTTTTTAGCATTAAGGAATTGGATGATAGACATATCTAAAGGCAGTTTTGACACAAAAGAAATTAGTGAAAAATTTGATTATTTATATTTAGAATACGAAGAACACTTAAAAAGACATAAACTAAAAACCAATTCAGGAGTTATTAAAACTTTTTCTATTACAACGTCTGAAATATTGGAGGACTTGATAAGATTTAAATGGAGTAAAGCTGTTAAAGCTGGGTTTGAAATTTTTGAAGAAAGCACAAAATTAGCGGAAATAGAATCCAACGCTCCTGGAAAAGAAGTTGGATATGTTTATGACATAGCACAAAAATTAGGTGTAAAATAACTACCGCCAACAGCAGTTTGTCCAAATGGCGGGTTCAGTGTTAAATTGAATATTCGGTTTTCAAATGAACATTAGTACTAAATTGAAAGTAGGTGCTTCGAAATCCGCCACTTCGCCAACTGGCAAAACGTTTATCAGTAATCAATATCCAAAGCATGCGAGAACTTAAACAATTAAACATAGAAGAAAGTATTACACAAGAAAAACTGATTTTTAAAGAAAGTTGGTTAGACAAATTTGATACAATTATAATTTATTTATTTTTCGGTTGGGCAAGTGTAATTCCGTTCATAATTTATTTTGACCCTCATCGAAACCAAAATGAAACTGGAATTTTTTATTACGTGCCTTTTCTTCTAACCTTATTAGGTATTTGGGTGATTTATAGAAAAGCAACAGAAAAAAAACTAATTAAAGTTTCAAGTAAGTTTTATGAAGATGAAAATAGAGAATTAATAAAAGTATACTTTAATAAAGAAAAATTTGAAAAAAATAGAGACTCAAAAAGATTAATAATTTTCAATGAAGACGCAGATTTCAACATTAACCCAAATTATAAAACTTCTTACATTTTCTTATTTGACAAGAACTATGTATTATTTACAGTTATAAAAGAAAGATTTAAATTAAACTTACCAACATTGATAAAACATTTGATTTTGAAAAGAGACTTGAAGAAATTACTAAACAATAAAATAGATTAAAGCTTCAAATCAGGGAATTAAAAAGTTCTACTGAACTATGTACTAAAAATCCACATCTTCTTAAAGCTGCGAAACGTTATAAAATTCTCTCCACAAAACCAACGCCTCCCTCAACCCCTCAAAATCCAATTTCACTCCTAATCCAAATGCAAAACTGTAACAAATTTAAAAATACCATACCTATTGTGTACTATTAAAATTTTAAAAAGGCACAATGAGTAATAGAAGAAATTGGTTAAAGCAAACAAGTATAGGCATTGTAGGTTTGGGTATTATTCCGTTTGAGCGTTTTGCAATTGCAACAAAAGAAGACATCATTGAAGAAAAAAATGTAGGCCTAATTCGGTTGCGGTCAAACGAAAATCCTTATGGTCCTTCAGTCTTGGCGAGAAATGCAATGCGTGATAGTATCAATGTCAGCAATCGCTATAATTGGGAGCTGTTGGACGAACTAATTGGAAAAATTGCTCAAAAACATACTTTAACTGATCAAAGCATACTATTGGGTGCGGGTTCTTCGGAAATTTTAAATTTAGTTGCTTTGTATTGCTCAAAAGAAAAAGGAAATTTACTTATTGCGGAAACTACTTTTGATTATTGGACAGTAACCGCTGAAAATGCAGGTCTTAAAAAAATTGCAATTCCTTTAACCGATGATAAAAATCACGATTTATCGGCAATGTTAAATGCAATTGACGCTGATACGAGATTGATTTATATCTGTAATCCTAATAATCCAACGGGAACACTTTGTGCTAGTGAAGCACTTTTAAATTTTATAAAGGAAGCTACAAAAAGAACAAAAGTTTTAGTGGATGAGGCTTACCTGGATTTTACAGACCAACCCTCACTTGCCAATCTTGTAACAGAGAATAAAAACCTAATTATTGCCAAAACCTTTTCAAAAATATATGGTTTAGCAGGTGCACGCATTGGCTATGCACTAGCACATCCGGAAACCATAACGGAAATGAACCAATTACACTTTTCTGCAAGTGGAAGTGTTAGCATACCATCTGCTTCAGCAGCTTTAGCATCGTTAAAGGATGATAAATTTGTAGCAGAAACAATTTTGCTTAATGCAGAAGCAAGAAAATACACGATTGAGCAATTGGAGAAGTTAAAAATACGTTGTATTCCGTCGCATACAAACTTTGTTTATTTTTCATTAGAAAATTATAGCAAAGACTTTTTTGAGCAGTTAAAAAAGAACAATATTCTTGGAACAAAGATTTATGAAGAAAAAGGAAAATGGTCGAGAATTACAATTGGTACAATGGAAGAAATGAAACAATTTATTAAGGCATTAGAGTAAATATAAAAGCTGTATTGAAATTATACGCATATAATTCATATATTTGCACGTACAACTTATCGTTATGGACACAAAATTGACCTTAAAATTAAATCAAGAAATCATTGAGAAAGCGAAGGTTTATGCTGCTCAAAAGAAAGTGAGTTTGTCACGAATCATCGAGAATTATTTAAATTCACTCACTAACGATGCAAAAAGTGACGATTCAATTGAAATTTCTGCTTTTGTAAAAAGTATAAGTACCGGCAATAAAATTCCTGCTGATTTAGATTACAAAAAAGAATATGCTGAACATCTTTTGAACAAACACAAATGAGTAAAAAGTTATTCTTGGACACTAATATTATGCTTGATTTTCTTGGAGAAAGAGATCCTTTTTATATTCCAAGTGCACAATTGGCTACTTTAGCAGATCACAAAAAAATAAAACTCATTGTTTCTCCTATTTCATTTGCTACAGTAAATTATTTTCTTGCCAAGTCGGAAGGAATTTCAAATGCAAAAGAAAAATTGAGAAAGTTTAAAATTCTTTGTGAAATAGCTTCACTTAATGAAAGCATTGTGGAAAAAGCTTTACATTCTGATTTTGAAGATTTTGAAGATGCGTTACAATATTTTTGTGCCTTAGATGCAAAATGTGATATCATCATTACTAGAAATCCAAAAGATTTTAAGCATTCTTTAATTCCAATTATGTCGGCTGAAGAATATTTAAAAAGTTTATAAAGATATACTCCTGAAAATTAAACGAGGGTAATTTTTACTCCCATTTTAAAAACGAGAGTAATTTTTTGTGTATTTTACTCTTGTGTTCTTAGCATCAGGTTAGTATACATAATTTTGTTGTCGTATTTTTCTACGTTTATTACCCTATAACAACGCCTCCTTCAACCCCTCAAAATCCAACTTCACCTGTTCGCCTGTTTGTAAATTTTTCAAACCAAAAACATTCTCTTTCATTTCCGATTCTCCGGCTATCACGGCAAAAGGAATTCCGCGTTTGTCAGCATGTTGAAATTGTTTAGCGATTTTGGCGGCATCGGGATATAATTCTACTTTAATTCCGCTACGGCGTAAGTTGGAAATCGCTTCCATTGCATAGAAACTTTCCGCATTTCCGTAATTAATAAAAAGGGCTTTGCTGGTGGCGGTCACCGTTTCGGGGAATAAACCTAATTCTTCCAAAACCAAGTAAATTCGGTCTAATCCAAACGAAATGCCGACACCACTCATATTTTTTAAACCGAAAATTCCGGTCAAATCGTCATAACGTCCACCGCCACCAATGGAACCCATTGCCACTTGCGGAGCGGTTACTTCAAAAATGGCTCCGGTGTAGTAATTTAAACCTCTGGCTAATGTGACATCCAAATCAATTTTTGCTGATTGTAATCTTAATTTTTCTATCGTTTCGCAAATGAATTTTAATTCTTCTACGCCTTTTTTTCCTTCTTCGGATGTAGATAATAAGTCATTCAACTTTTCAATCTTTTCAGAAACCGTTCCGGTGAATTGAAACAACGGTTGCACTTTTTCGATGGCTGATTCAGAAATTCCTTTTTCAAGCATTTCTTTTTTCACACCGTCCTCGCCTATTTTGTCTAATTTGTCTAATGCAACTGTAAAATCGATTAATTTATCTTTGGCACCAATTACTTCTGCAATTCCAGACAAAATTTTTCGGTTATTGATTTTGATGGTTGTTCCGCCTAAACCTAATTGCGTAAAAACCGCGTCATATAATTGAACCAACTCCACTTCTTGCCACAACGAAGTCGAACCGACAACATCTGCATCACATTGATAAAACTCTCTGAATCTTCCTTTTTGCGGACGATCGGCTCTCCAAACCGGCTGAATTTGGTATCGCTTAAACGGAAACTCAATTTCGTTTTGGTGTTGAACGACGTAGCGTGCAAACGGAACGGTTAAGTCGTAACGAAGAGCTTTTTCGGAGATTTTGGAAGTTAATTTTTTATAATCAATGTTTGATAATTCTTCCTGACTTACTTTATCCAAATAATCACCCGAATTCAATATCTTAAAAATCAATCGATCGCCTTCTTCCCCATATTTTCCCATCAATGTCTCCGAATTTTCAAACGAAGGCGTTTCAATCGGCTGAAAACCAAAAACCTCAAAATGATGTTTCATTATTGAGCTGATGTAATTGCGTTTTGCCACCTCTGCCGGTGAAAAATCTCTGGTTCCTTTGGGAATACTTGGTTTTTGAGCCATTGTTATATTAATTCTAATGTTGTAAGTTGCATTTTTGCCCGCCTCGGCGGGAGATTCTTATTTCGACTTCGTCATCTTGCAGAATGACAAAAATGAAAAGCTCTGCAAATATCTTACTTTTAAAAGAATTTTAAAGAAAACGTGTAACAAAAAATGTAAATTCGTGTCAAATGAAGATATGGCCAGTTTAGTAAAAGAAAATATAAAAATTGCGTTGGGTTCTATCAAAACTCAGTTGCTTCGTACGATTTTGACAATCATCATTATTGCCATCGGAATCACGGCATTGGTGAGTATTTTAACCGTTGTTTCTGCATTAGAAAACACCTTATCTTCTAATTTTGCATCGATGGGAGCCAATACTTTTACGATTCGGCAATATGAATTGGAAGTACGAATCGGTGGAGGCCGAAGAGGTGAACGAGAAAAAATTAACCCAATTATATCCTACCCGCAAGCAAAAGATTTTCAGGAAAAATACAACTATCCGTTTACCAATTCATCGCTTTCCTTTATTGCTACTTCAACGGCCGAAGTAAAGTTTGAAAACAAAAAGACCGATCCGGAAATCACTGTTGTTGGTGTTGATGAAAATTTTGCTCCAAATTCAGGCTTAGAATTAGCTGCCGGTCGAAATTTTACCGGTTTTGATATCGAAAACAATAATTATGTTTGTGTCGTGGGTTCCGATTTTGAAAAAGGATTACTAAAAGATGTCAATCCAATTGACAAAGTCATTTCCATTCGCGGAGCAAAATTTAAAGTAATTGGTATTTTAAAAGAAGAAGGTTCAACCTTTGGAAACAGTCAGGATTTGCGGGTGATGATTCCGATTCAAGTAGCTCGTTCGTTGTTCACGCAGCCCAACATCAATTACAATTTGAGTGTGATGGTGGAGAAAAAAGAATTGCTGGAAGCCGCTATCGATCAGGCAATGATTACCATGCGACAAGTTCGGAAACAAAATCCGGTAGAAGAAAACAATTTCGGAATCATTCGAAGTGACGAATTAATCAATCAAATTTTATCGCTAACTTCTGTGTTGAGTGCTTCAGCTTGGATAATTGGCATCATTACAATTTTTGGTTCTTCCATTGCTTTAATGAACATCATGCTCGTCTCCGTAACCGAAAGAACTCGGGAAATTGGTGTGCGAAAAGCCCTGGGTGCCAAACGAAAAACAATCGCTTTTCAGTTTTTCACCGAAACAATTGTCATTGGTCAATTAGGTGGATTGGTAGGAATTATTTTAGGTGTAACCTTTGGTTCAATCGCTGCATCTTTATTAGAATTCACCTTCGTCATCCCTTGGATGGCAATAATTGCAGCTGTGGTTACGAGTTTTGTGGTGGCGTTGGTTTCAGGGTTATATCCTGCAATTAAGGCTTCTAAATTGGATCCGGTGGAGGCTTTGCGGTATGAATAGTTATGGTAATTGGTTATTGGTAATGGGTAAAAGGTTCTAAAAACCAATAATCGTTAATTTTTTTGAAGCGAATGGCTCGGGCTTTTTCAGTAAACCATGTTCCCGCTTTCGCCTTTAGCCCGCCAAGGCGGGGCTACCGTCTCAATCGGGGCTAAAAAGGAAACCATGAAAACGAAAGTGCTAAAATACACCTGACAGGTTTTTGAAACCTGTCAGGTGTAAAAGTTAAAAACCACGCGACAAAAGCCTTAATGTCCCTTAATTTCTTAATGGTTTGAAAAAAAAAATTATTTGAACTTATATGACTTATATGGTTCAAAAAAATAATTTAATTTCAAACCTACGATTACCTATTCAATGAACACTGATTTTAAAAATTGTTAAAATCGAAAAATTCTAAATTCTGAATTCTAAATTCTGAATTCTGAATTCTAATTTCAACCAAAAGACGTCTTCACCATCCTATCATTTCCATAAATATCCTTCCGCAATTCAATGTTTTTAAATCCCAAATCAGTTAATAGAGAAACAGTTTCTTTTCCTAAATACTGATTAATTTCAAAAAACAACAAACCATTCGGCTTCAGATTTTGTTGAGCTAACTCAGCAATTTTCCTGTAAAAAATTAGTGGATCTTCATCTGAAACAAACAATGCTAAATGCGGTTCAAAAGCCAAAACATTCGTATTGATTTCTGCCTTTTCAAGATTCCTTACATACGGCGGATTGGAAACAATTACATCAAATTGATTTTGTAAATCGGAAGTTTCTAAAATATTTTTTTGCATAAACTGAACGTCAACCTCATTCATTTGAGCATTTTCGTTGGCTACTTTTAACGCTTCTTCCGAAATGTCAATGCCAAAAACCGTTGATTTCGGTAAATTCTTCTTCAGGGAAATGGGAATACATCCGGTTCCGGTTCCGATATCAACAATGGTTGAATTGAAATTATTTTTATTTTTGACTTCCTCTAAAATCCAATACACTAATTCTTCTGTTTCGGGTCGTGGAATTAATGTATGCTCATTCACTTTAAAAATCAAATCGCAAAAAAACGTTTCTCCTACTATATATTGAATGGGTTTTTGGTTTTTTAATTGTTCCAAAACAAGTTTCCATTGTACCAATTCTGATTCGGAAACTTTCAAATTGGGTTGCAAAGCCAAATCAACTCGTTTTAATTGATGGAATTTTTCCAACACCAAATAAAAGAAACTATCAATTTCTTGCTCATCAAAAAAAGGATACAATTCGCTGCGAAAGGAAGATTTTATTTCTTTAAAAGTCATAATCAATTATAATTCTTTCAACATCCAAACCGGACAAGAAGTGTGACCCGTGCATCCCATCGGTTTGTCTATGTAAACAAAACCGAATCTCAAGTATAATTTTTGTGCAGCTTGCATATACGGCATGGTTTCCAAATAACATTTTTCAAATCCAACAGACTGAGCAAATGTCAAACATTTCTCCATCATTTCAGAACCCAAACCTAATCCTCTGGCTTCTGATAAAAAATACATTTTTTGCAATTCGCAAATGGTTTCCGCTTCATTTTCTAACTGACTAATGCCGGTTCCACCAATAATTTTGCCATCATTTTCAACCACGAAATAAGAACTTCTTGGTGCGGAATAGGTTTCAAACATACGATCCAACGAAACATCTGCATAAGCAGTTCCAACTTTTGGCACATCGTGTTCAATTAAAACGGAACGGATTACGGCAGCAATCATTTCATTATCAGGTTCTTGAATAGGTCGGATGGTAATCATAAAAATCAATTCATTTAATAAGTTGTAAAAGTAAAACTATTTCTACTTTTTTAGACAAAAAGCGTAATTTTGTGTTCTAATGAATCACAAAAAATACATGCAACGTTGCCTTGAATTGGCCAAAAACGGTTTGGGAACCACCTACCCTAACCCGATGGTTGGCAGTGTAATTGTGTTTGAAAACCAAATTATCGGCGAAGGTTGGCATCAAAAAGCAGGCGAACCACATGCGGAAGTAAATGCAGTAAATTCTGTGAAAGACAAATCACTTCTTTCAAAATCAACTATTTACGTTAGTTTAGAACCATGTAGTCATTTTGGAAAAACACCGCCTTGTAGTGATTTAATCATTCATCATAAAATTCCGAATGTTGTGGTGGGAACAGTCGATCCTAATGAAAAAGTAGCCGGAAAAGGAATTGAAAAGCTTCATCAATCGGGAGCAACTGTTACCGTTGGTATTTTAGAAAAAAAATGTATTGAACTTAATCGAAGGTTCTTTACATTTCACAACCAAAAAAGACCTTTCATTATTTTGAAATGGGCAGAAAGTGCCGATGGTTTTCTTTCTCCTCAATCAAAAAATGAACAAAAACCGGTTTGGATTACCAATTTGTATTCCAGACAATTGGTTCACAAATGGCGAACAGAAGAACAGGCAATTTTGGTGGGAACAAACACTGTTTTGGCAGACAATCCGCAATTGAACAGTAGAGATTGGCAGGGAAATAATCCCATAAGAATTGTTTTAGATCGTTCTGGAAAAATTTCCAACGATTACGAAGTAAAAAACGGAAAGCAACAAACTATTTTTATAACAGAAAAGGAAAATTTTGTTTCGGTTGAAAATTGTAACTTCGAAACTATTATCTTTGATAATCAACTTGCTGAAAAAATTAGTAGCTTACTTTTTCAAAAAGGCATTCAATCGGTCATAATTGAGGGCGGACTTCAAACATTACAAACCTTTATTGATGCAAATTTGTGGGATGAAGCTAGAATTTTTAAAGGAAGTTTGCTTTTTCAGCAAGGAACAAAAGCCCCAAGCCTTGCAGGCGAAACCGTGAAACGAACAACTATTTTAAACGATGAACTTTTAATTCTTAAACGGCATGATTAATACAATTATTTTCGATTTTGGGGATATTTTCATAAACTTGGACAAACCGGGTGTAGAAAAAGCGTTTCGCAATTTAGGTTTAAAAGAATGGCATGCCGATTTGGACGAATTGAATAAACGATTTGAAATTGGCAAAGCAACCGAATTAGAGTTTATTCAAGGTTTTCAGAAACACCTTCCGGACGCATCTATTGATGAAATTAGAAAAGCGTGGAATGCTGTTTTAGGAGATTTTCCTGAATATCGTTTAGAATTTTTACAAAGTTTAAAAGGAAAATACAGATTGTTTTTGCTCACCAACACCGATATGATTCACATTGACCATTTTGAACATAAAGAAGGAATGTCGGTCACACGCGATTTTTATAATTGTTTTGAAAAAGTATATTATTCGTATGAACTAGGCATGAGAAAACCGGACGTAAATATTTTTAAACACCTTATCAACAAACATGATTTGGCACCCAAACGAACGCTTTTTGTGGATGACAAAAAAGAGAACACAGATGCTGCCGCTTCGCTAGGAATTGAAGTATGGAATTTGCAAGTTGGGCAGGAAGATGTAACTGAATTATTCGCAAAAAAAATAATTACCCTGTGACATACATTATTTTAAGTGTTCTTTTTAACGCTGTTCTTTTTGTCATTTTAAAACTTTATTCTCGATTCGAAATCAACACATTACAAGCATTAGTTGTAAACTATTTTACAGCGTTTATAATAGGTTTGTTCTTCACAGAAGTTGATTTTGATTACAACCACATTATTGAAAAACAATGGTATCCGGGAAGCTTTATGCTAGGCTTTTTATTTATTGGTGTTTTTTATGCGACAGCAATAACCTCGCAACGAAACGGACTTTCGGTGGCATCGGTTGCTTCAAAAATGTCGGTAATTATTCCAATCAGTTTTGGCGTATTGTTATTTAATGAGAAGTTGGGGATTGCCAAAATCATCGGTATCATAATGGCATTGGTTGCTGTTTATTTCACTTCAAAAAAAGAAAAAGGTGCTGTTTCTGATTCAAAAAACTTACTTTTCCCGCTTTTAGTTTTTTTTGGTGCCGGTGCAATTGATACAAGTTTGAAAATATTGCAGAATGATTATTTACCTGAAAATGAAATCTCATTATTTTCATCACATACTTTTTTGATGGCTTTTTTGGTTGGTGTTGTTGTAATTATAATAAATGTCATAAAAAATAAAATGAAAATAAAGGGTAAAAATATTTTAGCCGGATTTATTTTGGGGGTACCAAATTATTTTTCACTCTATTATTTAATCAAAATGTTGGATAGCGAAGTTTTTGAAAGTTCAACAATTTTCACGATTCACAATGTTGCGATTGTAATGGTTTCGACATTGGTTGGTATTTTATTTTTTAATGAAAAAATTTCCATGCGAAACGCTATCGGAATTGCCATGGCATTATTGGCTATTTTTCTTGTTACAAGTTGATATGAACGAATCAAAAGATACGTATAAAACTATTTCTGCTCCATCCGAAGAAATTCTGTTCAAAGAAAAAAACAGCAAATTCTTCGGTTATGCATTTCCTATTCTGAATGAAGAAGATGTAAAAATTCATTTAGAACAATTAAAAAAGCAACATTTTTCGGCAAGACATTGGTGCTACGCGTATCAAATTGGTACAGAAAAAATAAGTTTCAGAGCCAATGATGACGGAGAACCCAACAATAGTGCCGGAATGCCAATTTATGGACAAATTCAATCATTTGAAGTTACCAATATAGTAATTGTAGTAGTTCGCTATTTTGGCGGAGTAAAATTAGGCGTTGGCGGATTGATTTCCGCATACAAAACCGCTGCTCAAATGAGTTTAGAAAATGCTCAAATTATAGAAAAAACAATTGATGTTAATTTTCAACTCACATTCGACTATAAAAACATGAACAAAGTGATGCGAGTAATCAAAGAAAAAAACTTGGAAATCGTTTCTCAAAAAATGGAAATGAATTGCGAACTCATCATTTCCACTCGAAAAAAAAATGCCGAAACAACTTTCGACATTTTTTCCAATTTATTTGAAATAGAAATTAAAAAATTGGATTAATTTTCTAATAATTCCATTTTATCAATTATCATTTTAATATTTTCTGGTGGTAAGATTGGTTTGCCTGTTTTTATGTCTACAAACACCAAAACAAAATCGGCAGTTGTTAATAACTCACCATTTTCGTTTTCAATTTTACATTCAAATTCTATCTTCACAGAGCTTTGATTTTTGTATTTAGTTTTTACAATAAGTAAATCATCGTAACGTGCTGGTTTTTTGTAATTTATGTTGATATTAACAATAGGAAGTGCAACTCCACTTTCTTCCATGCTTTTATAGGAAATACCTTGATTTCTAAGCCATTCCACGCGTCCTATCTCAAAATAAGGCAAATAATTACCATGGTAAACAACGCCCATTTGATCTGTTTCGGAATAACGCACTCGAACGTTTAATTGATGTTCTTTCATAATTTTCTGTAATATTTTTCTTTATTGTATTTTTAAGTCATTAATCATCTTTACAACATTTTTTTTATAAAATCAATAGCATTTTATTTTTTTTTACGTTTTTTTGTTCACATATTTGTTATCCCAAAAGTTAATAAAGAAACACCCTGTTTTCTTTGTAAGATAACCTTTAGTAAACAACAAAATTTATAGAATTTATGAGCAAAACTGCGGAATCGGTATGGGAGAACTGTCTATCATTTATAAAAGACAATATTCAGGAGCAAGCCTACAAAACTTGGTTCGAACCGATTAAGTCAGTGGAACTCACAGACAATGCTTTATACATTCAAGTACCCAGCAAATTTTTCTATGAATGGTTAGAGGAACACTATGTAAAATTACTTAAAGTGGCCTTGACCAAAGAACTTGGAAAAAATGCAAAGTTACTGTATAAAATCAAAATGGAAAACACTTACGGCAATAAACAACCTTTTACGGAACAATTACCAAGTGCCCATAGAAGTCCGGTTAAACCACAAGATGTAGACGCACCCTTTAAAAATCTTAGTCCTGAGCTTAAAAACCCATTTGTGATTCCGGGTATCAGGAATTTAAAAATTGAATCACAATTAAATGCCAATTACAGTTTTGATAACTTTTTAGAAGGTGATTCAAACCGATTAGCTCGTTCTGCCGGTATGGCGGTGGCTAATAAACCTGGCGGAACTTCATTTAATCCATTATTAATTTTTGGTGGAGTTGGTTTAGGTAAAACACACCTTGCTCATGCCATTGGCGTAGAAATAAAAGATAAATATCCGGATAAAACTGTTTTGTATATATCTGCAGAAGTTTTTACACAACAATACATTGACTCGGTTAAGAAAAACACTCGAAATGACTTTATTCATTTTTATCAGTTAATTGATGTGCTGATTATTGATGATGTACAATTCTTATCAGGAAAATCAGGAACGCAAGATGTGTTTTTTCACATTTTTAATTTCCTTCATCAAAACGGAAAACAGGTTATCTTAACCTCAGACAAAGCTCCGGTTGACATGCAGGATATTGAACAACGTTTGTTGTCTCGTTTCAAATGGGGATTATCGGCAGAATTGCATCAGCCTGATTATGAAACACGAATTTCAATCCTAAAAAATATTTTGTATCGTGACGGCGTAGAAATGCCTGACGAAATTATAGAATATGTTGCTCGTAACATCAAATCAAATGTAAGAGAATTAGAAGGTGCTATCATCTCATTAATTGCTCAATCTTCTTTCAATAAAAAAGAAGTTACGTTAGAATTAGCAAAAGGAGTTGTTGAGAAATTCGTTAAAAATGTAAAAAGAGAAATCTCTATCGATTATATTCAGAAAGTAGTTTCCGATTATTTTCAATTAGATATTGATACATTACAATCCAAAACCAGAAAACGTCACGTGGTGCAAGCCAGACAATTAGCGATGTTTTTTGCTAAGAAATTCACTAAAGCTTCTTTGGCAAACATTGGTTCACAAATTGGAGACCGTGATCACGCAACTGTATTGCATGCATGCAAAACCGTTGATAATTTAGTTACTACAGATAAACAATTTAGAAAATTTGTGGATGACATTCATAAAAAGCTTTCCTTATAAAATGATAATTTCAGTATTCTTACTACATTTGAATACTGAAATTATTTTTAAAGAATCTACATTTTATGCCAGTTAAAATTTTAATGGTTTGTTTGGGAAATATTTGCCGTTCGCCATTGGCAGAAGGTATTTTGGCCTCTAAACTTCCCAAAAATGACTTTTTAGTGGATTCCGCCGGAACGGGTCATTGGCATGTTGGAAATCCACCCGATAAAAGATCAATCCTTACAGCAGAAAAAAATGGAATTGATATTACCAATCAACGCGGAAAATTATTCAAACCATCTTTTTTTCAGGAGTATGATTATATTTATGTAATGGACACCAACAATTACGCTGATGTAATTAATATGGCAAAAAACGAGGATGAGAAAAAGAAAGTGCAACTCATTTTAGATGAACTTTTTCCCGGTGAAAATGTCGATGTTCCGGATCCATACAGTGGCATTCAAAGTAATTTTGATCAAGTTTTTGAAATGTTGGAGGAAGCTTGTGAGAGTATTGCTAACAAGCTTTTAGAAAAGAAATAATATGAAACCCATCACTTTTTTAGGAAAACTATATTTAATTCCAACCACGTTAGGTGAAGTTGCTCCTGATGATGTGCTGCCGCAAACTGTAAAAAGAGCCATAGACTTCATCAATGATTATGTAGTGGAAAACGAAAAAACAGCACGTAAATTCATCAAATCAATCAATCCTGAAAAAGTGCAAGCGAATCTCAGAATTAATGTATTGAATAAACACACCGAGATTTCAGAACACAACGCAATGATTCAACCGTGTTTGGAAGGAAGAAATGTGGGTTTAATGAGTGAAGCAGGTTGCCCCGGTGTAGCCGATCCGGGAGCTGTGATTGTGAAATTGGCTCATGAAAGAGGAATTCAAGTGGTGCCGTTGGTTGGACCATCTTCTATCCTACTCGCTTTAATGGGTTCCGGAATGAACGGGCAAAGTTTTGCATTTAACGGTTATTTGCCCATTGATAAAAGTGAAAAGAAATCAGCCTTAAAAAATTTGGAAAGATTATCGTTCGAAAAAAATCAGGCTCAGCTATTTATTGAAACACCCTATCGCAACAATAAATTACTTGAAGATATTTTGCAATCGCTTCAAAATTCTACACGACTTTGTATTGCAACGGATATTACTTTACCAACCGAATTCATCAAAACACTTTCTATAAACGATTGGAAAAAGACAAAGGTCGATTTACACAACCGACCTACAATTTTTATTATTCAGAAATCCTGATTTATTTCACTTTCGCATTCTTGTTTGCCACAATGTGCGACGTATCATAACCTCCAAATTTTTTGATATAACTTTTAATAGAAGTTCCAAAACCGTCTTTAATACTGCGGTTTCCGTTACTTTTTAGAAATTTCTTCACAGAACCTGCACCGCCTAAGTGTGCAGCAGCCAACAATCCTGATTCAGTGATTGTTACACCTTTAATAACTTTACCTTCGTATTTTTCAATTTCATCACGAAGAATCCATTTGTTAATGGAAGCTAAGGCATTAAATGCTTTTTCTTGTAATTTTGGGGAATTCATAAATGCTAGACTATCACGAACACCAATAGTTCGCAATGTTCCCATACCAAATTGGTATTTTCCCATATATCCAAAGGAATTCACTAAATGATATTTTCCTTGTGATTCTTTAAAAGCTAAGGCTTGTTTAAAACCGGCATAAGTTTTCCCGGTTTGTGGGAATATTACGTTTGTATATTCCAATTCTTCTGCAGTGGGAACGGTGTAATGTAAAACCTCATCCGATTCATTTACATAAAACCAATTCAAATTCTCAAATTTATATGGTTTAAAACCTGTAGTAATTACGCCTACAATCAAGGCTATACAAGAATAAAAATACCATTTTTTCGACATATATGTTTATTTCTCAAGCTCTGTCACCATCTTGAATTTCACGGTGCAAATATACGCATTTTTATTACAAAATTGACTATCAACAAGTTAAACTTTTCTAAAAGTAGAAAACGTGAAATTTAGACTTCCCTGAGCTATTGATTTCAAAGGTGGGAGCAGGAATTTTGACCGTATTAAAAAGTGAGAAAATGGTCTTTAAAAAGTGTGAATTGGTTTCAATTTTCGATAAATCAACGTCAAAACTTAAGTAAAATTGACGAAATCTATCATCATTTATCATGAAATCATTTTTTTGGGAAGAAAGCATACCTTCTGCACTATAACCAACAGCTAAATTTAACCATTTTGGTATTTTGGATGTTTTAGCAAATGAATGAATATTCGCAGAGAGCCAATACGTTTGACCGTTATAATCTTTCAGAATTTGTTCATTGAAATTTTCACCTAATAATTCCGGTCGTTGATTGGCGTACTTAGTGTTGTGGAAAGAAAATTTAGGGATTATTCGTTGCTCATTCCACAACAATTCCTGTGAAACATATAAAGCTGTTCCGGTTGCATTGGCTGCTACATCGCCCCACGAAAATCCCCATTCGGCAGAATAGCCATCAAAAACTTCTACTGCGGTTAGAAAAACAAAACCGTAACCGGCTCCATAAATTAATTGATTTTTTTTGGAAACTCCGCTCCAAGCGAGCATTTCGGCACTCAATCGACCCAAATGATAGGAAGAATAAACGTGTCCGGCTTTATCCATTTGAAGCCAATCATTATTATCATTTTTAAATCGGAAAGACGATTTTTCGTAATCGGCATACCAAAGTTGGTTTAATCCAATTAAAGCAGCAGAGGTTAAAACTGATTCGGAAACGATAACTAAATTTCTCTTTTTTGTGTTTAATGTATCGGAAGGTTCTAAGAATTCATTTAAACCGGATTGAGCAACTGAACTATTTGCAAACAGCAAACAAAATATAAAAACTATGATAATAGAATTTCTCAATTAGTTTCCGGATGTTTGAGCATTTAACCAAGCAGCATATTTTCTTGCATTCACATTATGTTGTTCCAATGTGGTGGCAAATTCGTGATAACCAAAACGTTCGACACTGGCACAGAAATAAAGAAAATCGTGTTGTTCCGGATTTAAAACGGCATCAATTGCATTGACATCTGCCATAAAAATAGGTCCGGGTGGCAAGCCTGCATTTCGATACGTATTGTATGGAGATTCTACTTCCAAATGTTTGTAATACACTCGTTTAATCACTTGATTAAAGTCATTTGATACTAATTTAAATGCATAAATCACTGTTGGATCAGCTTGCAAAGGCATTCCGATATTCATTCGATTCAAATAAACTTTTGCAACACGAGGACGTTCTTCCACTTTTGCCGTTTCTTTATGAACGATGGAAGCTAAAATAGAAACTTCAATTGGCGTTAATCCCAATTTTTCCGCTTTGGCTTTTCGCTCATCATTCCAAAATCGAAAATATTCTTTTGCCATTTGATTTCTGAATTTTTCGGCAGAAGTATCCCAATAAAATTCAAATGTGTTGGGTAATAATAATGTAAAAACCGTTTCTTCTGTAAAACCGTTTTCTTCTAAAAATTTTGGATTTTTAAAAGCCTGCAGTAGCTGAATACTGTCGGCTTCAATTTGAGAAGAAATTCGTCCGGCAAAATTTTCCAAACGTTCTTGGTTGTTAAACGTTACTCGAACGGGAACACTTCTTCGTAAAGCCGAAACAATGGAATTGGTATTCATATTTTTAGTTAACTCAAATTTTCCGGCTTTCACTTCCGTAGAATATCCTCTGCGATTGGCTAAGGTTTCAAACTTATCCATATCTTTTATGTACGGAGAAACAATGGATTTAACTTCTTCAAAATTGGCATTTGTTGGAACAAAAACCGTCACTTTTTCTTCTGAAAAGCTTGTATTTGGGGTAAAAACAATTTGATAGACTTTAAACCCGAAATAAGCAACGATCAATAAAATCGCTAAGGAAACATAGAGGATTATCTTTTTAAAATTCATTTTTACTAAATTATTTTTTTATAATTAATTGATAGAATGCTTCGTCTGAATAATTTCCGTCACTAAAAATCCAATCTTTTTTTATTCCGATTAATTCAAAACCAAAGGACGTAAATAACGTTTTACTAGCCAAATTAGTCACTGAAATATTGGCAAAAAGTTGATGAATGTGCAAATAATTTTTCGCGTAAGCAATGAGTAATTCCAACGCTTCTTTTCCAAAACCTACACTTCTATCTTCTGGATTTTGAATGACAATTCCAATTCCGGCTCGATTGTTTTTGGGATCAAAATCAAATAAATCTATCAAACCAATGGCTTCAAACGTTTCATTTTTGCAAATAGCTAAACGCAATTGTTTGACTTCATAAATATCTTTGTGGGCATTTTCCAGATAACTTTTAATCAAAAACATACTGTATGGCGTTTGCGTTTGACTAACTTCCCACACAGAAGTGTCATTTTCCAGTCTATAGACAAACTCCAAATCATCGGGTTCCAAAGCTCTTAAATAGACGTGTTTTCCTTGTAATGAACTCATTTTATATTGTAGCTAATTCAATTTTTCCATCAAAAACAAATGATGCCGGTCCGATTAAGAAAACATTAGTATAATTTTTCCCTTCTTTTTTGAAAGTGACTTTCAATTCGCCACCTTCTACTAATAATGAAATTTCATTTGCAGCTGTTTTTCCGATAGCATTCATCGCAATTGCGGTGGCTGTAACGCCTGTTCCGCACGATAAAGTTTCATCTTCTACGCCTCTTTCGTATGTTCGAACGGCAAAAAGTGAATCGGAGATTATTTCCACAAAATTGACATTACTTCCTGCTTTTCCATACAAATCACTGTATCGAATTTGGCTACCAATTTCTTTTACTGGAACCGATTTTACATCTTCCACTAACGTAATATGATGTGGCGATCCGGTGTTCAAAAAAACATAATCAGAAGCCATTTTTATTTCATCCACATTTTTCATTTGTAGCGAAACGATTCCATCAACTGAAATTTTGGCATAATGTTCTCCATCTACAGCTATAAAAGTGGTTTCATTTTCAATGACATTCAGTTGTTTCGCAAAAGCCACGATACATCGGCCACCATTTCCGCACATTGAACTTTCATTTCCATCGGAATTATAATAGACCATTTTAAAATCTGAAATTTTGTCATTTTCTAGTAATATCAAACCGTCAGCACCTATTCCGAAACGTCTATCGCAGAGCTGTTTGATGAGTTTGGTATTATTTTTGGAGAAAACTCCCTGACGATTATCAATCATGATAAAGTCGTTGCCCGTTCCCTGGTATTTAAAAAATTGAATGGTCATTTTAGAATAATATAGAATACAAAAGTACAATTATTTTAAAGAAAAGTTAAGGTCTGTTAAAGAGCGTTAAACCTAATTTATCGAAACAATAAAACATATAAATTTACATTAATAAACTAAAATTAGATTATCTATGAAAAACGTAACCAATTTATTTTTAGTATCCTTATTTAGTGGTGTTATCACGTTAGGAACGTATAAACTATTTATTGAAGAAAATTCAATTACAAGCAAAAACATTGTGACAACCGCACCGATGTTTGCAACTAAAAATGTTGGCCTTTCGGCAGAAACAGTCGATTTTACGGAAGCGGCCGGCTCAGCTTTAAACCAAGTTGTGCACGTTAAAAATGTATCCTACAGAACAGTTTACAATCCGATTGAATTTATGTATGGTCATCGAGGCGGGCAACAGCAACAACAAATTGGAACCGGTTCTGGGGTAATTATTTCAGAAGACGGTTATGTGGTGACTAATAATCACGTTATTCAGGGAGCAACTGAATTAGAAATTACCTTAAATAATAAAAAAACATATCCGGCAAAATTAATTGGATCCGATTCCAAAATGGATATTGCGTTGCTAAAAGTGGAAACGGATGAAAAATTGCCTTATGCCATTTTTGCTGATTCTGATCAAGTGAAAGTAGGCGAATGGGTTTTGGCAGTTGGAAATCCATACAATCTAAATTCTACTGTGACAGCCGGAATTGTTTCGGCGAAAGCCAGAAATTTAGATACAAGCGGAATTCAATCGTTTATTCAAACGGATGCTGTTGTAAACCCTGGAAACAGCGGTGGTGCATTGGTGAACACACGCGGCGAATTAGTTGGAATCAATACGATGATTTCATCAAACACTGGAAGTTATGTGGGTTATTCATTTGCTGTTCCTTCTAATATCACTAGAAAAATTATCGAAGATATTATGGAATATGGCAATGTTCAAAGAGGAATTTTGGGTATTGAAGGACGAGAATTAAACGGTGCAACTTCAAAAGAATTGAACCTTACTGAATCGCAAGGATTTTATGTAAATAAAGTAACTAAAAATTCCGGTGCTGAAAAAGCAGGCATCAAATCGGGTGATGTTATTTTGAAATTAGACAATCAAAATGTGACTTCATTTGCCGAACTTTCGGGTTATGTAAATACGAAACGTCCGAATGATGAAATAAATGTTACGGTAAATCGTGATGGAAGAAGATTAGTAATTCCGGTGAAATTAACCAAAAAAGAACTATTGAATTATGAATTTTACGGATTGGAATTGGAAGATTTAGAACCAGCTGATAAACAACGATTCAAATTAAAACAAGGAGTAAAAATCAAAGATATTACGAATGAAAAATTGGCACCTTATGCTGATGAATTAAAAGGAAGTATTATTTTAAGTATTGATGGTGTAAAAGCCACCGATGTTGAAACTATTTCAAGAGGCTTGGGAAGTAAAACCGAAAAAGAAGGCGTTCGTGTTGAACTGATGCTTCGCAATGGACAAGTAATGCGAATCATATTATAAATTAGGTTATAGTTAGGGTAGTCCTGCAAAGTCAGAATTTGATTTTGCAGGATTTTTTTATTTAAAAAAAAGCAAAAAAAGTTTACGAAAACGTTTGAAATCTATACTTTTGCACAAAATTTTACAACACCAACTAATTTTTAAAGTATGAACAGCAATCCTTCATTGTACGAAAAAGAGCTTTCGTTTCAAGCAGACCGCAGAAGAGCCGGCGTTGAATTTATCAAAATCATTAGCGATTTGTGGTATGATAAATCGATTGAAGTGGTTCTTTTCCGTAATCAATTGATAGACAAAAATGTATCTGAAATTTTGAACTTGCACGAATATGCGGGCGAATTTGTAGGTAAACCTATCTCAATTTTCGACTCGGTTGAAATTGCTCGCGAAATGTTGTCGTTGGACTTACCACCATCAAAATTAGATATTGGTAAATTAACGTATGAATATCATTTGGAAGATGACAAATACCACAACACCAAATCGTTTGTAATTGATAAATTGCGAAAAGCAAAAGAATCAAATTCCATCAAACCGAAAGATGTTGTTTTATATGGTTTTGGAAGAATTGGCCGATTGTTAGCCAGAGAATTAATGTCTAAAACCGGAAAAGGAAACCAATTACGCCTTCGTGCGATTGTGACAAGAGATAAAAATGATGCTACAATTTTAGAAAAAAGAGCTTCTTTATTGCGATATGATTCGGTTCACGGCGATTTTCAAGGTTCTGTTATAGCTGATCCAAAAAACAATGCGTTGCTAATTAACGGAACTACGGTACATATTATTTCTGCCAATTCACCGGAAGAAATTGATTATACTGCTTACGGAATTGAAGACGCATTAATTATTGATAACACCGGAGCTTTTACGACAGAAGAAGCCTTGAAAAGACATCTTACTTCCAAAGGAGCTTCAAAAGTATTGTTAACTGCTCCCGGAAAAGGAGTTCCAAATATTGTGTATGGTGTGAATCACAAAGATCATAATCCGGATAAAGTGGATATTTTTTCAGCGGCTTCTTGTACAACTAATGCCATTACTCCAATTTTAAAAGCTGTAGAAGATACGCTAGGTGTTGTAAAAGGTCATTTAGAAACCATTCACGCCTACACAAACGATCAAAATTTGGTTGATAACATGCACAACAAATACCGAAGAGGTCGTGCTGCTGCTTTAAATATGGTAATTACCGAAACCGGTGCCGGAAGTGCTGTTGCAAAAGCATTACCAAGTTTAGCCGGAAAATTAACATCCAATGCCATTCGAGTTCCGGTTCCGAATGGTTCGTTGGTGGTTTTAAATTTGGAAGTAAGCAGAGAAACTTCGGTACAAGAAGTGAATGAAATCATGAAAAAATATGCTTTAGAAGGTCAATTGGTGGAGCAAATTAAATATTCGCTCAACAATGAATTGGTTTCTTCGGACATTGTGGGCACAAATGCTCCTTCAATTTATGACAGCAATGCCACTATTGTGTCTGCCGACGGAAAAAATGTGGTTTTATACGTTTGGTATGATAACGAATTTGGCTACAGCCATCAAGTAATTCGTTTAGCGAAATATATTTCTAAAGTACAACGGTACGCTTATTATTAATCAGGTTATATAGTTGAATAAAATCCGTTTCATTCGTTTGAAGCGGATTTTTTTTATTAAAATTTAGATCAAAGAACAATAGATTTTGAGTTTTAGAGTTTGTATACTAGAGATTTAACCCAAGAATCTATTATGAAAAACCTACTATTCCTGGTGATATTCACCTGTAATTTGTCGTATGCACAAAACAAACCTGTTGCCTACCAACATGGTCAAAACAGCATGGAATTGATTGCTAAAACCAAAACCGGAACAGTAGTCGTGAGTACATTCAATGCTAAAATGACAATACGCCAAGACATTGCTCAAAAAATATTTTCGCTTTTTCAACAAAATAAAATTAAACACAATGCTGTAGTAACCGTTTTGGGTAAAGAGGCAAAAGTGGTAGGTAAATGTTTCATAAAAAAGAAACACAACTTAACTAGTATTGAATTTTATTATGACAAAGTTTTTTGGCATAACGGAATGGTTGAAGTTCATGGAAAGTAGGAGTTTAATCCAATTATTCCATTCATTAAAACAAAAAACTCCCGATTGCTCAGGAGTTTTTCTATAAAATGGCATACTAAGATTTAAGCTTTTCCGGCAGCTGCAATTAAATTTAAAGCAGATCCGGCAACAAACCAACCAATTTGGCTTTCATTGTACGAATGATTGGCAATAATCACATCTTTACTTCCATCCGCATGAACGAATTCTAATGTCAAAGGTTTTCCAGGTGTGAAACTTACTAAATCAACAAAATTGATGGTGTCGTTTTCTTGAATTTTGTCGTAATCTGCTTCATTCGCAAATGTTAACGCCAACATTCCTTGTTTTTTCAAATTTGTTTCGTGAATACGAGCAAATGATTTTACTAAAACCGCTTTTACACCCAAGAATCGAGGTTCCATGGCTGCGTGTTCTCTTGACGAACCTTCTCCGTAATTGTGATCTCCAACCACAATCGAAGGAACTCCGGCAGCTTTATAAGCTCTTTGCACCGCAGGAACAGCATCATATTCACCTGTTAATTGATTTTTAACAGAATTTGTTTTTTGATTGTAAGCATTCACAGCTCCAATCAACATATTATTCGAAATATTATCCAAATGACCACGGAAACGCAACCAAGGACCCGCCATTGAAATGTGGTCGGTTGTACATTTTCCGAATGCTTTGATTAATAATTTTGCGTTGGTGATATTTTTTCCATCCCAAGGTAAAAATGGCTCCAACAATTGTAAACGTTCTGAAGTCGGACTCACAGCTACCTGAACACCACTACCATCTTCGGCAGGAGCTTGATAACCCGGATCTTCTGCATCAAAACCTTTTGGAGGTAATTCGTTTCCGGTTGGTTCATCTAATCTCACTTCTTCACCGTCTTCATTAATTAATGTATCAGTTAACGGATTAAATCCTAAATCTCCGGCAATAGCTAAAGCGGTAACCAACTCAGGAGAACCCACAAAAGCTAATGTATTTGGATTTCCATCGGCACGTTTAGAAAAATTTCGGTTGAATGAATGAACGATGGTATTACGTTCTTCTTTCTCTGCTCCTTCTCTGTCCCACATTCCGATACATGGACCGCACGCATTTGCAAAAACAGTAGCTCCAATTTTGTCAAACGTATCGATAAATCCATCACGTTCAATGGTATAACGAACGGTTTCAGAACCTGGTGTGATCGTAAATTGAGCTTTGGTTTTTAAATTTTTTTCAGAAACTTGTTTGGCTAAGGAAGCTGCTCGAGCAATATCTTCGTATGATGAATTGGTACAAGAACCAATCAAACCTACTTCAATTTTTAAAGGCCAATTATTTTTGATAGCTTCCTCTTTCATTTTAGAAATTGGCGTAGCCAAATCCGGTGTAAAAGGTCCATTTAAATGTGGTTCTAATTCCGATAAATTGATTTCGATTACTTGATCAAAATACTGTTCGGGATTAGCATACACTTCCGGGTCTGCCGTTAAATGTTGAGCTACTTTGTTAGCTGCATCAGCCACATCTGGTCTTCCTGTTGAACGTAAATAGCGATCCATTGAAGCATCATAACCAAATGTTGATGTGGTAGCTCCAATTTCTGCACCCATATTACAAATCGTTCCTTTTCCGGTACACGACATGGCGATAGCACCTTCGCCAAAATATTCAACAACAGCACCGGTTCCGCCTTTTACAGTTAGAATTCCGGCTACCTTTAAAATTACGTCTTTTGGAGCGGTCCAACCTGATAATTTTCCGGTTAATTTTACTCCAATTAATTTTGGAAATTTCAATTCCCATGCCATTCCTGACATTACATCTACGGCATCAGCACCACCTACTCCGATGGCTAACATTCCTAATCCACCTGCATTTACAGTGTGTGAATCGGTTCCAATCATCATACCACCCGGAAAAGCATAATTTTCTAAAACTACTTGGTGAATAATTCCTGCTCCCGGTTTCCAAAATCCGATTCCGTATTTATCAGAAACAGAAGAAAGAAAATCAAAAACTTCATTGCTTTGTTGTTTAGCACGAGCTAAATCGGTTTTTGCATCTACTTTTGCTTGAATCAAGTGATCACAATGAACGGTTGTTGGCACAGCTACTTTGCTTTTTCCGGCATGCATAAATTGCAGTAATGCCATTTGAGCAGTAGCATCTTGACACGCCACGCGGTCCGGTGCAAAATCAACATAATCTTTTCCTCTTGTGAATGCTTGGGTTGGAGTGCCTTCCCAAAGGTGAGAATATAAAATCTTTTCAGATAAGGTGAGCGGTCGTCCAACTAACTCACGTGCTTTTTCAACACGATCGGCTAGATTAGCATAGACCTTTTCAATCATTTCTATATCAAATGCCATAATAAATAAGTGTTATTTGTTTGTGGTGCGAATTTACGAAAACGTTAGAACATTGTAAAATTATTAGTGAAATATATCTTTTAGAAATCATTTTTTACAGAAATTCTGTTTTTTAGAAATTATTTTCAACAAAAAGCAATATTCAGCCATTAAAATACAAATATGGCAAAATTAGAAACCTAAATTATCAATATCGCAAAATCAATTCTGAAAAAGTTCTTCAAATCAGTTACTTTCGATGAGACTTTTACTTATCACTCCATTTTCGGAGTGGATTTTCGAAGAATTTGTACAATAATGTTGCCAATAGAAATGTAATTAGAAAATAACAAAGTGAATATAAATGTAATTGATTCATTGAAAGATTATCCGTAGGAAAATAAAATTGAAGCAACTGAAGAATTACACCATAATGAAGCAAATAAAGGGAATAGGAAATCAAACTAATAAAAGTAATCGGTTTATGAAGGAAAGTGAATGATGTTGATTTCCATTGTGATAAAATCGGAAGAAATAATAGACAAGTCAATGAAGTTAGCGGTAAATAGAAAATACTCCAAAAGTTTGGAAAAGCTTCAATTGTAAGTTGAAAAAAACCAACGCCAACAAACATAAATCCAAATAAAAGCATTCCTAAAAAGGCAAAAGGTAAACGGATTTTTTTCCAAAAAGCTAAACGATTTAATGAAATCCACGCGGCTAGAACTCCGATAAAAAAAGCATCTAAACGATAAATAACCAAAGCTTTTAGTTCTACATTCCACTGATCTAAAGTTATGTTTTGAGTTGTAAACGCATAATAAATTTTGGTGAAAACAAAGAATAACGCTAGTCCCAAAACGACTACAAGAAAAAACAATGGTTTATTGCTCGGCTTCACAATGGCTGTTTTGAGATAAAGAGCAATGAGAAGTAGTAAAAATGCAAACACACCAATTGAAACAGGCCACGATTCCGGGAAAAATGGCAACATCGTTGAACTGAAATTTTGAAGAAAGAAGAAATATTTCCACCAATCGGCTACGGCATACCCAACAATAAAACTAATGATAATATTTAAAATCAGAACAAAATAATAGTTTGGTAAAATTCGGAAGCTTCTTCGTTTGAGAAATTCTAGTACTTTTTTTATCGAAAAATCATTGTCTACATACAATTGATATAAAATTCTTCCCACCAAGAAACCACTTAAAACAAAGAAAATTTCTACTCCTAAAAAACCGGAAAATAGCCCAATTTGATAAATTAAACTTTGATTAGGTGGATAAATGGACAAACAATGTCCGAACATAATCATCAAAATGGCAGTTGTTCGCATAAAATCCAATCCAAAAATGTTATCGCTTAAAGATTTTTTTTCCATTTAGTTTAAAATTGGATACTCTGAAAGTATTAATTGGTTTTTCAAAATAAGTGTAAAAAAAGTAACCCATCGTAAACGTTATCAGCAGATAAACTAACGTAAAGATATGCAATTGAAGTATTGAAAAAGAACTCGTATCGATAAAATATTTCATCAAATAAAGCACAATACTGTAATGAATTAAATAAACAGAATACGATAAATTACACAAAAACGTAACTATTTTACTGAGTTTTTCCGAAGCCTTTTTCCATAAAAGTAGAGAAGGTAAAAAGCACAATACTATCAACGAAATGAATGGCAGAGCAACAATATTCCAAAACCAGGCGAGTGTATTCAAATTAAAAAACAAGAGCAAAATGATGAAAAAGAGAAGAAATAAAATTCCCATCAAAAACATCGAAAAACTTCTCTTTTGAAAAAAATCACTGTATTCTGTATAATAATAGCCGAATAAAATGCCAAACATCACCGAATCAATTCTAAAAATAACAACCGAACGAACTTCCGCTGTCCATTTTAGCAATGAAAATTCCGGATTTTCAATATGATAAATAATTTTCAAAACCACAGAAAGAATTAATAATCCATATACAATTAATAAAAAAAATGATTTTCTAAAGTTCAAACGGATTTGTTTCGCAAAAGCAAAAAGAATAAGTACAACTGAAACATAACTCAATTCTTTTATCGGTAAACTCCAAGATTCGGGAAACAAGGGCGGAATTGGTGTGGAAAAATTCTGAATAAACAAAAAATATTTCCACCAATCAGAAATCGAAAGTCCGACAAGAAGAGCAATACCAATGTTGATAAGCAGAATGAGATAATAGCTTGGTAAAATTCTAAACAATCGCCTTTTTACAAAATTGCTAACTTCTTTAAACGTGTATTGTTGATTTATAAATTGTTTTAAAATGATGCTCCCAACCAAATAGCCACTCAACATTAAAAACAGCTCAATTCCGATTAAACCTGAGAAATCTTGCATTTTTCCAATAATGCCATCAGATTGATAAATCCAAGAAATATGGGAGAAAAGCACCAATAAAATTGACAATGACCTGAGAAAATCTAATCCGAAAATTCTTTTCGACGCAACAATTTGATTATCAATCATAGAAATACTTAAATTTGCGGTCATGCGGAAAACAAAGATATATAAAATTTTATCACTGCTACTACTTCTCTCGATTGTGGGAGGATTGATTTGGTATGCACAATTATCTAACCGCCACAAGGCAATCGTGAAGACAACTTTGTTGCACAAAATCGGTTTGGTTGATAATGATTGGCAAGTGGAAAATAGTACAAAAGAGTACAAAATGCTATCGCCAACGTTTATTGTGGACGACATTTATAAATCGATGGAAGGACCAAAAGCATCCAATTATGTCATGCTTTCGCAGGATTCGACTTTGTTGTGGATTACCGGATTTAAAGTGATTGCACAAGATGCGAAAACCGGTGAAAAGATGTCGAATGATTTTATTTGTCATATGAATGTGGATATAAATGATTCGAAATATTATTCGAATTTTGGATTAGAAAATCGGATTGGCAAACAATATCCGAGATTAACTTCGCTTTCGCATGGCATGGAAACATTTGATTTTCCGGAAGGTTTTGGCGTACCGATGAAAGGAAATGATTTGCTTTTTGTAACGACGCAAACCTTGAATCACAACATAAAAGATGCGTATTATAAAGTGAAGCACCAAGTTTCCATCACTTATCAAGAAGATAAAAATATAAAACCATTGATGAGCAAAACGGCTTTTATTATGTTGCCGTATGACAAATATGATCCGTATAAAAGTCCGATTGATCCGGGTGCCGATTTTTGTATTCCGGTTGAAACCAAAAACCATAGCTACGACGATGGAAGTGGTAATAAATTATCCGGACATTGGGTTATTCCGATAGGAAAAAACACCTATCGAAGCAACATTAATCATCAATTAGAAATAAAGGATAGTTTACGATTGCATGCGGCAGCCATTCATGTGCATCCGTTTGCAACCCGAATTATGTTGTTTAATAAATCAACGCAAAAACCAGTGTTTACCAGTAAAGTAACCAATCATCAAAACCGAATTGGGTTAACTAACATTCAAAATTTTACTTCCAAAGAAGGAATTTGGTTGTATGAAAATCAGGAATATGAAATTGTGTTGGATGTAAACAATACGTCAAAAGAAGAACAAGATATGATGGGAAGTATGTTTTTGTTTTTTTATGATGAAGAAATGGATTTGATAGTGAATTCGAAAACTACTTCTGAACTGAAAAATTAACTAATTACTTTTTTTCTATCTCGTAAATTAGTCATTGGTTTTTCAAAAAAGCGATATAATAAATACGAAAAGACAAGTATTAACAACCAATACGTTAAAGTATAAGTCAATAAAGAAATACCTGTTAAATGATCGGAAGGTAAAATGACTTTCATACTATGCAAAATGATTGTATAATGTAAAAGATAAATACTGTACGACAAAAGGCTGAGTAAAGTAATGATTTTTAAAACCCACATCGATTGAATTTTAATCGTAAACAAAAAAGGCATTAAACAACAAATCGCAGCGGAATTTAGAGATAAGTAAAATATATTGAAAAACCCCGGATTTGTTTCAAACGTAATTCCCCAATAGAAAATAAAGAGGTGAAGCGTAACTATTCCAAACATGCCAATTGTAAAAAGCAACTTATTAACTGTTAGATTTATTGGAAAATTCACATAAAGGTAAAAAGCCAAAAACCCATAATAAATTGCATCCAATCGATAGACTGATACTTTTCTGAGGTTTTCATTCCATTCATAAATTGAAGCCAATTCATGTGTTGAATGAAACCAAAATCGAATTAAAATTACAACGGTTATGATGAAACACGTAATCCATAAAAATAGTTTTTTTCGATTCAAGTTTGGAAAAAAGCGAATCATCAAATAAAGTAAAACCGGTCCGAGGATATAACAAAACTGTTCCACCGACAAACTCCATGATATTCTTGAAAAGTCGGGAGAATGTGAGAAAAAGTTTTGAAGATAAACAAAATACAACCCAATTTTTTCAGGGATTTTTCCGTAGATTAAATACCAAAGAATGATATTTATGATTAAAACAAGATAGTAATTTGGAAGTGTTCTAAACCATCTTCGTTTCCAGAATTCGCGGACATCTTTAAATGAAAAATCATCCTTTTGAATAATTCGGTAGATAATTTTTCCTATCAAAAAACCACTGATTACAAAAAATATTTCAACGCCAATCGTTGCCGTAAAATTCATGAACCATTTGATGTAAGGTGGATAGTTTTCACTTATCCATAGCGAATGCGAAAAGACAACCAAAAATATGGCTATGGCTCGAGCTAAATCTAACCCGGGAACTCTTTTTTCAAGCTCGATGTTGAGTCCAAACATTTCCGAGTAGTTTGGGTTGGTTTAGTATAACTTTTCAATTATTTTTTCAATCGTAAGTCCTTCTGCATCGGCTTTGTAGTTTTTCACTACACGATGACGCAGAATTCCTTCGGCCACAGCCTTAACATCTTCGATATCGGGTGAAAATTTACCATTAAAAGCAGCATGAGCTTTTGCAGCTAAAATAAGGTTTTGCGAAGCTCTTGGTCCCGCACCCCAATCGATATAATTTTTGATAAAATCGGTAGCTAAATTACTCTCCGGACGTGTTTTGGTAACTAAAGTCACAGCATATTCAATTACATTATCTGCAACAGGAATTCGACGGATTAAGTGTTGAAAATCAATGATTTCCTGAGCTGTAAACAACGGACTTACAACCGGTTTATCATCAGAGGTGGTGCTTTTTACCACCTGAACTTCTTCGGCAAACGACGGATAATCTAATTTTATAGAAAACATAAAACGGTCTAATTGAGCTTCCGGCAACGGATAGGTTCCCTCCTGCTCAATTGGGTTTTGGGTTGCCAACACAAAATAAGGTAAACTCAATTTATAGTTGTGTCCGGCAATCGTTACAGCACGTTCTTGCATAGCTTCTAAAAGAGCTGCTTGCGTTTTTGGTGGTGTACGGTTAATCTCATCGGCCAAAATAATATTAGAAAATATTGGCCCTTTAATGAATTTGAAAGTTCTGTTTTCATCTAAAATTTCGCTTCCCAAAATATCAGACGGCATTAAATCCGGTGTAAACTGAATTCGCTTAAAATCTAATCCCAATGCCTGAGCAATCGTATTAACCATCAATGTTTTTGCCAAACCGGGAACGCCAACTAAAAGTGCGTGACCTCCGGAAAAAATACTCAACAAAATCTGATCAACCACAAGGTCTTGCCCCACAATGATTTTAGAAATTTCTTGTTTTAGGTCTTTTCTCTTTTGAACTAAATTTTGAATTGCAGTTACGTCAGACATAATGATGATGGTATAGATTTAAGAAATTCGATAAAATTATTTTTTTAACCAGTTATTCATGAACTGGCAATTTCGGTAATCTCCGTTAATTTTGATATAAGTTTCTAATATTTTTTCGTTAGACCATTTCCCAATGGCTTCAAATTGTTTCTCTTTTAAAGCTAAATCTTTTATTTTGATATAATCAATAGCATAATCGGCTGTGTGAGAATCGATTCTATTGGTTACCATCAATAATTTATATCTTTTTTTACCGGTTGGATCTTCGTCTAAAATCGCTACAGAAACTTCTTTTTCTTTTAAATTAGAAACTTGAGAATAAAGAGCCGGGTCCATTTTGGTTAACTCAAATTTTGAATCCATTGTTTTTGGGTTTAACAATACACCACCATTTGCTTTGGTTTCTTTTTCATCTGATAATGTTCTGGCAGCATCAGCAAAAGTTAATTCACCATCCATAATTCGTTGACGAACTAGTTGTGCTTTTTCTTTTGCTTCTTTTAAAGCATCATCAGAAACTTTAGGAGAAAGCAAAATATGTCTTAAATCTACTTCTTGACCTCTAATTTTTTCGACTAAGATAATATGATAGCCAAATTCTGTTTCAAATGGTTTCGAAATTTCTCCTTCGTTTAAACTAAAAGCAACTTCTTTAAATTCTTTTACAAATTGGGTTTTTCTATTCATTTTATAAAAACCACCACTTGATCTTGAACCTGGATCTTCTGAATATAATACTGCTCTGGTTCTAAAACTAGCTCCGTTATTTATGACATCGTTTCTAATTTCATTTAATCTATCTATCACTTTTTGCTTTTCATCCTGCGTGATTTTCGGCTCAATAACAATTTGTGAAACTTCCATTTCTGCTCCAAAAGTGGGTAATTCTTCGCTTGGTATTTTTTTGAAGAATGTACGCACCTCTTCCGGCGTAATTTCTACTTCTTCAACCACTTTGTTACGCATTTCGGTTGAAAGTTTGTTTTGTTTTAATACATCAAAAAAGAAAGAACGAAATTCTTCTTCATTTTTTTTGTTGTAGAATTTAAGCATTTTTTCTACAGATCCAATTTGACCCACCATATAACCAATACGTTCTTCCATCATATTGCTTATTTCTGAATCTTTTACCACGATTGTACTGTCTTGCAAGGCTTGATGAGCATATAAACGATCTTCCATCAACTTTCCTAACAATTCACATCTTGAAACGTTTTCAATAGAAATTCCTTGACTGGAAAGTTCAACATATTCCATATCAATATCAGAATCTAAAATAATATACTCGCCAACAGTTGCAATAATCCCGTCTATTTTTTTCCTTTTAAAAGGTTGAACAGAATCTTTTTTTACCGGAGCATCTTCGGCTATAATTTCTTGTGCTTCGCTTGAAAATGCAAAAGAAACCAGAAGAATAAAGGTTATTGCAATTTTATTTATAAATTTCATATTTGTTGTTTTTAATAGCGTCATCGGTGATTTCCTTCTCAAATTTTTTAATTAAATCTAGTTTTCTTTTGTTTATTATTAATTCTTTTATAGTTGGTTTTACATACTCAAACGGACTAACTTGATTTTTATCAATGACACTTTTTATTTTAACAAAAAAAACATTCAATGAATCCGGTTGCTGTATTGATTTTCCTTGCACAATAAACTCTTCACGGTTTTCTGGAGTTATAAAAGGCAGTTTTCTGTAAATTTGGTTCATTTCTACCCAAACTGAATCATTTAGAGCTGAACTTTTAAATTGTAATTGATAGGTTTCCCAAAACTTGCTATCACTTTTTTTACCATCAAAAAACTTACTTTTTATAAGATCAAATTTTGGA
This sequence comes from Flavobacterium sp. T50_26, assembly GCF_057652995.1. Classification (NCBI taxonomy): domain Bacteria; kingdom Pseudomonadati; phylum Bacteroidota; class Flavobacteriia; order Flavobacteriales; family Flavobacteriaceae; genus Flavobacterium; species Flavobacterium sp. T50_26. The sequence continues at coordinate 60,114 of NZ_JBYFCC010000016.1, forward strand.
TGATCCTTGGGCAAGTTAATATATTTCAATCGAATCAATGAGCCATTTGTTCTAAAATTATCTTTATTTTCGTTGTAATACGATTTTATTTCTGCAATGGAAACCACTGTATCTACTTCTCTAATTACAATTTGTTCCAAATAAGCTTTTGTATACAAATCAACTTTATATTGTTGAATGAGTTTATCAAATTCTTCTTGTTGTTCTTTATCAATATTTATTTCCGCAGCTTTAATCAGCAATTTTTGAGTTGCCCAGCGATCAATAAAATTGTGAACAATTGAAATACTGTCTTCCTTTGACGTTCCTTCTGAAACCAAATCTAACAAATCACTTTTAAACAAATAACTTTCGCCAACTCTTGCAACAGCTTGTGGTTTTTCTTCCGGCTTAAAATAGGAGCACGAAACAAAAACAAAATACAACACTACAATTGCAAGTGGTTTGTTCATTATTTTTTTATTTGCTTTTTCACTTCTTCAAAAACATCTTTGTTAACGGTTACTTTAAATTCTTGCTTCAAATTGGAGACCCAATTTTCTTCTAAATATTGCTGATAATCATTTATAACTCTTCCTTTGCATTCGTCCAATGTTTTGGTTCCTGCTTCTTTTATTTCGTTAACTTGAACAACATAATAATAATTGCCTTCTTTAGCTACTGGTGAAAGACCTTTGTTGAACGGAATTGTTTTTGGCAAAGCTTCATTTCCTTCTTCAAAAACACCCGAGGTAGCCATGACATTAATAACGCCACTTGTATTTAATGCTGCTTTTATTTCGTCAACATTTTTTCCTTGTTTTACTAATTTATGTGCTTTTTTAGCAATGTCTGCTTTGGTAGACGATATTATAAGTAGGTCGTATCTTTTTTTCCACATATACTTTCCTGTATTTGCTTTGTAAAAAGCTTCTAATCCTAACGTATCTGTTTTTGATTTTTCCCAAATTTCTTTCTCCATCAAATCAAAAAGCAATAAACCATCGCGGTATTCTTCCATAACGGCGGCAAATTCAGGAAATTCGTTTTCTAAATTATCGTTATAATATTGATTTAATTGAGTATCAACAAAAGTTGAATAATGAAAATCAACCAATTTTGCAACCGGTTTTGGTTGGTTTGGATTTTTTTGTTGTGAAAGAAGATAGTTCAAAAACTGGGTTCCTGATATTTTTGTTTTTCCGAAAGAGATTAACTCTCCATCAAACGCTTTTGTTTGAGAAGGCAATTCCCAAGTTGATTCATAATATTTATCTGTTACTGATTTTTTGATTTTAGTATACAAAGCTTCATTGCGTTTTACAGGATACTTCGTTCTTAATTTTTCGTTCAACGATTCCGTAATTTTTCTGGAACGTTCGTCACGGCTGATTTTGGTTTCCATATCCGCTTTGGCTTCTTCAAACGTTTTTACCGGATGCTTTTCAATTAATTTCATAATGTGCCATCCAAATTGTGATTGAAATGGTTTTGAAATTTCCTTTGGCGTTTGTAATGAAAAAGCAACGGTTTCAAATTCTTCTGAACTCAATTGACCTGAACCAAAACGATTTAAAACGCCTCCTTTTGCAGAAGATGATTTGTCTTGAGAAAATTGTTTTGCTAACGCCTCAAACTCTTCGCCTTGCTGAATTTTAGTGTAAATCTCGTTAATAGTGGTTCTATTCTTTTCTGTTGCTTCAGGATTTTCTTCGGCAGGATTCATTAACATAATGTGAGCAACTGTAACATCACCTCTATTATCACGAACATCATTTACTTTTATTAAATGATAACCAAATCGGGTACGTACCGGTTTAGATACTTCACCAGGTTTAGTGTTGTAAGCAGCAGTTTCAAAAGGATAAACCATTCTAAAGGCTGAAAAATAACCCAAATCACCTTTATTTTCTTTAGCACTGGGATCTTGAGAATATTGTTGAGCAAGTGCTCCAAAATCTTCACCATTATCGGCACGCTTTTTCAACTCTAAAATTTGTTTATAAACAACCAATGTATCTTCCGGCTTGGCATTTTCATCTAGAGTTAACAATAAATGTGATGCTTTAATTTCTTTTAAAGATCGAGCATAACCCTCTTCTAGCAATTCTTTTGTTACTTTTGAATCTGTTAAATAATTTTTAGAAAGTTGTGTGCGATAGGATTTTAATTCGTTTTGGTATTTGGAATTGTTTTGCAACCCTAATTTATTCGCCTTATTGATTTTTAATTTATAACCCACAAAAAGTTCTAAATAATGGTCTAAATCCTTTTGCGACTCATCTTTAACAAGATCTAGATTTTTGTTGTAAACACGAACAAATTCATCCGTATAATAAGAATTTTCATCAACTGTAAAGAGCACTTTTTTTGGCGTTTGAGCAAATGCAAAAACAGAAAAAAGAATTGAAATTCCAAGACAAAAATGTTTTTTATTCATTTTCAAAAAATTTAAGTAAAGATTTATATCTATTGGCCATAGTTTCACCTATAGCAACCCACAAAATTAACAATTCAGATACATTATACAAGAATCGTTGCTACTATTAACAAAAATTTATTAACGAAAAATGTTTATACTTTTTTGGCTAAGAAATAGTATTTTTGCAAACCTTTAAAAAGAGATATGAGTTTTACAGAAGAAATCAAGCGAAGAAGAACTTTCGGAATTATTTCGCATCCCGATGCCGGAAAAACAACGTTAACAGAAAAACTGTTGCTTTTTGGTGGAGCGATTCAGGAAGCGGGTGCCGTTAAAAACAATAAAATAAAAAAAGGAGCTACTTCTGACTTTATGGAAATTGAACGTCAACGTGGAATTTCCGTGGCTACGTCGGTACTTGCTTTTAATTATAAAGACAAGAAAATCAACATCTTAGACACGCCCGGTCACAAAGATTTTGCCGAAGACACCTTTAGAACTTTAACTGCGGTTGATAGTGTAATTGTTGTAATCGATGTTGCAAAAGGTGTTGAGGAACAAACTGAAAAGTTGGTAGAAGTCTGTCGTATGCGTAACATTCCGATGATTGTTTTTATCAATAAATTGGACCGTGAAGGAAAAGATGCGTTTGATTTGATGGACGAAGTGGAACAAAAACTAAAACTTAGAGTAACACCATTGAGTTTTCCTATTGGAATGGGATATGATTTTCAAGGAATTTATAATCTTTGGGAAAAGAACATCAACCTTTTTAGTGGTGATAGCAGAAAAAATATTGAAGATACAATTGCGTTTTCCGATATAAACAATCCTGAATTAGATAAAATTGTTGGCGAAAAAGCAGCAATTAAACTACGAGAAGAACTGGAATTGATTGATGAAGTCTATCCTCCTTTTTCACGAGAAGAATATTTGGAAGGTGATTTGCAACCTGTGTTTTTTGGTTCGGCTTTAAATAATTTTGGCGTTCGCGAATTGTTGGATTGTTTCATTGAAATTGCTCCTTCTCCCCGACCAAAACATTCCGACACCCGCTTGGTTGAGCCAACAGAACAAAAAATGTCTGGATTTGTGTTTAAAATTCATGCTAATATGGACCCAAAACACCGAGACAGATTAGCTTTTATTAAAATTGTTTCCGGAACGTTTGAACGTAATAAACCGTATTCGCACGTGCGATTGAATAAAAGTTTAAAGTTTTCTAGTCCGAATGCCTTTTTTGCAGAGAAGAAAGAGATTGTTGATATTTCCTATCCGGGTGATATTGTAGGTTTGCATGATACAGGAAATTTCAAAATCGGTGATACGTTAACAGAAGGAGAAGTGATGAATTTTAAAGGAGTGCCGAGTTTTTCACCGGAACATTTTAGATACATCAATAATGCCGATCCAATGAAATCTAAACAATTGGAAAAAGGAATTGACCAATTAATGGATGAGGGTGTTGCACAGTTGTTTACATTAGAAATGAATAACCGAAAAATTATTGGTACAGTTGGAGCACTTCAGTATGAAGTTATTCAATACAGACTGGAACATGAGTACGGAGCAAAATGCTCCTACGAAAATTTTCCTGCACATAAAGCCTGCTGGATTAAACCAGAAGATTCTAAGAATGAGGAATTTGCAGAATTCAAAAGAATTAAACAAAAATTTTTAGCTCATGACAAATATGGTCAACTGGTTTTTTTGGCCGATTCTGAATTTACAATTCAAATGACAAAAAGCAAATTTCCAACAGTAAAAATGTTTTTTACATCGGAAATGGAATAGATTTTGTTATTGTTAGATTGTTAATGTAGAATTAATTTTACATTATATTTAATGAAAAAACACATTTATTTGTTCTTTTTTGGAAAATCATTTATATATTTGCAACTTATAAAACATTGATATGAAAAGTATTTACAAAATTTACATCCTTACATTTTTATTGTTGTCTGACTTTGTTATTTTTGCCCAACCCGGTGATGATGATGGAAGCGGAGGACTAGAAGGTGATGATACACCTGCAGCTCCTATTGACAGTAAACTTATTTGGTTGGCAATAGTAAGTGTTTTATTCGCTTTTTATTATTTTAACAAAAGAGCTCACAAAACAGAATAATAGCTACCCCTTTTTAGGGGTTTTTTTATACAATTTTTACACTACTACTTTACTATTTTGATATTCTTCAGTAAAAAAAAGACGCTTCTAAAAGAATTAATTCCAGATAATTTTGTTGATATTCATTCTCATCTTATTCCAGGCATTGATGATGGGGCTAAAACTGTAGAAGATTCTTTAAATCTAGTTAATGAACTAAAAAAAATTGGATTCAAACAATTTATTACCACACCTCATGTTTTGCCACATGTTTGGAATAATAACAGAACTACAATTCAACAAGGTGAAAAAGTAGTAGTAGATGCGTCCGAATCTTTAGGTGAAAAAATTAATTTTAGTGCTGCAGCAGAATACATGTTGGATAGCACACTTTTTGAAAACTTAAAAGAGGAAAGATTATTAACCCTGAAAGACAACTACCTTTTAATTGAAATGTCTTACTTAAATCCACCAATTCAATTGATGGATTATATTTACATGCTTCAGGTGGAAGGCTATACACCCATTTTAGCACATCCTGAACGTTACTTGTTTTATCATCAAAATTTTGAAGATTATTTGAAGTTAAAAAAAGCAGGGTGTCTTTTTCAATTAAATCTGCTTTCAACTGTTGGTTATTATGGAAATCATATTGCTGAAATTAGTAATAAATTATTAAAAAAAGGAGTAATTGATTTTGTTGGTTCCGATGTTCATCACCAAAAACATGTAAATGCTTTTAACAGCAATATAGTAGTAAAAGAAATGGCTCCTTTAAAAGAAGCCATTCAAAACAATCAATTATTTCGTTTTTCTGTTTAAAATACTTTTATACCAAGGCGTATTCTTTTCATCTTTCATATCAACTCCACCATAGCCGTAACCATAGCCATAACCGTAACCATAACCATAACCATAGCCATAACCATAGGTTTTAGCTGGATCGGTTCCGTTTAAAATCATAGCCATATTGGGCAATTTGTGATCCTTATTTAGTGATTTTGGTATCAGCAACGAGTGTTTTTTCAAATAATTTGCTCTAACTACATAGATAAATACATCGGCAAATTTGCTAACCAATAATGTATCTGTCACTAAACTAACCGGAGCAGTGTCAACAACAATATAATCATACTCTGATTTTAATCGATCAAATAAATCGGCTATTTTTTTACTGTTCAATAATTCAGCAGGGTTTGGCGGAATGACTCCGGAAGGCATTACCCAAAAATCTTTGTGGCCTTGTTGTTGAAAGATAATATCTTCAACTTTCAATTTATCGTTAGACAAATAATTACTAAGTCCAACATTTCCCTTTATTTTAATATATTCTGTAATTTTAGGATGCCTTAAATCCATACCAATTAAGAGCACTTTTTTACCGTATAAAGATAATGTACTAGCTATATTTACAGCAACAAATGTCTTTCCTTCTTTGGGAATTGTAGACGTTACAAATATGGTTTTTGCTTTATTTTCTGCGGTTGAAGCTAGCATAAAATCAAGATTAGCCAATAAAATCCTAAAAGATTCTGCAGTACTGGATCTACTGTCTGACGTCATGATTTCATCACTTGTTTCAGACAATGGAATATCGCCAAGGAAAGGGAGATTCAAATGTTTTTCTAGTTCTGTTCTAGAATGAATTTTTGTATCCAACATCTGGGCAATATAAATAATCAAAAACGGAATTAATAAACCAATTACTAACGCTATTAAATATATATTTCGCTTATTAGGAGAAACTACTCCTAATGAATAAGCTGTATCGATAACTTTTGCCTTGGGAGATGTTACAGCCATTGTAATAGCGGTTTCTTCTTGCTTTTGACGGAGATATAAATACAATGATTCTTTTATATTTTGTTGACGTTCAATGTTTCTGTATTTTCTATCTAAAGAGGGTACTTTAGATACTTTATTGCTAAATTTGCTTTCTTGTTGAAACAATTGATTTTTTTCAATGTTGAGCGAACTTTGCAAATTGCGAAGACTTTGCTGAATTGTATTTCGTAACTCTGCAATTTGTTGATTATAACTAATTACGTTAGGATGATTAGCCGAAGTACTTTTTAACAGATTATTTCGAGCTAATACTAACCCATTATATTGAGTAATCATTGCAGAAGATGCGTTTTCAGTAGGAATTATGTTTTCCGGAATAGTTTGTTCATTGCCAATATTTCTGATTGAACCAATCATGTATTCAACAACTTTCAAATCTTTTCCATTCTTGGCTATTGCTTTTTCATATTCAGACGAAGTAGTTAAATTAATTTCAGCATCAGTAACCAAATTTGTTAAACGATTTTCTTGTTTAAATCGTTCTGCACTTCGTTCTACAGTATCTAGTTCTCCGGTAATAATGCCTAATCGTTCGTTAATAAAGTCTTGGGTGTTCTTTGCAACTAAATTTTTATCATTCAAAGCATCTTCATTAAACTGAATGACTAAATTGTTCAAATAGTCAATTCCTTTAGACTGCACGGGATCAACAACAGACAATTCAATTATACTTGTTTTTTCACCCAAAGTTTGAACCGTTAATTTATTTTTATACTGAATCGCAGAATTTAATATAGGGCTAATTTTGATAATGATAGCGTTATCATATTTTGATTCAATACTTTTTTGTTTGATGGCAACACGGCCTAACGGAGAAGTAAAAAATTCACCAAAAGTATGCACTTCACTTTTTGAGGATTCATTAAATGAAATTTCAAATTGATTGTCTTCTACATATTTGAAATGAAATTCACCCCTTTTTGATTGTGCATCAAGTTCGCTTTCAAAAACAAGTTCAATAGGCGACTCATCATACAATTCAGGCGTTAAAATTCTTCCTTCTGCATAATAAGAAATATTGAATTTAAGTGCTTTTACGGTGTTTTGAGACAAAACCCTTGAACGAAACATTTCAATTTCATTTTCCAGATTACTCTTTTTAACACCTAAAATACCCAAATCACTAAATGCATCCAGCTCGGAAGCTGTACCTTTTTTGTCATCTTTTATTAACAGAGTTGTGGTTAATCCATATTGCGGAATCTGGTACCGCAAATAAATGTAAGCACTAGTTAGCGTAAGAAGAACACACAGCAAAAACCATTTCCAATTTTTTAGATAACGATACAATTGCTCAGTGGGGTTAATTTTGGAATCAACTAATTCTGGGTTAGTAGAAAATTGTTGCATGTTTTATTTTGTTAATAAGATAATTGTTGTTAATGCAAAACCCAAGACAGAAATACCGGCCAAAATATTTGGACCAATTGCCGTAGAATTAATCCTACGTTGATTAGGCTCAATATAAACAACATCATTTTGTGAGAGATAATAATAGGGTGAATTAACAATGTCAGGATTAGTCATATCCAAACGAAAAGATGTTTTAACCCCTTGATTTTCTCTTAAAATCAAAACGTTTTCTCTTTTTCCAAACAAAGTCATATCACCTGCCATGGCTAACGCTTCCGGAAGTGTGATTCTTTCACTGGTTAAAGTAAAAGTACCTGGATTATTTACTTCTCCTAATACAGAAATTTTATAATTCATGATTCGCATATTAATGACCGGATCTTTCACATAGTCAGAAATTTTAGAACGCAATAATTCGATTACCTGAACTCTGTTTAAGCCTGTTACTTTTAAATCTCCTAAAACGGGAAATTGAATAAAGCCTGCATTATTTACAAGATAAGTTGAACGTTGCAGTTGCATGGCATTGGCTCCAACTCCTCCTTCACCTTGACCAAGATTAAAAGGCTCTGAAGCTTTAGGATCTAAAGTAGACACTTGAATAAAAAGTACATCATCAGTTTTAATTAAAGGCTCATAGTTAGAATTACTACTAGATTCTCCTCCACTTATGCCTTGAAAGTAAACAACTTCCTTTTTAGGAACACAAGAACTTAAAACGAATAATAAAGAAAGGCAAAAAAAGATTAAATTTTTATTCATAGGGTAGACATATAATTATAAATAGGTAAGAATTTCAATAGTAAGGTTTTAATAAATTATTTTCTGATATCTAATTCTTCAAAAATTGAATTCATACTTTTAAATTCCGGTACAATTCTTTTCATTTTTGAAACAATAACATCATTTGATTTTAGGTGAGCATCAATAACTAAATCTTCTACTAAATCACTCACAACATCAAACTCATCACATATTTCCTGAGCAATCATTATTTTTTCATGATGCGTAGCTAGGTTTTTTGCAGAATTGTTTAGTAATTCTTCATATAGTTTTTCGCCGGGTCTCAATCCAACTATTTTGATTTTAATCTCTTTATCAGGCGTATATCCGGCTAAGCGAATCATTTTTTTGGCTAAATCAATAATTTTAACGGGTTGCCCCATATCGAATATAAAAATTTCTCCTCCTTTTCCCATAGCTCCAGCCTCCAAAACTAATTGACATGCTTCGGGAATTGTCATAAAATAACGAATTATCTCAGGATGTGTAATTGTAATTGGTCCGCCTTCTTGAATTTGTTTAGTAAAAAGTGGTACAACAGAACCATTGGATCCTAACACATTTCCAAAACGAGTAGTGATAAATTTGGTGTGGTTTTTTTCAGAATTTTTTTGATGTTTAAAATGCATCGATTGAACATACATTTCTGCAATTCGTTTGCTGGCTCCCATAACGCTGCTTGGGTTTACAGCTTTATCCGTTGAAATCATTACAAAACGTTCTGCTTTATACTTGTGAGCCAAATCGGCCACATTTTTGGTTCCCATTACATTAGTATAAATGGCTTGTGCCGGATTTTCTTCCATCAAAGGCACATGCTTATAAGCAGCGGCATGATAAACAACATCCGGTTTATACTTAATAAATTTCTTTTCTAAATACTCAAAATTTCGAATGTCGCCAACCAAACATCGTACCGGACAATTACTATTTATAGTAGCAATTTCAAGATTTAAACTATGCAATGGTGTTTCGGCCTGATCTAATAAAACCAATAATTTAGGATCAAAACTCAAGATTTGACGTACAATTTCGCTTCCAATAGAACCTGCTGCCCCTGTAATTAATACGGTTTTACCTTTCAGTTGATTAGAGATGGAATTTGTATCTAAAACAATCGGTTTTCGTTCCAGTAAATCTTGAATTTCAAAATTCTTGATGTTTTTTGAAATTTCTTTTTCGTTTTCCCAATCGGTAACAAGCGGAATGGTTAATACTTTATAATTGTAGTCAATGCATTCATCAACAATTTGTGATCGTTCTTCTTTATTAAGGCTTTTATCAGCAATAATTAATGCTTCCGCTTTGTTAAGACGCATTAAAACAGGAATTCTTCGTTTGAATTGAAGAATGGGTAAGTCTAAAATTCGTTTAGTGTTATTTTGATTTTTTTTATCGATAAAACCAATCAACTTAAAACGCTGCGGAACTTCTGATTTTAAAGCGTTTGCAACAGCAATTGCATTGGCATCTGTTCCGTAAATCAGGGCATTAACTTTGGGTCCTTCTTGCGAAACGGTAAAATATTTTTCAAATACTTGCTTTACTACTACGCGATAAAAAAACAATAAGCAAAAAGATAAAATGGCTTGAATAAAAATACCAGTATTTAGATAAATTTTCTGATAACCACTAACAAGAAAAATAAAATTAAAAACCGCAAAAAAGCCTAAAACAGACGATTGCGAAAAAAACAATTTTAACGCATCAATATAAGATGAATGCCTGATAATTCCAGAATAGGTTCTAAACAACCAGAAAAAGAAAACATTAACAATAGCATACAAGGGTATAGCTATTAGAAAATTCTCAGCACGAACATAATAAAATCGTTGGTCTACTCCGTTTAGAAAAATATAGGTTACCAAACCGGCAAACATTACAAACGAAAGATCCAGTAATAGTACAACCCATCTTGGTAAATAACCTAGATTTTTTAAACTAAAACTCAACCTTAAATTAGTAAAGTAATTTAACAAGTCGTTAATTAAATTGTTTTTTTCTTTCAAAATTTATAAATTACCTGATATTTCAACACGTAAAAATACGATTTATTTTTATTAATCTTAAAAATTTCTTAATTTTTAAAAACTTGGTTTACTAATGCAGTAATCCTGGTTCTATCTTCATCAGACAAATTGGATCCAGAAGGTAGACATAGTCCGTTTGAAAATAATTCTTCAGAAACTTTTCCCCCATAATAGGGATACTTTTCAAAAATGGGTTGCATATGCATAGGTTTCCATAAGGGTCTACACTCAATGTTTTCTGCTTCCATTGCTAAACGAAGTTTTTCTCTAGTTACTCCGTTACTTTTTGCTTCATCAATTACAATACAAGAAAGCCAATGATTAGAAAAATAATGTTCATTGGGTTCAGAAAAAACATGAACACCTTCTATCGAAGAAAAAAGATCTTGATAAAATGTGTGCATTTTTCTTCGCAAATCAACATGCTCATCGAGCACTTCCATTTGACCACGTCCAATACCGGCACAAATGTTACTCAATCTGTAATTGTATCCAATTTCACTGTGTTGATAATGTGGAGCCGCATCTCTGGCTTGTGTGGCCAAAAAAACAGTTTTTTCTTTATCTTCCTTGGTCGAAGTCACCAAAGCACCTCCACCGGAAGTGGTTATAATTTTATTTCCATTAAATGATAAAGCGGCTAGTTGACCAAAAGTACCACATTTTTTCCCGTAGTAGGTACTTCCTAAAGCTTCTGCACTGTCTTCTAAAACCGGAATACCATATTTTTTTGAAACCGCCATTACCTCATCCACTTTAAATGGCATTCCATACAAATGAACAGCAATAATAGCTTTTGGCTTTTTACCTTTAGCTATTCGGTCAACAATAGCTTCTTCTAAAGCAACGGGACAAATATTCCATGTTTCTGTTTCACTATCAACAAAAACGGGTGTTGCACCAAGATACGCAATCGGATTTGCAGAGGCAGAAAAAGTCATGCTTTGACAAATAACCTCATCACCCGGTTGAACATCTAATAATATCAAACCCAAATGCAAAGCCGCTGTTCCTGAACTCAAAGCAGCTACAAATCGATCGGCTTGAATATATTTTTCTAAATCTTCTTCAAAACCGGTAACGTTGGGTCCTAGTGGTGCTACCCAATTGGCATCAAATGCTTCTTTAACAAATTTTTGTTCGCTTCCTCCCATATGTGGAGACGAAAGCCATATTTTTGGTTTATTCATCTTTTGAATTGTATTTTATAATTTTTCCTGGCACACCCACTACAACAGCATAATCGGGCACATCATTAATAACTACTGTTCCGGCACCAATTGTAGCCCATTTTCCTATTGTAACACCTTGTATCACGGTTGCTCCAATACCTACGTGTGTTCCTTCTCCAACCGATACACTTCCTGCAAGGGAAACACCTGGTGAAAGGTGAACAAAATCATCAATAAAACAATCGTGTTCTACTATTGAACCCGTATTAATTATGCAATGTTTCCCAATGGAAACTTGCGGATTAACAATTACTCCGGCCATGATAACGCTACCTTCGCTTATTTGATGATAAGACGACAAAATAGCTGTTGGGTGAATGGCTTTTATAAATGGTTTAGTACTAATGGCTGCTAATTTTTTTCTAATTTTATTATTTCCTATTGATAAAATCATTCCGGTTGCAGTGAACTCTTCCATTTTAGAGGAGTGATAGACCGGTACTGATAATAATTGTTCTTCCTTAGGATTATCATCAAAAAAAGCAACAACTTCACAATGAGCTGCTAACAACAAATCTGCGATTACTTTTCCGTGACCGCTTGCACCGTAAAGAATAACTTTAATTGCCATGAAACGGTTCAATTGTGGCTGCATCGGCAGCGTTAATACCTTCTTTTTTTATTACTTTCAAAACGGTTTTAAATAGTATTTTTATATCCAACCAAAAACTTATATTGTCAACATACCAAACATCATATTCAAACTTTTTATCCCACGAAATAGCATTTCTACCATTCACTTGTGCCCATCCGGTAATGCCGGGTTTTACCTCATGTCGACGATTTTGAAAATCATCATACAGATGCAAATAATGCGTTAAAAGTGGCCGAGGTCCAATTAAACTCATTTCTCCTTTTAACACATTGATTAACTGAGGAATCTCATCCAACGAAGTTTTGCGAACAATTGAACCTACTGTGGTTAAACGATCTACATCCGGTAATAAATTTCCTTTTGCATCGCGTTTATCATTCATTGTTTTAAACTTGATGATATGAAAAATTTTTCCATTCTTCCCCGGTCTGGGTTGAATAAAGAATGGTTTCCCTTGATTGGCAAAATAAAGAAAAATAATTGTGAGTATAACTATCGGAGATAGTAGAATTAATCCTACTGAAGCAGCGACAAAATCTAATAACCCTTTTAAATATGTTTTATACATACGGATGATAAGGTGTCAATTTTAGTGCAAAAGTAGTGAAATAGGATGGGATTAAGCCGATTAAACTATTCATTTTACATTTTCTTTACTTTTGTTGTTGCTTGATACTCTTTCAACAAAGCTCGCCAAACAACATTTTGCTCATACCGATTTACAATCATTAATCGTGCATTGTCTTGTAGATGCTGATAAAGAACAGTGTCTTCCATAACGGCAGTCATGACATCCAGTAAAATTTTTTCGTCCTTAACCGGAATGATTAGTCCATTTTCTTTGGAAACAATTATCTCATTACAGCCATTTATGTTTGTTACAATAGAAGGTAATTCCATTGCTCCCGCTTGCATGACCACATTCGGAAAGCCCTCGCGATAACTTGGAAACACCAAACAGTTAGAAATAGAAAGATACAGTCGTACATCTTGCTGATAGCCTACCGAAATTATTTCTTTCACATTTTCAATAGCCTCAAGTGTACTGGGGAGAAGCGGATCTAACTCTGACTCCAAAGGACCAACTAAAATTAATTTGGCTGTGGGATGATTTATTTTTAACTTTCTAAAAGCCGCAACCATTTCATTAATTCCTTTATCAGTAACCAATCGCCCTACAAACACAAAAACAAAGTCGTTTTGCTCAATGCCTAATTGATTTTTCAACGCTTCCTTTTGAGCAAATGAAAAATGGGTATTGGAAAAAAATGTTGTATTGATTCCATTTGTGCTTCCGTTAGCTAAAACTTTTAATTTTTGACGGTCACAATAGTTGTTTTTCAAAATTATATCATACAAACCTTTTGAGTTGGGATAAACTTTAGTTGCAAATCGGTAAGTCAATTTCTCAACAAAATCCAATATCTTTCGTTTATTTCCGGTTTCTTCCAACAAAGGCAGTCCGGCAACAGTGTGAAATCGATGTGGAACCCTGGCTAAAAAAGCGGCCATCATACCAACAATTCCGGCTTTAGGCGTGTGTGAATGCACAATTTCAGGTTTCGTTTTTAATAAAAATAAAGTAAGTTTTATAACCGCAATTAAATCGTTTAGTGGAGTGATTTTTCTGGTCATTTCTAAGTGATGCGTAGACACACCTTCTCTAGCCCCTATTTTTTCTAAGTATTCTTTTTCAGAAGAAACGGCAATAACATCATAGTGTTCTTGCATAAACTTTAGTTGTCCTTCCAACAATTTGTCTAAAGATAAAGGAACGGTAGTAATGCGAATTAATTTAGGCTTTGTTGTTTTCAATAGATTGATTTTTTTGAATTGTATGCAGCAACCACAAAATAGCCGCAACCATAAAAGGAGCATACATCAGTTTAGTTCTCATAAAAATGCCAAAATTTGCATAACGAAAGATATATACGCTTCCGCAGTACAAACTTAAAAAAACGGCAGTAGACCACCACAAGGGCCACTGTATATTTTTATTTTTTTTCCAATAGCGAACTACCAAATAAACAAATAAAAGGTGCAAAAGTAAATAAAGTAGATTTTCAAAACCGGCTAACCATCCTTTCAAATTGTTGACCTCGCCAATAAATGGTCTAAAATAAAAGGAAACCAACCGATAAAATAGCGAGTAGTCTTCCATAGGAACATAGGTTCCAGAACGTTCGAACGACAAAACTGATCCTTTGTTAAACCGAACAATTCTATCCCAATCCAAATAACGAATTTGCGAAAGTTGTAAAACCATATAACCCAAAATGCCACTGGCGGAAATCCCAAAAAATACCCATGTAAGTTTTCTTCTAACGTGGTCTTTACTAAAAATCATGTAACTTGTTCCAAAAGCAAACAATAGCAATAAAGCAACATGAGGTCTGATAATTAATAACAAAATAGAACAAATGATAAACGTTAAAGACACTGATTTGTATTTTGAAATCGTCATAAAAATCTGTACCAAGCACATAAAAAGCAGGGGTTCTTTTCCTAAACCGGCTGTCCAGTAATGTAAACCGGGCCAAAACGCAAGAATAGACAACAAGTTAATGTTTCCAATAGATAGCGAAGAATCTGTTAGGGTTTGCAACCACTTTATAAAGTGTAAAATAGCAAAATAACCCAATAAACCATGGAGTAAAAATCCACCCCAAAAAGGAATACCAAGTAAGATAAAAGGGTAATTAAGCCAAACGATAAAATCGGTGCCGTATGAAAAGAAATCAAACCAAGTGTAGTGAGAAATATCGAAATTTTGAGCCCAGTAATAATGTGCATCAGAATGACCTTTTTGCACTCGTTCTTGCCAAGAAAAAAAAACAAAAAGTAAATGCCAACCCAAAAGAAGCCATTTAAAACCCGATGACTCCGGTTTATTTAAAAAAACTGGTATTTTTTTATTGAATAAACGCAAACTAGTAAAGTTTAGCAGATAAATCGGCCATTGTTACCGATTCAAATCCAAATGTAGCCTGCAAATGCGAATACCATTTAGCAATTTCTTGTAGAGCTTCCATTGATTCTTTTGGGTGATTGCCAAAATTATGCGGATGCCACCATAAATGATAGATTTCGCCTCGCTTGGCTGCCGTAAGCATTTCGCTTTTAATTCTGTTCAATCGCAGCGAATTAAGTAGTCCAACGCCATGATGCGGTCGCAAAAACCTACTGGCAGGTTGTGCAGTTACAATACCTTCTTTCACCTTTTCTGAAGTGTATGATTTGGAACCCAAAGGCAAATAGGCATCACCGGTTCGAAACAATTTTGTTAGTAATGAGGCGTTTGCTGTATCTTTCCAATACCAATCATCCGGGTTAGAACGAAGCTGCGTAATGTTTCGCGTAGCACAAATTTTAATGTAGTCTTCATTCCACTGATTACGAGGAAAAACCAATGAACGTAGGCTAACACCAACCTGATTGGCCATTTTAATAGCCAAATCTAAATCGTGTTCAAATTGAGCTAAGGTTTGACCTTCTTCCAAACAATAATAATGAGAATAAGTGTGTGTTGCTAGTTCCTGATTAGGGGTTTGAATTATTTGTTGAATTAAATCCGGTGCAAAAAAATAACGATCAAAACCAGCCGATTGATGAGCCAAACCATAGGCATAGGCATCTAATTTGGTGTTTGCGTAGGTAGGCTTTTGTTCAGGTTGATTAGAAAGCCATTCTTCCCAGTTTTTGTTAAACAACATTCCCACAGTGGCCCATGTTACTGCTATCGTATGCTTTTCAAAACAGTGCAATAATTGCGGAATAACGGTAAGTGTATTTTCAAAATAGGCTTGTTTTTGCTCTATTTCAATATGATCAAAAATACCCCATACCAACTCAAAATCCAACGATATAACAAACTTCCCTTTCATGATTTATGTATGTTGTGGTGAATTGGCAAGCTTTTGCTGTCTATCATATTCTTCTTGAGCCAGAAAATAATAGATAACAAAAAAAGCAAAATACATCACCATTGATTTTTGCCGCATAATGATACCTAAATTCGACATAACAAACGTCATGGCAAATGAGGTTAATAAAAAGGCAATGGCTGACATCTTAACCATATAAACCGATTTTCGGAAAAACCGAAGAAATCGTTTATTCATGATTTTGAAAAACAGCAAGAGATAAATAAAATTCTCGGCTGAACTAAAAATACCTAAAAATCCGGGCGAATCTACAAACAGTGGTCTAAACCAAAATGTAAAAAGCTTAAATGGCAACGGATAGTTACTCATAGCAACACCAGAACCTGCACTTTCTGACAATCCTTGTGAACGAGCATCGGCAAAGCTCTCAAAATCAGAGATTACATTTTCTGAATTCTCCAGTTTTGCAACGGCTAAGATTGAATTACTGGCAGCTGCTAAAAACCCAATGGAAGCTACAGCAATCACCACTTTTAAAGCTGTGCTTATTCTATCTCTTCCAAACCAAAGTCCAACCATAACGGCCACTAACATAAAAAGCATTACGTGCGGACGAACCATATAAACGAAAAAACCTCCTAACAAAAGCAAAAACCATCGTCCGGTAGGGTTTTTTACAGCATACGTAAATATCATTAATCCCATAAATATAACGGAACCTTTTCCTAACGAAACAGTCCAAAAGTGCATATTGGGAAAAAACAAAATTAAAGTCAATAAGTCAAATCGTCCGAAAACTTTTATATCCAAAGGAATATTTTCACGCATAAATAAATAGGCATACACAAACCCTATATAGCCAAACCATGAAAAAATGAGCATCAATGATTCATAAGACAGTCCAGACTGCACAAAAGGAGAAGCTAAAAAATTGATGAAATTGGTGCCTGATTCAAATAATTCAAACCAATCATTACCAATCTGACTAGCTACATAATAATAATGTAAAGAATCAGAAGGATTAAAAAGTGTGTACGTGTAGTAAACTAAAAAAAATAGCAAATGATAGAAAAACAAATAATTCATTAACTTTTTATCAAAAAAAGCATGTTTTTGGGCAAGGCTATTCAACAACACTTGTGTTGCTAAAATAATGACCAAAAAAATAATGATACTATCCATTCGTTAAAATAATTCCAAATCACCCATGGCATAGTGCCAACCTGTGTTTTGTTTTGATTGTTGCAAAATTACACTATTTAACGTTAAGTCTTTGCATGTTAAAATTGGTCCGAATGCACCATAAAAAGCGAGAGGAAATAGTGATTTTTCTGTTGTAGAAAGTAATAAACATCCTTGCTTGGCAGCATAATCAATGACCACTCGTCTAATTTCTTTTTTGGCTTTTGCAGAATTTCCTCCAATTACTTCGGCTATGCGTAATTCATTAAAACGCTTGTGTTTTTTTACATACAAAGCTACATACCAATCCTTTCCGGTTAAAACCGTGTAAGGTTGCATAGGATTAGTGGTATACCGCCAATGTAAATAAGCTGCAGATTTAGGTGTAAACAATTCATTTTTAATTGTAAGTTCTGAATTATGTTTTACACAAATGGCTTCAATTTGTTCTTCATTTAAAGATACAATAGAATTGCTCGTCTTACTAAACAAATGAATAAACCGATAAAGCAAAACAGGCACTAAGGCAATTTTTATTTTACCCAATGCCTCCCACCCCATTTTGAGATAACCGGGACGACTTTTTTCGTTGGGAGTATTAAAAATAAAACAATCATTTTCTTTTCCCACATCGGCTAAAGCCTGCAACGTTAATTTCTTAAAGATTCCTTTACCTTGATGTTCCGGATGAGTGGCGGTGTCTACTGCTCGGTAGGCTTGCCAAACGATGTCGCCCAATTGCCATTTCCACGACATAAATGCTCGCACGCCAATCAATTGATTATTTTCTTCGGCTACCAAAACATAGGATGCACCAAATGGATTTTGCACATGTTTAAAATCCCAAATGGAGGTTGTTTTTTTTAACAACGACTCGCCTAAACTATCTTTCAAAAGTTCAACAATGGCTGGTATATCTTCGGTTTGGGCAACTCTGATTATCATTTTGAAAGGTGTTTACGGTATAAATTTTCTAACGTCAAAATCATAGCATCCATACTAAATCCTTCAATGGCTCTGGCTCTGGCTGCGTGTTGAAGATGAGCCAATTTTGTTGGGTCATTTTTAAGTTGAACGATCATATCAGATAAGTGTTCCCATTGCTCTACGCCAACAACTAAGCCGTCTTTTTCATTTCGAATTACTTCTTTTATTCCGCCTGCATCGGTGGTCAAAATGGCACATTGCATACTCATGGCTTCCAACAAAGCAATAGGTAAACCTTCAAAAGAAGAACACATCATAAAGCTGTCCATCGCTTCATAATAAGGTCGTACTTCTGTTTGAAGTCCGGCAAAAAATACGTTACCTTCTAAACCTAACGCGGTATATTTTTGTTCTATTTCGGGTTGAAGCGGTCCTGCTCCAACAATAATTCCATAGATGTTATGATCTTTTTCAATGGCTTTTTTGATGATTTCTAACCACAAATCCAATCGTTTTTGAAAACGAAAAACGGCTACAGTTCCCACCACAAAAGCATCGGTTGGAATGGCAAATTGTTTTCTGATGTCTGATTCACAAAAAGTACTAATGCGTTGAAAACTATCAGTATTAACACCATTCAAAACGGTTTGAACCGGAATAGAAGGTTGAATATTTTTTTTGATAGAATTGGATACATCATCAGAAACGCCAATTCCTAAAGTTTGACTATTAAAGGTGAGTTTATTGATCGTTTTAGTCAAAAAATGATAACGTTCTTGCATATTGTGCTCGGTATACAAAACCGGAATTTTGGTAAGTTTGTGCACCAATCTGCTCACAAAACCGGCCCAAGGCAAATGGGCATGAATGAGTTGAATTTGATTTTCTTTGCAATAGCGAATGATTTTTTTGTACTGCAACAGTAAAACCAAATTATTTTTAGCAGAAAAACACGTTACTTTTCCTCCGGCATCGGCGATGGCTTGCACCATTTGGTTTTTCCAAGAGAGAAAATAAATATAATGAAATTCAAATTCGTCACTGTTATGCTTTTTCAAGGTTTCCGGCAAAAGCATTTCTGCTCCACCTCGACCTAACGATTTGATGATATGAAGAACTTTAATTTTTGTCATGTACTAATTTCTTGTAAATAGTTTCAAACTGCTGAGCAAGGTACGTATTATTAAATTTTTGAACAACGAGTTCGTTTGCATTTTTAACATACGGGGCTGATTTTCCGTCATTTTTAACTTGTTCTAAGGCTTGAACAAAACCAACTTCATCACCTTTTTTAATTAAAAAACCGGTATGATTGTTTTGTAATACTTCAGACACACCGCCCACATTATAAGCTATCACAGGAGTTTTGGCATACATGGCTTCTAAAATTACACCCGGTAAACCTTCGATAATGCTCGGCAAAACCACTACATCGGCTTGATGCATATAATTGATAGCATCTTTGCTAAAACCATAAAACGAAATTTTATTGGTTAGTTTTTTGGTGGCTACAGCTTGTTCTATTTCGGATCTCATCGGACCATCGCCAATTAAATGCAAATGCGAATCTGGAAACCGATGCAACCATTGTTCAAAGATGGAAAGTAAGCCATGATGGTTTTTCTCGAACGAAAATCCACCCACATGCACAATTTGAAACGCGGTTGGAGAAGCATTTTTCCATTCCACGGGTGCAAACGATTGCAAATTAATTCCGATAGGAATAACAGTTGTTTTAGACTTTGTTTCCGGAAACAACTCATTCAAGTCTTTCGCAGCCAAGTGCGAAACCGAAACAATGGCTTGGGTTCGGCTATACATCCAACGATTAAGCAACTTGATGACTGGGTTTTTAATGTAGGCACTCACCATACTGGCATTTCGGGCGACAATAGGCGTTTTCCAACCCGTAAAAAGTTGCGAAAAAACGGCAAATTTCAAGGTATCTCCGGCATTGCACTGCACTACATCTACGTTGTGTTCTTTGATTAGTTTTGCCAAGGCTTTCCAACCTTCAAAATCATTCCATCGTTTGTGTTGCGGTCTGTTTAACGGAATAAAGGTAGTGTTTATGGGTAAAATAGAATGGCCGGGAAACAAGGCTACAACCAAAACGGTATGCCCCATTTGAACCAATTCATTGGAAAGTTGACTGGCAAACATTTCTGCTCCTCTTAATTGCGGTTTTTGAATCAGTTGGAGAATGGTCATTGGTTGTGATTTTGAATAATCGACGTATATACTGTATTGTATTGATCAACTACTTTGGAGATACTGAATTTTTCAATAGCGGCAATTCTGGCATTTTTTCCTAACGCACTAAATTGATGCGGTTGGTTGATTACTTCTTGCAAAGTGGATACCAAATTGGATACATCTCCTTTTTTAAAAAAAACGGCTTCTTGTGCAGAAACACACTCTTTATTTTCAGGAATTGAAGTACAAACAATTGTTTTTTCAGACATCATTGCTTCAATTAGTGCTCCGGGCAAACCTTCGTAATGCGTTGGAAATACAAAAACATCTGCCAATTTCAACAAGTAAGGAATATCATTTCGGTTGCCCAACAATTCCACATGAAATTGCAAATTATTTTCTTGAATATAGTTCTCTAATACCGAACGATAAAATCCTTCGCCGGCAATATATAGTTTGACATTTGGATGCGTTATCACAAGATTTTTAATGGCTTGCAACAAATCGAGCTGTCCTTTTCTGTCTAAAAGTCGGCTCACATTTAACAGCGTAACTTGATTTTCCTGAACGTTTAGCTCTTGCTTGGTTTTAAGCAATTGCTCTTCTGATAAGGATAGAAATTTTGACAAATCTCGCCCACGAAAAATTACTTTTATTTTTTCAAGACTCAGACCCAATGCTTTAGCATTTGATTCTTTGATGGTTTGAGAATTGGAAATAAAATAGTCTACTTTTTTAGCCGTTAAGGCATCATAACGCTGAATATAATAGAGTTTAAGCTTTCCTAGTAACGATAATTTTTGATAGCGTTCGTCAATATACGAGTTGTTTACCAAACTGGAAACCAAAGGTATTTTAAAATAACGTTTTATTTTTCGGGAAACAATATCAGCACGAAACAACGTAGCATGAATTAAATCGGGCTTTTCTTCTAGAATAATTGGTTTGAGAAGTTGCACGATTTTACCGAAAGCATATTTTTCAGTTCGGTTAAGCGAAATTACTTTAATGCCTGCCTGTTGGGCAGCTTCTGCCAATTGATTGCCTTTGTATAAGGTTACAAAAACAGATTCAACTGCTTTATTTTGTATAGCAATATCAAGTAGGCTTTTTTCTGCTCCACCGGTTTCAAATGTATCTAGGATGTAGAGGATTTTTTTCAATTTATATTTTTTATATACTCTGCAGAAGTATTATAATTAATTATTTTAGCAGGATTACCCATTACAACCGCATTGTCAGGAATATCAAAATTGACATAACTTAATGGTGCAATGAGAACATCATTTCCAATGGTGATTTTTCCAACTACAACCGAATTTGCTCCAATCCAAACTCGATCACCAATGGTTGGACAGCCTTTTAACTTTCCTCGGCTTACATTTCCTAAAGTTACACCTTGGGAAACATTACAATTTTTACCAATTATTACATTTTGATTAATAACGATTCCACCATAATGATTTAATAAAAACCCCTCACCTATTTTCGTATGAGTTGGAATTTGAATATTATATTTAACTTTTATGTTTTTTAACCAAATTCTGAAAACTACTGTAGCTGGGTTGTACCTATTTATGTGCTGATTTATTCGATAAATCAACATAAAACGAAACATTGGATTGGTAAAAAATTTTTTTAAATTATTTTTCCCACCATGTCGTTTACTATCTTGTTTAATTACTTTAAACATAAAAATCAGTTTAATGGCTCATTCGATTTCAACTTTAACAACTTTTTTAATTCGCTTTTATTAAAAACGTAAGAAATAATTATAATTAAAATAACATAAATTAATGTACTAGAAAATACAACAAGATTACTTTTTACATCAATTATATAATAAAACGGGAAAATTAAAACAATAGATAAAACAGTTGGTAACAATCCCTTTGTATAATTAGAAAAAATAGTTTTTGGAGAAATCTCTAAAAATTTTCTAAATCCTTGAATATTCAAAATATTTTGTAAAATTCTTGAAAATAAAATTGATAATGAACATCCAATAATACCATAATAATATGTGCCTAAAAAAACCAAAGGTAGGAACAAAATGAAAACTTTAATTAGTTGATAATTAAATTCAATTCTAGCTAATCCATTTGCTCTCATCAATGTTGGGAATGAATTAGTTAAAATCTGTACAATTGCAGCCAAAGCAATAATTTTAATCACAAGTAAGCTATCAATCCATTTGTCTCCAAATACAATAGTAATAAGTTCTGGATTTAAAAATAAAAGTCCCATTATAGGAGCTGTTGTTATACAATTGTAGAAAATTGTTTTAGAAAGTAAATTTTCTTGCTGCTTCTTATCTCCTTGAAGTTTTGAAAACACCGGATACATTACGGTATCGATGATCATTTTTATTTGAACGCGAATAGAGTCTGTTAAAATAAAAGCAAAAGAGTATAATCCCAATTCAATTTTTCCAAGAAATTTTCCAACAATAAAATAATCACCATTAGAGGATAATCTGTTAATTAATTCTGATAAAGTTGTGAATGCAGTAAATCCAAATAAATCTTTATATGCTTTTTTATCCCAAACCAAAGAAGGCTTCCATTTTGAAAAATAAAAAAACAACGGTAACTCAATAATAGTTTGAACAACATTATGTGCAACCAAAGCCCAAACTCCAAATCCTGAAAAAGCCATTATTATTGCTGTAGCTCCTGCAATAACATTAGCTAAATTGTTGATATGAGATATCTTTTTAAAATTTAATTCTCTAACTAAGATAGATCTATTAACAAAATAAAGTGGTGTTGTTAGAATAGATAGTCCTAGTGAAGGAATCAAATAAAGTAAAACATCTTCGTTATAAAATTTTGTAGCTAAAGGTGCAATTAAAATTGCTAAAATTATAAAACTTAAAACACTCCACAACATATTTGCCCAAAAGGCAGTTGAAAGGTAGGTCTGATTTATTTGATTTTCATCACGTTGGATAATTGCAGTTGAAAAGCCTAAATCTGTAAACGATTTAAAGAAACTGGTAAAAACAACAGCCATTCCAATCAAACCATAATCTTCCGGAAATAATAACCTCGCCAGTATTAATTTTACAATAAAACCTGATGTTCTATTAATTAGGGTTTGAACAGCTGTCCAAGTAACGCCGGTAACTATTTTTTTTGAAGTTGTCAATATAATTTATTTCTGTTTTGAATAATAACCTATATACCAATCTACAAACTCGCCTACACCCTTTTCAATAGAAGTTTCGGGTTTGTAATTAAAGTCACGAATTAAATCATCTACATCCGCCCACGTTTGTTCTACGTCACCGGGTTGCATGGGTTTCATTTCTTTAATGGCAGTTTTTCCGGTTTTATGTTCAATGGCTTCGATAAAATCAAGCAATTTAACCGGCTTACTATTGCCAATGTTGTATAAACTATATTTTTTTTGAATAGCATTGTTTTCAAATGCCTTGGTAATGTTGAGCATTCCGCCCACAATATCATCTACATAAGTAAAATCTCGGGAAAGATTTCCTTCGTTAAACACTTGAATAGGTCGGTCGTTCAAAATGGCATCTGTAAATAAAAACATCGCCATATCGGGTCGGCCCCAAGGACCATACACCGTAAAAAAGCGTAATCCAACTGTTTGAATAGCAAATAAATGACTATACGTATGAGCCATTAATTCATTAGATTTTTTAGTTGCCGCATACAAACTTATCGGATTATCTACCGAATCATGAACTGAAAAAGGAATTTTTTCATTCAAACCATATACGCTGGATGAACTGGCATATATTAATTTTTTTACGCCATAATGACGACAGCATTCCAACACCGTTAAAAATCCGGTAATGTTGCAATCGATATACTGAAAAGGTTGCTCTAAACTAAAGCGAACTCCAGCTTGTGCAGCCAAATTGATAACCAAATCAAACGCTTCTTCTTTAAACAAACGTTCCATTTTTTCTCGGTCTTCCAAATTAATTTGGATAAAAGAAAACGTTGAATTTTGAGATTTGATTAATTCATCATACAAAATCGTATCCGTATCAATTCCTAATTCTTTCAATCTACCCAGTTTAAGGCTCACGTCGTAATAATCATTTAGATTATCTAAACCAACCACATGGTGTTCTAATTGAGCTAATTGCTTAGCCAAATGAAAACCTATAAAACCGGCAGCTCCTGTTACTAATATTTTCATAGATACTATTTTTCGGCGTATTGTTTCTGATAATACTGCTGATATTGTCCGGAGGTAACATGTTGCAACCAATCTGTGT
The DNA here is from genome assembly GCF_057652995.1 of Flavobacterium sp. T50_26. NCBI lineage: Bacteria > Pseudomonadati > Bacteroidota > Flavobacteriia > Flavobacteriales > Flavobacteriaceae > Flavobacterium > Flavobacterium sp. T50_26. The sequence goes on from NZ_JBYFCC010000016.1 coordinate 84,904, forward strand.
TAGACAAATACCAATCAATGGTTAATGCTAAACCTTCTTCAAACGTGACAGAAGGTTTCCAACCAAGTTCTTTGTTAATTTTAGTAGCATCGATAGCGTAGCGTAAATCGTGACCGGGGCGATCTTTTACATAGGTAATCAATTGTTCGGAAGTTCCGGCAGAACGTCCTAATTTTTCATCCATTTTTTGACAAAGTAATTTTACTAAGTCTATATTTTGCCATTCATTAAATCCGCCAATATTATAGGTTTCATGGTTCTTTCCTTGATGAAAAACCAAGTCAATAGCCACGGCATGATCAATAACATAAAGCCAATCTCTAGTATATTTTCCATCACCATAAACTGGCAAAGGTTTGTTATTGATGATATTATTAATGAACAACGGAATTAATTTTTCCGGAAAATGATTTGGTCCGTAATTGTTTGAGCAATTGGTAATCACATAAGGCAAACCATAGGTTTCTCCGTAGGCTCGCACAAAATGATCGGAGGCGGCTTTGGAAGCAGAATACGGAGAATTTGGATCATACGGTGTTTCTTCTGTAAACAAGCCTGTTTCGCCCAATGCTCCATACACCTCATCGGTGGAAACATGATAAAATCGCTTACCATTATAATCGTTTTTCCAACTTTCACGGGCCGCATTCAACAAATTCATGGTGCCAATCACATTGGTTTTCACAAAAGCCAACGGATCGGTAATAGAACGATCTACGTGTGATTCTGCTGCCAAATGAATTACACCGTCAAATTGTTCGTTTGCAAACAAGGTAGTGATAAAATCGGCATCGGTAATGTCGCCTTTGATAAAGGTGTAATTAGGAAGCTGATCGATATCGGCAATATTTTCTAAATTTCCTGCATAGGTTAAGGCATCTAGGTTGTAGATGCTATACGTGGGATAGTTTTTCACAAAACGTCTGATAACGTGTGAACCAATAAATCCTGCTCCTCCGGTAATTAGAATTTTTTTCATACTATAATTTTCCGTCTGCTTGTGTTGTTAAAATTCCTTTTACATCATAAACCACTGCCTTCTCTTTTTTCAATTTATCAAAATCGAGAGCCAAAAACTCTTTGTGAGCCACACCCAAAACAATTCCGTCAAATCGTTCGTCGGTTAATTGCGTTGATGTTATTAAATTATATTCATGTTTCACTTCTTGTGGATTTGCCCACGGATCATATATCGAAACGTCAATACCATAATCTGCTAATGCTTTTATGACATCTACAATTTTTGTATTTCGAACATCAGGACAATTTTCTTTAAAAGTGATACCTAGCATCAATACTTTTGCTTTGTTTACGGTGATTCCTTTTTTGATCATGAGTTTAACCATTTGCGAAGCAACATATTCACCCATACTGTCATTTAATCGTCGTCCGGCTAAAATAATTTCAGGATGATAACCTGCTTCTTGAGCTTTTTGTGCTAAATAGTAAGGATCTACACCAATACAATGTCCGCCAACCAATCCCGGTTTAAAAGGTAGGAAATTCCATTTGGTTCCGGCGGCTTCCAAAACGGCATGCGTATCAATATTTAGCATATTGAATATTTTGGCTAATTCATTTACAAACGCAATATTGATATCGCGTTGTGAATTTTCAATCACTTTTGCTGCTTCTGCCACTTTGATGGAAGGGGCCAAATGCGTTCCGGCTGTAATAACAGATTTGTATAAATCATCTACTTTTTTTCCTATTTCGGGTGTTGAACCTGCGGTAACTTTTAGAATTTTTTCTACCGTATGTTCTTTATCTCCGGGGTTAATTCTTTCCGGTGAATAACCAGCATAAAAATCTTCGTTAAATTTTAATCCACTCACACGCTCTAAAACAGGAACACATTCTTCTTCTGTTACGCCCGGATAAACAGTTGACTCATAAATTACAACATCGCCTTTTTTGAGCACTTTTCCCACCGTTTCACTGGATTTATACAAAGGTGTTAAATCCGGACGGTTATTTTTATCTACCGGAGTAGGAACAGTAACGATAAAATAATTACATTCTTTTATTGTGTTGATATCGGTTGAACAAAACAATCCTACTTCCGTTAAGGGTTTGTTTGATAAAACTTCCTTCAACAAATCACTGGTTACTTCCAGGGTATTATCTTCTCCTTTATTTAATTCATTTACCCTATTTTGGTTAATATCAAAACCAACAACAGGATATTTTGTTGCAAAAAGTCGTGCGAGTGGCAACCCAACATATCCTAATCCAATTACGCCAATTTTTATACTCATCATTATTTTATTTTAAGAGCCAATAGCCTGATATTTAAATCCAATCTGTGTTAATTTGTCTTTATCTAATAAATTTCTGCCGTCAAAGATAAAGGCTGGTTTATTCATTTGTGCATAAATTTTTTCCCAGTCATAATTTTTGAATTCATCCCACTCCGTTAAAACAGCAATAGCGTGGGCACCTTGACACGCTTCATACGGATCTTGTGCTGTTTGAACATGCATTTTATTTTCTTCTTTTGGTCTGGAATTCAAATAATTCAAATCAAAAAGAATTTGATTCTCATCTACTTTTGGATCAAAGACCGTGATATTTGCTTGTTCAAATAATAAATCATCTGCCACATAAATAGCTGCAGATTCACGCGTATCGTTTGTGTCTTTTTTAAAGGCCCAACCCAAAAACGTAATTTTTTTATCGGCAACAGTGTTGTACAAGGTAGTGACAATTTTTTTAGCAAAACGGTTTTTCTGGTGGTCATTCATGATAATCACTTGTTCCCAATAATCGGCAACCTCATGCAGACCGTATGATTTTGCTATATAAACTAAATTTAATATATCTTTTTGAAAACATGAACCGCCAAATCCAACGGAAGCTTTAAGAAACTTAGGGCCAATTCTGCTGTCCATTCCAATAGCTTTTGCAACTTCTGTTACATCTGCACCGGTTTTTTCACATAATTCAGAAATAGCATTAATAGAAGAAACCCGTTGAGCTAAGAAAGCATTTGCAACCAATTTTGATAATTCGGATGACCAAACATTCGTGGTTAAAATTCGTTCTTTTGGAACCCAATTGGCATAAATTTCAACAAGGGATTGAATAGCGTTTTCGCCTTCCGGAGTTATCTCGCCTCCAATAAGAACACGATCTGGTTGAAACAAATCTTCTACAGCTGTTCCTTCTGCCAAAAATTCCGGATTAGAAAGAATTTGATATTTTACGCCATTACCTGTATTATGCAAAATGCTCTTGATGGCTTCTGCGGTTCTAACCGGAAGCGTTGATTTTTCTACAACAATTTTATCTGTTTTAGCAACGCGGGCAATTTGACGGGCACAAAGTTCAATATATTTTAAATCAGCCGCTAAACCTTTACCTGAACCATACGTTTTAGTTGGGGTGTTTACGGAAATAAATATCATTTCTGCTTCGTCAATTGCTTGATCTACATCGGTGGAAAAAAATAAATTTCTACCGCGAGCTTCAGCAACAACATCGCTTAGACCTGGTTCATAAATTGGTATATTTTCTACGTTAGGGTCGTTCCACAACGCAATTCTTTGTTCATTCAAATCAACAACAGTAACTTTTATATGGGGACATTTTTGGGCTATAACTGCCATTGTAGGACCTCCTACATAGCCGGCACCAATACAACAAATTTTAGTAATACTCATTTTAATATAGGTTGAATTATTTTAAATTTTTCCAATACCAATCTACGGCTTCTTTTAACCCTTGGGCAAAAGAAAAACGGGGTTGGTAGCCTAACAAACGATTTGCTTTTTCAACGCTGGCAAGAGAATGTGGAATATCACCTACTCTATTTGGTCCGTAAATTACAGGCACATCTGCTATCGCTGCATCATGTGTGGCCAGGTATTCTTTTAGTAAATTAACCATTTGATTCAGGGTAGTTCTATCTCCAAAAGCAGTGTTATAAACTGTGTTAATGGCTTCAGGATTAGTGGTTGTGATTGCTAATTCATTCATCTGAACAACATTATCAACGTAGGTAAAGTCTCTGGAATATAACCCATCGCCATTAATAACAGGACTTTCATGCTCCATCAATTGCATGACAAATTTAGGAATAACAGCAGCATACGCTCCGTTAGGGTCTTGCCTTCTTCCAAAAACATTGAAATAACGCAATCCAATTGTTTCCATGCCATAGGTTCTACTAAAAATTTCGGCATATAATTCGTTCACATACTTTGTAATGGCATACGGAGACAATGGCTTTCCTATAACATCTTCAACCTTGGGCATCGACGTAGAATCTCCGTAGGTAGAAGAACTAGCAGCATACACAAAACGTTTAACGCCCGCATCTCTGGCAGCTACCAACATGTTTAAAAAACCGGATACATTTACATCATTAGATGTAATTGGGTCTTTAATTGAACGTGGAACAGAGCCTAGTGCAGCTTGATGCAAAACATAATCAACATTTTTAACCGCTTCTTGACAAGTGGATAAATCACGTATGTCGCCTTCAAGTAGGGTAAAATTTGGATTATTGAAAAAAGGTTCAATATTGTGTCGGTGACCGGTTGCAAAATTATCAAGACAAACAACTTTATGACCAATGTCTAAAAAATGTTCGCATAAATTTGAACCAATAAAGCCTGCACCGCCTGTAATTAATAGTGTGTAATTGTCTTTAGAACTAATCATTTTTTTTAAAATATTTTTTTATTTTGTCAAGAAACGTTTTTGGTTTATCGTCTTCACCATAGCCATTACCATAATTACCATAAATGTAACTATATCCATAACCATAGCCGTAACCATAACCATAACCTGTTCCGTATTTTGCACGGTTTTCAAAACCATTAAAAACAATACTGATGTTTTTTAATTCTTCGCGTTGAACTCTATTATTCAACAAATTAATCATCTCCTTTTTGGTATAGTTTTGTCTGATTATATAGAGTGTAGCATCGGCATAAGTAGACAATTCAATAGCATCGGCAACCAAACCAACTGGGGGAGTATCTAAAATAATGTAGTCATAACGTTCTTTTAGATCGCTCATAAACTTATCCATCGATTCCCCTATCAATAACTCAGATGGGTTTGGCGGAATCGGACCGGAAGTAATTACATCCAAATAAGGAATATGTGTATTTTGAATGACTTCATCCAATGTTTTTTGACCAATTAAATGGTTTACTACACCAATGTCATTTTTAATTTTAAAGTCATCAAAAATTTTCGGCTTTCTTAAATCTAAACCAACAATTATTGTTTTTTTCTCGCTCAAAGCAAATACAGTAGCAATATTGATGGAACAAAATGTTTTTCCTTCTCCACTCACCGATGAAGTTAGCATTAGTGTTTTAGAGCCCTCTACTTTTTGTCGTTTATACATAAATTGAAGGGAGGAACGAATGGCTCTAAACGATTCTGAAAGTGATGATTTTTGCTTCTCAAATACCGTTAAATTTGATTTAGTTTGTTTAACTCCAACTATTCCGATAATAGGTATGGTTGTTAATTTACTTATATCCTCTGTATTCAAAATTGTATTTTCTAAAAAGAAAATAATTAAAACGGCTAATAAAGGTATAAATAATCCAAGAAAGAAGGCTAACACATAATTAACTTTTGTGTTTGGACCGATTTGTCCGCCCCCAATATCTTTTGCAGGATCAATAAAATGAACATCTGCTAAATTTGCTGCTTTTACGATGTTTGCCTCATTTCTTTTACTAAGAAAGTTGGTAAACAAAGCATTATTTAAATCATACTTTCTTGTTATTTTCAAAATTTCTTGTTCATCTTCAGGCAGTTTACTTATTTCACCCTCCGCCTTTGCTATTTTTGAATTAATTGAAGACAAATCATACTCTAAAGAAGATTTTGCTGTTCGAATGTTTTCTAACAAAACGCTTTTTAATGCGTCAATTTGAACATCAAAATCTTTAAACATTTTTTGGTTTTTTACCAAATAAGGTTTTTGTGCTCTTTCGGTTGATAAATTTATAATTTTTGCAATATTTTGAACTACATTAGGGTCATCAATTCCGGCAACGGATGGAGCAGGTAATTTAGAAAAGTCAATACTATTATCAAGATAATTTTTAAGTGAATTATAGTAATTCATTTTTCTGGTTATCTCATCTTTTTCAACTTCATAACTAAGCAATTGTGCCGAAATTTGATTTGCTCCGGTATTGATTTGATAATAATTTTTATTTTTGCTAAAACTCTTTAATTCATTTTCATTTTCTTTGAGCTTACCCTCCATCGCCAACAAAGTACTATCTATAAAATTGATTGTATTGGTTGCAAATTGGTTTTTTCGCTCAAGCTGAACTTTTATAATCGTTTTTACAGTTTCGTTTAAATAGGTTACTATCCTGTTTTTATTGGTTCCTTTTAAACTTAAATTTATTAACGAAGTAGCACTTTTATCAATTTCTGTTTTTATACTTCTATATTTAGAAACGGTAGCATCAAACGTATTAAACTTTATATAAAATTCTTCTCCTATGTAATTGCCAAAATACTCAACTTTTTCTAGTTTAATGTTTAAAAAAGGTAGATTTGTTTCTTGATTAATTTTAAATCGCTTTTTAAAAACTCCTGCATTTACTCCATTTGTAGCATATGAATTTGTCTTATAAATAAATGTTTGTGCATTGTCTTCCTCAAAATTTATTGATAATTCATACTCATTTTCCGAAACAAACTTTATACTGATTAACGATGCAAGCAATTGTGGTTTATTTTTGTCGGGAACAACTTCAAAAGGAACCATGCCATACACATCCTTCATATAGTATTTATCTCGTTTTAAATACTCTATAAAGAAATTTAATTTATCCACTACCAATTCATTGTGCGATCTTGACCTTAGAGTGGATGATAGACTTTGAACTTGATCGGATGAGCCTCCCCAATTAAATACTAAACTTGTGTTGGTAGTAAAAAAAGGATTTCTTTCTTCCTTAATTGCGATGGTAGTATCTAGTTCATAAATCTTTTCCTTTCTTATACTAACATTGTAGGCAATTATAAAACCAACAATCCAACATAACACAAACCACCTCCAATAACCAGCTGTTTTTATAACAAATCCTTTGAAGTCAAACTTAATTTGATTTTCAAAAAACGCAAAATCTTTAGACTCAAGCATGATTTTTAAGAATTATAAACGTGATAAAACGATAATAGTAGTAACAAGAGACAACGCTGAAATAATAGTTCCTAACGTTTGAATTCCGGTAGTTCCGGTTCCCCAAGACTTTTGCTTTAATGGATTTATCAAAATAAAATCATTAGGTTGAATATAATAATAAGGTGATTCTAAAGCACTTTTATCAAGCAAATTAATAGTGTGCATTTCAACACCATGAGGATATTGTCTTACTATGATAACATTCTTTCTATCGCCGGTCATCGTGATATCACCTGATGTGGCAATAGCGTCCATAATAGTTGCTCTTTCATTATAAATTATATTTGATCCGGGTCTGCCAATTTCTCCATTTATGGTATAGCGAATACCTCCTAATTTCACTGTGACGAATAAACTTGCTTCAGCATTAAAATATTCTTCTAACAATCTTTTCTCTATCGTTAACCTTATTTCCTCTGTGGTTAAGCCTAATACATTAACTTCTCCTAAAACAGGAATTCGTATGTAGCCATGATCGTCTACGTTAAACCCTTCAAAATAGGTAACTTGTTCATTGGCAAAGTTTCTGTTTCCGCTTGTTACCTTGAACATTTCTGTTAATTCTGCATCAATTGTTTTGATTGTAATCACCAAAACATCATTGCTTTGAACTCTATAGGGCTTTTTAACAATTTCATTTATGATCAAAGTATCCTTACTAGTTGAATTGGTTTGAAGATACTTTAAGTCTTTTGTAGGAACACATGATGCCGATAAAAGCACAATAAAAAAGAAGAGGAGTATATGGTTTTTATTCATTTTAAAATTTTTAGCCAACAAATATAGTTTTTCCATTAGAATATAAAAATAAGTACACTCATAATTAATTGCTTTTCATGGTGTTTTCAAAAGGAATACGATTTAAAATACTTCTTCCTAAGGTAATTTCGTCTGCATACTCCAATTCGTCACCCACCGAAATTCCTCTTGCAATGGTAGAAGTCTTGATTTCATACTGTTGAATTTGTCTGTAAATGTAAAAGTTTGTCGTATCGCCTTCCATCGTAGAACTTAACGCAAAGATAACTTCAGCAACTTTTCCTGAACTCACTTTTTCAACCAAAGTGGAAATATTCAACTGGCTTGGCCCTACTCCATCAATCGGAGAAATCTTTCCTCCCAACACATGATAAACACCTTTAAACTGACCTGTGTTTTCAATGGCCATCACATCGCGAATATCTTCTACTACGCAAACAATTTGATGATTTCGCTTCTCGTTGGCACAAATCTCACAGAGTTCAACATCGGAAATATTATGGCAACTTTTGCAATACTTTACATCATTTCGCATGGTTTGCAATGATTCTGCCAAAAATTGTGTTTGTTCTTTGGGTTGTTTCAGTAAATGCAGTACTAAACGAAGGGCTGTACGCTTACCTATTCCTGGTAATTGTGCCATTTCGTTGACTGCTTTTTCCAATAATTTTGAAGAAAATTCCATTGCTACAAAAATACATTTTTCAATTGTAACGCTTTAACATTTCTCCCGAAAGTTTTTAAATAACCTCGGATTGTTATAAAAATTCATTTAAAGCCACGAATTACACGAATTGACACTAATTAATTCGTGAGAATTCGTGCAATTCGTGGCTAAAATAAACATAAAAAAATCCCGATTTTCATCGGGATTCAAATCAATTATATTTTAAAACGTTTTCTATCGTTTTCCGTCAAATAAATTTTTCTTAAACGAATAGATTTTGGAGTAACCTCAACATATTCATCTTTTTGAATGTATTCTAACGCTTCTTCTAATGAGAAAATAATCGGCGGAATAATTCTTGCTTTATCATCATTTCCGGATGAACGAACGTTAGATAGTTTTTTCTCTTTGGTTACGTTTATACTCATATCATCGCTACGAGAATTTTCTCCAATTACCTGACCTTCATAAATTTCAGCATTTGGTTCAACAAAAAACTTGCCACGATCTTGCAATTTATCAATAGAGTAAGGAATAGCTTTTCCTTTTTCCATAGAAATTAACGAACCTTTGTTACGTCCGGCAATTTCTCCTTTGTAAGGTTGGTAACCAATGAAACGGTGTGCCATAATGGCTTCTCCGGCAGTAGCAGTAAGCAATTGATTACGCAATCCAATAATTCCACGTGATGGAATATTGAATTTCACAATCATACGTTCACCTTTCGTTTCCATAGAAAGCATTTCACCTTTACGCAAGGTAACAAACTCAACGGCTCTACCTGAAACACTTTCCGGTAAATCGATGGTTAGTTCTTCAATTGGCTCACATTTTTGACCATCAATTTCTTTGATGATAACTTGTGGCTGACCAATTTGCAACTCATACCCTTCTCTTCTCATGGTTTCAATAAGAACAGATAAGTGAAGAACTCCACGACCAAAAACCATAAACTTATCAGCTGAATCAGTTTCACCTAACTTCATCGCTAAGTTTTTCTCTAATTCTTTTGTTAAACGATCTCTAATATGACGAGAAGTTACAAATTTACCTTCTTTTCCGAAGAAAGGAGAGTCATTAATTGTAAACAACATACTCATTGTTGGCTCATCGATGGCGATAGTTTGCAATGCTTCCGGGTTTTCGAAATCGGCGATAGTATCTCCAATTTCAAATCCTTCAACACCTACAATCGCACAAATATCTCCGGCGATAACTTCGGTTACTTTTTTACGTCCAAGACCTTCAAAAGTGTGTATTTCTTTAATTCTTGATTTAAGTACTTTTCCATCTCTTTTTACCAAAGAAATTGGCATTCCTTCTTTTAAAACACCTCTTTCTAAACGACCAATCGCGATACGACCGGTGAATGAAGAGAAATCTAACGAAGTAATTAACATTTGAGGAGTTCCTTCTGATACTTTAGGAGCCGGTACATTTTCAACAACCATATCCAATAATGCTTCCACATTATCGGTTACGTTTTCCCAATGATCAGACATCCAGTTGTTCTTAGCTGAACCATAAACGGTTGGAAAATCCAACTGCCATTCTTGAGCACCTAATTCGTACATTAAGTCGAATACTTTTTCGTGTACTTCTTCCGGAGTACAGTTTTCTTTATCTACTTTATTGATAACCACACACGGTTTTAGACCTAAATCGATTGCTTTTTGCAATACAAAACGCGTTTGTGGCATTGGTCCTTCAAAAGCATCTACTAACAAGCAAACACCGTCTGCCATATTCAATACACGCTCAACTTCACCACCAAAATCGGCGTGACCTGGTGTGTCTATAATGTTGATTTTTGTACCTTTATACTGAACCGAAACATTCTTTGAAGTAATAGTAATTCCACGTTCACGTTCTAAATCGTTGTTGTCTAGGATTAAATCACCGGTGTTTTCGTTTTCACGAAAAAGCTGACAGTGATACATAATTTTGTCAACCAAAGTAGTTTTACCGTGGTCAACGTGGGCAATAATTGCAATGTTTCTAATTGATTCCATCTGTTATTTTTTCAGGGTGCAAAGGTACACTTTATTTCTACATAAAAAATTTTTAGTTAAAACATTGAGAGATTTAACGTTACGGTAACGGACGGTTGCCTGTTGTCTGTTGTTGGTTGATTCATCGACACATTGGCTAATTGACACATTGGCTAATTGACACATTACTCAATGGAACACGGATGGGATGGATGAAATAGATTTTCGCAGATTTGTTGGGTTCGCTTAGCGAAAAGGGATAGAAACGGATTTATAAACTTACTTAATGAACACCCAATGTTTCTCAGGATTTTGGTAAGTAGAAAGTACAGCGTAGATGTGTATTATTTTAGCTTTTTCATCTACAGTAAAATGCACCATATATTTAAAAGTTTTTAAGGGAAGGCAATGAATATCATTGTATCGAATTTGAAATAAAGGATTGGTTTGCATCGTGGTTAAAAACGCACGGTACTCTTTTAAAAATTTTGTACCGTATCCTTTTCTTCTGGAATTTAAAAAATCGCGAGCTTCTTTTAAATCAATTGCTACGCTTGGATCAGCTACAATTTTATATTTTTTCATTCGATTTTTCTAAATCGTCTACCATTGTAAAAGCATCCACAGGTGTTTTTTTATCTTTCACTCTGCGTAAAACGGTATCTTGTTGCCATTGAGGAATTGTTGAATTCTCTTGGGCATATTTAAAAGCAAGAAAGTCTATGTACTTTTCAACTTCTTCTACAAGAGCATCCGGTAAATTTTTAAGTTTGGTGTTGATATGTTTTACTGCTGTTGCGGTCATAGCGAATTAGAATTTGTAATTGTTTTTGAATGATAATTCATAATGCTAAAGTAATGAAATTATGGTTTGTATGCAAATAGTTTACTATTCGCTCCTATTTTCAAACTGCTTAATTTTATCAATTATAACTTCTAAGTCTGAATTTCTTAAGTTAATAATACTCACCTTTTTTAAATTTTCAGCTATAAATTGTATATTTTTTTCAAGAGTGGATTTTGGATTTAATTCTTTAAATTCAGATTGTAAATCAATTATAATGTCGATAATTTCAATATTTGTTTTTTCAAAAAGTTCACGTTCTAAATTATTAAAAACCCAAATCGTGATTTCATCATAATCCATCTCAGAAAAAACTTTAGTATAATCTTCACCACCGGAGAAATTTGTATGTAATGCATCTAAAAAATACTTAATATTTTGAATCATCGTTCAAGGTAAACCGATTCCTAAAAAACCGAACATCAAAGTCAACAAAGAATACTTTAAACCCGGTAAAATTGTACTGCTCCCTTGCGGAATTTCATATACTTTTGAATTGTTATTGTAGGAGAAAAAGATAATATTTATGCTTGTTTTGTATGTTCTAAATCGAATGTTTTCGGACATTTTTTAATTTTTTTGGATTTAGATAGAAGTCTCCTTATTTTCTTCTTAAATAATTACAGACTATTTAAAGTCATTACTCCTCTTTCAAAGATAGAGAAAATATTTGTTTATGTGCGAATGTGAATTATTACAATCAATTTATGTATTATCTCCGCCCCACGATATCTCAACGTTAGGTAAAGATATTTTTAGTTCTTCAAAATCACTTGTAAATCGTCAGCATAAAGTGGACTGATTTAATTCAAAACTAAGAGAGTGTTTTCAAAAATTATTAACTTTGAAA
>NZ_JBYFCC010000017.1:0-34961 GCF_057652995.1 Flavobacterium sp. T50_26
GCAGGATTAAGAATTATATTTGTATAACTATAATAGGATTTATTTATTAATTTGTATAGTTATTTTAGGACGGGTCATATAGTTATTTTAGGACGGGTCACAGGACGGGTCAACTGTATAGATAAAGCATAGATAGTGTATGGATAGTGTATGGATAAAGCGTCAATGGTGACAGAATTGAGCATAAATAGCAGGTGTATAAGCTAACGCAAGTAAAGCCGTATTTCCATATCTAGATATATCGAAACTATCCCAAATTAGCTACTTCCCAATACAGAAAGTGCGGATTGAGCTATTAAAGGGCTTTGAAGTATGGCGGTACAAGCGAGGTACAAATTCTAAAATCAGTGCTAATTTCTGTAAGCAACATCTTGTACAAATATACTACTATTATCATCGTTTGTAATCTCTCCAAAGATTTATTTTTTTACAAAAATTTTTTCTATCAGAAATTTATTTCAAACAACTATTTCATAGTGAAGGTTTATTATTTTTCGGCCGATTAAATAATTTAACCGGCTCATTTTTTATGAACTGTAAAGTAAAAATAAAGGTCTATTTTAATTCTTTTCTATAGTAGATTTGTTAGTAGCGATTTAAAAAAAAAGCAAACTATAAAGATTGCCTTTTGGATTTTTTTGCAAAGTTTACTATACGTAGTAATTATTTTTTTAAAACCTTTTTCGTTATCTTTTTTCCTGAAGAATCTTCAACCTCAATAAAGTAGATCCCTGCACTGTAGTCCGAAATATCAATTTCATTATTTTTATGATCTACTATTACCTTTTGCCCGTAAATAGTATAAATAGTTAAATTTTTTATTTCAAAATTAGTTGCTAAATGAATTATTCCGTTAGTTGGATTAGGGTATAGTGATAATCTGCTATTTACGAAATCAGGATTACTAAGTGGATTTATTATTTCAGTTGAAACTGTATTAGTATGAATGGCAGGATTATAATCAAAATAAATTTGGGCATTATTACGGAAAAAATCTCCAATTTCTGAATTACTTTTTGGTTTGATTTTATAGCAAATAAATCCCTGAGAACCTAATTCATTGGCAGCCTGATATGGCAAATAGATACTATTGAAAACAAATGATATTTGATTTCCGTTACGAATTGAAATGTAATTATTATGGCTAATACCATTAATCCGTATGCTATCCCAATCCAAATTATCATCCAAAGTATTTGTGACAAGAACGTTGATTGCACTAGCCGTACCTGTATTTTGAAATCTGATAACGTAATGTAGATAATTATTTACTTCATCAATAAAAATACTTTCTCCTTCTAAAACATTTATATCATTTGGATCATAAGAACCAATTACCGTTTGATTAAGATTAAAAATATTATTATCGGGTGTTGCATCATTGTCAATTGGATTAATAATTCCCGTAAAACTAATAACGTCATCTAAATTCACTGTAGGTGGTGTGAATATCTGAAAATTCACTCGAACGATTTTAGTTTCAAAAGGTTGAATGTTTGTAAAATTGAATGTTAATTCGCCACTTGTTTGACTGCTTACTTCTGGAAGTGAAGACAAATAGCTCATTTTAGAAGAATCAAACTGAAGTCTTGCACTTCCGCTTAATTGGGTAGTACCCCTATTATGATATGCGACCAGATAACTACTTGTAAAACCAGGTCTTGCCTCAGTAGTTGGATACACAGTCACTTCTAAATCGTTAATTGTTTGGTTTGGAGTAATACAAAAGTTTAATGCTTGAACATTATTAATTCCAACAAAATTTGTATTGTATAAATCGGGATTGTAATTAAAATAGTTTGGTAATGCTGTTGCCACTGAAGTTATATATTCACCGGGATCTGAAACATAAATTTGATAATAACCATTATTACTAGTGAACGTGGAATAAGTTTCGTTGTTACTACTTTGAGTTACTATTTGCACGTTTGACATTGGATTATCGTTAGTATCACATCCATTGTTATTTGAATCGAATCGCACTGTTCCAGTAATTTTATTAAGTGAAAGACCGTTGTTCTTAAACCAAGAAACTTCATTTTTCTCAGTTGCCGAAGAATAAAGGATATCTAAATTACCATCATTATTAACATCTACAATCTTATTAGTATTATTACTTTCAGCAGTAACAAAAAGTGTAATTGGCTGACCGAATATTCCGAGACCAGTAAGATTTTCTAACCACAATGTATCATAAGAATCATAACCATACCTTTTTCTAGAAACTACATCCAAATCACCATCATTATCTAGATCGACGGGAAACGCACCTATTATGTATGAGTCCCCGACAAACTGTGGTGAAAAAGAAAAATTCCCTAACCCATCGGTATTTTTAAACCAACCCACTCCTCTCTCTGAACCGATAGGGCTTACAACAATATCGTCAGCTAATATGTCTAGATCACCATCTCCATCCATGTCTACACAAAAAATAGCATTGCAAGGATGGCTGTGTTCAATTTGAGCAGTTGTGGCAAATGTACCTGCACCATCAAGATTTTTAATTATACCAATTTTTCCACCACTAAAAACAATATCTTTATCTCCATCTGCATCAATATCAGTAAAAATTATATTATTAATTGCATATCCATTAGGAGTAGGAATAACCTGTCTAGGTCCAAAATCTCCTAATCCATCTAAATTTCTATGCCATCCTAAGTTTGTGTTTTGAGACTGTACAAGATTAAGTGTAATTAGATCATTTTTTCCATCGTTGTCTACATCTTCTATAAATAATATTGATCCAACATTTGGATTGTCGTCGGGATATGTACGGGCAGTGAAATTTCCATCCCCATCATTCTTGAACCACTTTAAATCTACAGCTATATCAATGTATCCATCTCCATCTATATCACCCAAAGCAAAACTTTGTACAATACTATCGTCGTAAGTTATTACTTTTTGTAACCCTGTAGTTCCCTCTCCGTCTATATTTTCATACCAGACTAACTTATCACCATCTACTGCCGAAATGAAATCTAAATCCCCATCATTATCAAAATCAGCAGCATTTAATCGATAAGGACTATAACAATATTTACCTAGTATTTTTATCGTTGTATAATCTTTATACCATACCAAATAATTATAACTACCATTTCCAGTCACTATATCGTTACTACTATCACCGTTAATGTCATCAATTTTAAAAGAATTTATTCCATTGTAGGTAGAAAATTGTACTACTGTAGATGTGGTATACGAATGAGTGCTGTCATTTTCAAACCAAATCACCTTATCGGGTTCATGCCATATTCTTATTGCGGCTACAATATCCAAATCACCGTCATCATCCATGTCTTTAGCATAAAAATCTACTATTCGATCACGAATATAACCGGAATGGATTGTGTTAAATGTGGTGTATGTTCCAGCCCCAGTATTTAGAAGAGTAAAAAGTTTATTGTTTGCAGAAAAAAGAATGTCATTATCACCATCGTTATCGATATCTTGAAATAAAACTCTGGTAAAGATTGAATAATTATTTTCTGGGGTTTCGTTTAATAATACTTGTAATGGTCCAAAACTACCTTGTCCACTAAGGTTTTTATATAGAACTACTTTCATAAATTGATCTTCTAATGAAGAAGTAACTACAACATCGTTATCGCCATCACCATCCGCATCTTTAACATCTATTGAAGTGACTTCTGATAAATTTGAACCAATTGTACTCGGGTTAGCAAAATTACCCATGCCGTCAATATTTCTAAACCATGCAATTCGGCCATTAATAGTATTTGCAACAATATCTAAAAAACCATCTCCATTAATATCTCCACATTTTACGATATTTGCACTTGAATATCCAGATCCTACAAGATGAGAAGTAAAATTTCCTTGCCCTAAATTTTCATGCCAAGCAATTTTCCCATCTATGCTTGAACTGGAAATAATATCCATATCGTTATCATTATCAATATCTGCGATTGAAATTGAAGTTATTCCATCTAATTCGTCAGTAATTATGCGAATGTTTCCAAAATTGCCGAGACCATCAATATTTTCTTGCCAAGCTATTGAATTTCTAATAGAAGACGATATTACATCTAAATCTCCATCATTATCCATGTCAATTGTAATTACATGGTTAACAGGACCAATGCAGTATCCTGTATCGATTATGCTATTGTTTGTAAAATTAATCTGAGCCTGACAAAATAATCCAAAAAACAGAAAACAGAGTAGTAGTATTCTTTTCATACTTAGATTTTATTAGATGTTGATTAACAATACAATAATACTAAGATTTTTAATTGGTGTTAAAAATATTCTCACTTATTTAAAAAAAATATATTTATTCTGTAATATTTTTAGGTTTGGTTGTTTAGATTAAGAAATCCTCTCCCTTATCTCCATCACATCATTTTGTAGTTTTCTGATTATTCTTAAAAAAAAGTAATCGAAAAATTTTTAATTTTTAAGCCGATTAAATCTTTTAATCGGCTCATTATTTTTCCAATCAGGGTAATGTATTTTTACCTTTCTTTCAGTTTATACGAAGTACTCCTTCCGGCACCAATCTGCTCCAAAACACTTTTTTTTACCAAGTCTTGCAAATCACGTAAGGCAGTATCAGTAGAAGTTTTGGCGATTTTAGCATATTTGGAAACGTTGAGATTTCCAAAAAAATCATCTAAAAGTAACTGAAGTATTTTTTGTTGTCGAGCATTAAAAATGGTGTCTTTTTGTGTTTCCCAAAACTGAGCACGAACTATTGTTTTTGCAATAATTTCATCGGTTTGATCCATCGATCGCATTAAGCAATCTAAAAACCAAACTAGCCACGCAGTCACATCAAGATTTCCTTTTTGTGTGCTTTCTAATATGTCATAATAATTCTTACGTTCCTCTTGAATTTGTGCCGACATAGAATAAAATCGTTGTGGCGTTTTATCTGCTCGTGCCAATAGCATATCCGTTATTGCTCTTGTGATACGACCATTTCCATCATCAAAAGGATGAATGGTAACAAACCATAAATGTGCAAGTCCAGCTTTAAGAACAGGGTCAAGGTCTAACTCTTTTTCCATCCATTCTAAAAAAACATTCATTTCATCGGGCACTTTACTAGCATTGGGGGCTTCAAAATGTACAATTTCTTTTCCCATTGCCCCTGAAGTAACTTGCACTATATCATCACGCCAAGCTGCGGTTTTTATTTTATACATTCCACTTCGACCTGTTGGAAACAAGGCAGCATGCCAATCAAACAATCGTTCAGCAGTTAGTGGAAAATTATATTTTTGTGTGGCATCTAACATCATTTCAACAATTCCTTCAACATCTCGTTCCGCAGGTAATGCACCGGCAATTTCAATTCCTAAACGTCTAGCAATAGAAGAACGAACTTGTTCAGGGTTGAGCAATTCACCTTCTATCTCACTAGATTTTAAAACATCCATTGTCAACGCTTTCAGCATCGTCTCTTCCTGAATCTGAAATCCTAACGTTTGCATTTGACCCAGTATCTTACCTTGGCGATGTCTTACCTCACCAAGAATAGTACTGATGGTTTCTGCATCCCAACTAAATGATGGCCAATTTTTTTGTTCGTGAATGTGCATAATCAATGCATTTATGCGGTAAATATAGGTACTTGTCGCTGCATTAACTAATTTTTGCGGTGATTATTTGTATTAATCACCGCAGAAAAGCAGTGAAAACAAAGTCAGAATTACCTCATTTGAGTAGTTTGCAAATTCTGGTGATAATGAAAATGATATTGTTCCTAGTAGCAATTGTTAGTGAAAAATTATCAAAACGAAAAAGCATAAGTAAGTATTTATACTTTAAAAGCAATTATATCTGCACTATAGGGAAAAGCAAAATCATGAATACTATTTTTATCGTCTAGCCATGTCTTTTCATCCTCTTTTTTGAGTATTATGGGCATTCTTTTTTTATGATTGTGAATGAATTCCATTTGTTTGTTAGCTACGGTAGTCACAATGGAAAACGAATTATAATTACATCCAGTAGAAGGATTAAGCCATGTATCATAAATCCCCGCAAAAGCAAATAGTTCCGACTCACCGGAAGATACTCTATACTTATCCTTCGATTTGCCCTTTTCATCATTCCAATGCCATTCAAAAAAAGCAGAAGCAATCACCAAGCATCGATTGGAAGTAATGTTTCTAAAAGTTGGCTTTTCATCAACTGTTTCAATTCGGGCATTCAAAGTATTCTTCCTAAAATCAATATCCCTAGACCACGATGGAACCAAACCCCAATGATAATTGGTAGAAATGATTTCAGGAGAAGCATCTAAAATCACCGGAACATTCAAAAATTCAAACCCAACGATGTAATCCGATTGCAAAAACAGATTTGGTTTGTCCGCTTTTGCTTTGAATCGCTTTTCAACTTTTAGCAATGGTTCGCTTTGCTCTGAATAGTAGCACATTTGGTTTGTGTGTTTGGTTTGCAAACTTTTTTAAATGAAAAGCAAGTTAGCGAATTTTTTTCGCCTTAAACCAATGGATAGTAAGATATGTAGAAATTTTATTGATTAAGAAATTCTATCTTTGATTTCCATCACATCATTTTGTAGTTTTCTGATTATTCCTTCTAAGTTTTCAGAAGAAAAATTCTCCGGTTTAAAATTCTCCCGTTCAATACTACCCACATATTCCCAAATCTCAGCAATTGCTGAAAATTTCACATCATACGGTTTATAAAAAGTATTATCTGAATTTAATGTGAAAGTGTTTTTGCCATTTTTATTTAATCGTTTGTACACCATTTCATTGTTGGTAGTAATGACGATATACGTTTTTCCATCTACTACATCACCCAACTTTTCAACATATTTTGCAATAATAAACGACTTACTGTTGTGCGGAGGCATCGAATCCCCATCTACCGGAAACGTGCGGTACTTTTCGTTTTTATTGAGCCAAGGAAGTGAAATGTGTTCGAGTTGCGACATAAACGTAAAATCAGCATAACCGCCTGCTGCATATCCTGCTTTGGCTTTGTGCGTGACAATTTCAACCAAATTTTGCCCTTCATTGTTCACTGTAATGGGTAACACAATACGGTTGTCTTCCAATTGCACTAAATTGTCAATGGAGGTTTTTCGTAAATCCACCGTTAACAGTAAATCAATACTTATGTGATAGTATCTCGAAATAATAAGCAACGTTTCAGCCGGTGGAGTGTTCTTACCGTATTCGTATTTCTTATAACGATCTAAAGGCAACTTCATACCATCCGCAGCTTCCTGTTGCGACAAGTTCCGTTTACTTCGTAACCATTTTAAATTGTCGGAAATATACAACATATGTTAAAGGGATTTTAAGTCACTACAAAGATAATTAATTTAGGGATTAAACGTCCTAATTTTGTAAAATAATTTCAACTTCAAAAATTCAAAACACTATGTCACGTGCCATCGTTCACATGGATTTAGACACCTTTTTCGTCTCTTGCATCCGATTAGAAAGCCCACAATTAAAAGGGATTCCACTAATCGTAGGCGGTGGCGAAAGAGGCGTAGTGGCTTCTTGTTCCTATGAAGCTCGTTATTTTGGAGTACGTTCTGCCATGCCCATCCGAATGGCAATGCAATTGTGTCCGCAAGCCAAAATCGTAAAAGGCGACATGGAATTGTTTTCCAAAAAATCACACGAAGTAACCCAAATCATTGAAGAAAATTCGCCACTGGTGGAAAAGGCAAGTATTGATGAATTTTACCTCGACATTACAGGAATGGATAAATTTTACGGTTGCTACAAATGGACGAATGAATTAACACAAACCATCACCAAAGAAACAGGATTACCCATCAGTTTTGCGTTATCCGTAAACAAAACCGTTTCTAAAATTGCCACAGGTGAAGGCAAACCCAATGGTAATTTAGAAATTAAAGAAAATATGGTGAAACCATTTTTAAATCCGTTATCCATTCGTAAAATTCCAATGTTGGGCGAAGTAACTTATAACCTGCTTTCACGACTTGGCATTCGCAACATCGAAAAATTAGCCGAAACCCCTGCAGAAGTACTGCAAAGTATGATTGGCAAAAACGGATTGGAAATTTGGAAAAAAGCCAACGGCATTGACAATGCACCGGTAGAACCGTACCGAGAAAGAAAATCACTTTCCACCGAGCACACTTATTTGCAAGATACAATTGACATTAAAAAAGTACAATCCTTAATTTTAGGAATGGTTGAAAAACTAGCCTACCAAGCTCGTGCGGAACAATGGTTGGTTTCGACAATTGTGATTAAAATACGGTATGCCAATTTTGATACGGAGAATTTGCAACGAAAGATAGCTTATACTTCGTGTGACCATGTTTTAAGTAAAATAGCCATTGAGTTATTCAATAAACTCTATAATCGTCGTATGCGAATCCGATTAGTTGGCGTTTCCTTTGCCGGTTTAGTGCGTGGAACGTATCAAATCGACATGTTTGAAGATACCGAAGAAATGATTGCCTTGTACCAAGCGATGGATAAAATCAAAAACCGATTTGGCTATGATGCAGTGACCCGTTGTGGCGGAAGAAACATTACCTCCAAAGCAGGGAATATTATTTCTAATCCCAGAAGTCAATCAATCATTCCAAAATCAAACAATATAGACTAATGTACCTCAATTGTCATTCCTATCATTCACTGCGTTATGGCACAATTCCACTACAGGAATTAGTGGAACAGGCCGTATTGTTTGGTGTGACGGCTATGGCATTAACGGACATTAATACGGTCACCGGCATTTATGATTTTTATAAAGCCTGCCAAGCAGTAAACATTAAACCGCTCGTTGGAATTGATTTTCGCAACGAGGGAAAACAGTTATACATCGGTTTAGCCAAAAACAGAAAAGGCATTGCCGAAATGAACCGATTAGTAACCAAACACAATTTCGACAACACGCCACTACCGGAAAAAGCACCTGATTTTGAAAATACAATAATCATTTATCCGTTTGATTCCATTCCGGAAACGTTGAATGACAACGAATTTATTGGCATTGCACCCGAGCAACTTCCCAAATTATACAACTATGTTTGGAAGCTAAGATTGAACAAAATGACCATCTTGCAAACCGTAACCTACCGCACCAAAAAAGAATTCAATCTACATAAAATCCTTCGAGCCATTGACCTGAATATCTTAGGGTCAAAACTCACCGAAACCGATTATTGTAAAGTAACTCAAGTGATGATTCCGTTAGAAAACCTTATCGATAAATATACTGATTATCCTCAAATAATTGCAAACACAAAAGCCATTATCGATGCTTGTAATTTTGAATATGATTTTTTCACACCAAAAAACAAAAAACACTTTACCACCAACCAACAAGAAGACAGTGCCTTATTAACTAAACTGGCTTACGAAGGAATGATTCGAAGATATGGCTCTAACAATCCCGAAGCCAAAGCCCGAGTAGAAAAAGAACTGAAAGTCATCAACGAATTAGAGTTCAGCGGCTATTTCCTCATTACATGGGATATTGTTCGCTACAGCATCAGCCGTGGATTTTTACACATCGGGCGTGGGAGTGGTGCAAACAGCATCATTGCTTATTGTTTAGAAATTACAAACATTTGTCCGCTAGAACTCGACTTGTATTTTGAACGTTTTTTAAATGTCAATCGAAAGTCACCTCCCGATTTTGATATCGATTGGTCATGGCGGGAAAGAGATACGATCCTAGATTATATTTTTTCAAAATACGGTGCAGACCATGTGGCTTTTTGTGGAACGAATGTAGAATTTAAATACCGTTCCATTTTTCGTGAAGTAGGGAAGGTGTTTGGTTTACCCAAAGAAGAGTTGGATGAATTAGCCAAAAATCCAATGAAAACCCATCATAAAAATGAAGTCGTGGAACAGGTTCAAAAATACGGTATGCTACTCGAAAAATACCCCAACCAACGCAGCATGCATTCCTGCGGAATACTTATTTCTGAAGAACCAATTACCAATTTTACAGCATTGGAAATGCCTCCTAAAGGCTATCCTATCGTGCAGTTTGATATGCATGTAGCCGAAGACATTGGTTTTGATAAATTTGATATTTTAAGTCAGCGTGGGATTGGGCACATTGATGATACCGTAAAATTGATTAAAGAAAACCTAGGCATCGAAGTAGATATACGTGACAACTCATTATCCAAAGACGAAAAAGTATGTAATGAATTATTAAGCCAAGGCAAAACCATCGGTTGTTTTTATATCGAAAGTCCTGCCATGCGTGGATTATTGCGACGATTAAAATGTGACAATTATAAAGTACTCGTTGCCGCGTCCTCCATCATACGACCGGGAGTTGCCCAATCAGGAATGATGAAAGAGTATATTTTTCGACACAATTATCCCGACCGGTTTGAATATTTTCATGACGTGTTCAAAGAACAATTGGGCGAAACCTATGGCATTATGGTCTATCAAGAAGATGTAATCAAAATTGCCTTGCATTATGGCAGACTTCCCGCAGCCGATGGTGATATCCTTCGTCGAGCTATGAGTGGAAAAGGACGTTCAAAAGCCGCATTGCAAAAAGTGAAAGATAATTTCTTTGATTGTTGTAAGAAACAAGGGCATCCCGAACAATTAAGTCAGGAAATATATCGTCAAATAGAATCGTTTGCCGGTTATTCGTTTTGTAAAGCACACTCGGCTTCGTATGCCGTTGAAAGCTATCAGAGTTTGTATCTGAAAACCTATTATCCTATTGAGTTTATGACAGCAGTTATTAATAATTTCGGTGGGTTTTACAGAACCGAAGTGTATGTGCACGAAGCTCGAATGTCCGGTGCTAAAATCCATAATCCTTGTGTCAATACAAGTGAGTACCAAACCAAGGTAATTGGAAAGAACCTCTACTTAGGTTTTCAGCATTTGAAAAGTTTGGATTTAAAAACAGCGGAGCTTTTGGTGAACGAACGCCAAGAAAATGGGCTGTATATTTCCTTAGAAGATTTTATCAACCGAGTTCCGATTGGTATTGAAGGGATACAAATCTTGATTTTTATTGGAGCTTTTCGATTTACAGGAAAACCCAAAAATGAATTGCTAATCATTGCAAGATTAATTTTAATTAACTTTAAACCCGAGCATCGTCATTTACTTTTAATTAGGGAACCGGTGAAAGAATATAAGTTACCCGTTGTTGAACGTTCACCTTTTGAAGATGCCTTTGACGAAATTGAATTGCTTGATTTTCCGGTCTCAGTTACACCTTTTAATTTGTTGCAAACTAAATTTCGTGGGGACGTTATGGCACGAGATTTGACTAAACACCACAAGAAAACCGTTCGGATGTTGGCGTATTTAATTTCCCGAAAACATGTACCCACCAAACGAGGCGACATGTATTTTGGAACGTGGATAGATGCGGAAGGTGAATTTTTTGATACCGCTCATTTTGCTGATTGCTTGCAGAAATACCCATTTAAAGGTGGTGGATGTTATTTATTACTAGGACAAGTTGAGGTGGATTATCATTTTCCATCGATTACCATTTCAAAAATGGAAAAAATGCCTTTTATTCCCGATCCTCGTTATTCGGCTACGGATGAAAAACGTTTTCAAACACAGCAACAAATTCGGGAGGATGTGAGTATGACACAACGTGCACCTTATCCGCAGGAACACGAAATTAATTTGCCAAGGCAAAAGATGACGCAAAACTAAACAATGAAAAAACAAGAATTTGCCATAGTAGATATTGAAACCACCGGAGGATATGCCGGTGGAAGCCGCATTACCGAAATAGCGATTCGGATTCACGATGGGATTAGTGTCATTGAAAGTTGGGAGTCACTCGTTAATCCACAACAACATATTCCGCCAGCTATTTTTGCATTGACCGGAATTGATAACGAATTAGTAAAAAATGCTCCCATTTTTGATGACATTTCAGAAAAGGTGTTGGAAATGCTAACCGACCGAATTTTTGTCGCCCACAATGTAAACTTCGATTATTCCTTTGTACGTCACCAACTCCAAGAATCCGGATTCAAATGGACGGCTAAAAAATTGTGTACGGTTAGAACTGCAAGAAAAATAAAACCCGGATTGCCTTCGTATAGTTTGGGTAAACTATGTTATTCGCTCGGCATTCCATTACTCAATGCTCACCGTGCCGGTGGAGATGCTGATGCCACCGCCATCTTATTTTCAAAATTAGTAGAGTGGGATAGTGAAGGTGAAATCGCAAAAATGATTAAGAAGACGGCGGTAGATCAACGATTGCCCCCCAATTTGCCACCTGCCGACTTTGAACAATTACCTGATAAGCCCGGTATTTATTATTTTTATAACTCCGAGGGAAAAGTGATTTATGTTGGAAAGGCGGTCAGTATAAAAAAACGTGTGGCTTCTCATTTCACCGGACATAAAATTACCAAGCAACGGCAACTTTTTATGCGAGATATTTATAGTATTTCGTTTGAAGTTTGTGCTACCGAGTTAATGGCGTTGGTTTTGGAATGTTCAGAAATTAAGAAGTTATGGCCTATTTATAATACAGCACTCAAACGTTTTGAGCCTAAATTTGGATTGTATCAATATACCGCTCGCAACGGTTATCATTATTTAGCCGTTGGAAAACTACCTAAATTTCATTCTTGTCTTGAATCCTTCAGTAGTTTGTATGATGGTTTTAACGTACTAAGAAAGTTAGCAGAACAATTTGAAATCGACCATCGTTTTTGCAACTACGGAGCAATTAATGATGGAGAGACGCATTCTAAATTCAGTACCACAGATTTACCGGAGATTGAATCACACAATACCCAAATTGAAAATGCGGTAGAATTTTTAATCACTAACCGACCCACTTTTGCCATCATCGACAAAGGTCGAAACAATGAAGAACGAAGTTGTATTTGGGTGGAAAAGGGTCATTTTTATGGAATGGGCTATATTACTGCTGAGGTTGGAATAACTGAATTGTCTAAGATAAAAGAGTATGTGACGCAGTATAAAAGCAATAGTTATATTATGCAGCTGATTTATGGGTTTGTAGAGAGGTATCCGGGGAAGGTGAGGAGGGATGGTATGCAATCTTAAACATACAAAAAAGTCTTTTTATTACTAAAGAATTTTAGATAAATTCAGTAGTATCTTAGTTCGTCACAAAACTTCTTACTAGTTAATATCTGTAATAAGTAGTATTTGTTTGTTTAGGTTTGAGCATTTCTTCTTTATCCTTGTCATTTAATAATTCGTCTTTTCTATTTATAAAAGGATCAAACCAATCCGCTTTTTCATTAGCCCATTTTATCCACTCTTTCATTTCTTCTGTTAGGTTATTCTCTTCAATTGCTTTTTGCTCTTTTGCTGCAATATAGTTTCTATATATTGTTGCTTTTTCGAATTTCTCCGCATCTGAAAAAAACTTTTTTGTATTGTTTATTTCTTTTTCTTTGCGAGCTTCAAACTCTTTTCTGATTTTTTCTTCCTCAGCTCTTTTAATCTCGTTTATTCTGCATTTTTCACGCCAAATCAACTCTTTTTCGGCTTCTAATTCTAATTTTGCAATAATTTTAGCTAATTGGAATTCTAATTTTATACTACCATCTTTCCATTCTTTTACCTTATAGCTTTCATCAATATTTAAAACTAAAATTCCTGTTGGAATTAAGGTAGAACTGCCGTATGGTTTATCGGGAGGAATTCTTTTTTGTGCTTCACGAAGGCGAAATGAAAATTCCACATCTTTTATAACTATTCTAGGGCCATGATTATTTATGTCTCGTCGGAAAGAATGCCCTCGGTGTCGCAATATTTTAATGAATGTATCCATAATTCGCAATGCTCTATTAAAATTATTTTCTTCAACATAAATAGACACAGTGTCTATTTTTTCATTGCGTTGGTAAAAGTCATTTTTCTTTTTTAAATGTAATTCTTTTGTGTTTTGAATTAGAATATCAGGTTTACTTAGTTTTTCCGGTACCATCAATGGAGCTTTGGTATCACTTTCAATTTGTTTTGTTAGTATTGTTAATGGACTTTGGTCTAAGTTTACAGAATTTCCTTTTTCTCTGATTACTAATGTAATTTTGTCATCACTTGTTGACTTAGTATTAAGTTTCTTTACTTCTACTTGTTTGTTAAACTTAATTTTTGACCAATAGCCATTTTCCGGAATGGGTACTTCATTTTGTTTACATATTTTCTTTATCCCCTCAATGCTGTAAGCATATTCTTCTGTTAGTTTTGACAGCGTTTTAGACCAAACTAATTTGTAAAGTTCTTCACGAGTTAATTGTAGAGTATTCATAACTTCTTAAGATTTTTAGTTCTAACATAAAATTATAATAAGTTATTTAGAATTTAAAATCACTGTTGATAAATTTATTTTCTATATTTGAAAATCCAAAAACAATTTCCTGCCATTCGGTGGGATTACTTATATAAATTTTTGTCTTTACGGATTCCCGTAAAAAGCATCCTAAATCACTTTCTATCTTAGCAATCTGCTTTCGCATTTATTATTGCCAAACCATATTGTTAAAGTGTTAAATTATTACTAAGTTTGAACAAATCTAATCAACACCTTTGAATCAGAATCCTGAACAAATAGCTCGAGACCATATCGACCAACTTTTGTTGGCCAGTGGTTGGGTTATTCAAGATAAGAAGAAATTTAATCTGGCAGCAGGATTGGGGATTGCCATTCGGGAATACCAAACCGATATTGGTCCTGCCGATTATGTATTGTTTGTGGATAAAAAACCGGTTGGTATTATTGAAGCCAAACGAGAAGAAGAAGGCGTTCGCCTTTCTACTGTAGAAGAACAATCCACCCAATATGCTACCGCTAAACTACGTTTGTTGAACAACGACCCGTTGCCTTTTGTATATGAAAGTACTGGCGAAGTCACCCGTTTTACCGATTACCGTGACCCAAAACCCCGAGCGAGAAATGTGTTTACGTTTCACCGTCCGGAAACGTTTGTGCAATGGCTGAGTCAAGAAAAAACCTTGCGAGGTCGTTTGCATGATTTACCTGTGTTGCCTACCCAAGGTTTACGGGATTGTCAGGTTGAAGCCATTACCAATTTAGATAAATCGTTTAAAGACCAACGCCCGAAAGCCTTGATTCAAATGGCAACGGGTTCAGGAAAAACATTTACGGCGATTACGTTTATTTATCGCTTGTTGAAATTTGCCAAAGCCAAACGCATTTTGTTTTTAGTAGATACCAGAAACTTAGGCGAGCAAGCCGAAAGCGAATTTCGAGCCTTTACCGCTAATGATGATAACCGTTTGTTTACTGAATTGTATGGCGTTACGCGTTTGCACAGTTCCTTTATTCCGAATGATTCGCAAGTGTACATCAGCACCATTCAACGGATGTATTCCATTTTAAAGGAAACCGAATTGGATGAAAGTGCCGAAGAAGCCAATCCGAATGAAATGATGTACCAAGCCAAAGAACCGGTACCGGTGGGCTACAATGAAAAAGTACCCATTGAGTTTTTTGACTTTATTGTGATTGATGAATGTCACCGCAGTATTTACAACCTTTGGAAACAAGTGTTGGACTATTTTGATGCTTTTCAAATTGGATTAACTGCTACACCTGATAACAGAACGTTTGGTTATTTTAATCAAAACTTGGTTTGTGATTATGGGTATGAAAAAGCAGTGATTGATGGCGTATTAGTCCCTTACAATGTGTTTACCATCGAAACCGAAATCACCAAAAACGGGAACATCATTACGATGGGTGAAAAAGTGGACAAACGCGAACGGTTGACTCGAAAGAAGTTTTGGGAAACCTTGGATGAAGATGAAGTGTATAGTGGGAAGCAATTGGATAAAGATGTCGTGAATCCGAGTACGATTCGAACCATCATAAAAGCAACAAAAGACAATTTACCTGCCATGTTTCCTGACCGAATGGATAGTAACGGAACTTTTGAAGTGCCCAAGCTGTTAATCTTTGCCAAGACCGACAGTCATGCCGAAGACATCATTGAAATTGTTCGGGAAGAATTTGGCGAAGAAAATAAATTTTGCAAAAAGATTACTTATAAAAGTGACGAAGACCCGAAAAGTGTGTTGCAACAGTTTCGGAATGATTATTACCCTCGCATTGCCGTGACGGTAGATATGATTGCGACCGGAACCGACATACGACCTTTGGAAGTCTTGTTGTTTATGCGGGATGTGAAAAGCAAAAGCTATTATGAGCAAATGAAAGGACGGGGTACACGAACTTGCTCCGTAGAAGAATTGCGAGCCAAAGGCACGCCTACCGCCAAGTTTAGCAAAGACCATTTTGTGATTATTGATGCTATTGGCGTAGAACAATCACAAAAAACGGATAGCCGACCGTTGGAAAAAATGCCCGGTATTTCGTTGCGGGATGTGCTGCAAAGTGTGGCGATGGGCAACACTACCGAAGACCTTTTGACGACTTTAGCCAACCGATTGATTCGTTTGGACCAACAACTGAAAGACAAAGATAAGTTGGCTTTTAGCGAACTGACCAATGGCGTTACCATTAAGGAAGTGGTTAAAAAACTTTTGCATGCCCACGACCCTGATGTGAATGAACAAATTGAAACCACTGTTAGAAGTGGTATGCGTGGTTTTGCTCCTATTGAAATTGAAAAAGCCATTGCCACTGAAAAACAAAAACGAATTGAAGAAGCCGTTGCCGTTTTTAACGATGGCGATGTACGTGATTATATTGTAGATATTCGTAAAAAGTACAACCAAATTATTGATACGGTAAACATTGACAGCATCACCAATATAGGTTGGGTAAAAGACCAAGCCGAAGCCGGAGCTGCCTTAGTACATGATTTTAAAACGTGGATTGAAACCCATAAAGAGGAGATTACGGCTTTGCAGATTTTTTATGCTCAGGACTACCGCCACCGCACGTTTACGTATAAAATGATTAAAGACTTGTGTGAGAAATTGAAAACCGAAAAACCCGTTTTGGCTCCTTTGGCGGTTTGGAAGGCCTACGAGCAATTGGAAAAAACCAACGGTTCTGCCAAAAACGAGTTGATTGCCTTGGTGAGTTTGATACGCAAAGTAGCAGGTATTGACACCACCCTAACGGCCTATGACAAAACCGTTGACCGCAATTTTCAAGAGTGGATTTTTAAGAAAAATGCCGGACAACACAATGCCTTTACCGAAGCCCAAATGCAATGGCTCCGCATGATGAAAGATTATGTAGCCAACAGTTTTAGCATAGACAAGGACGATTTTGACCTCAGCCCTTTTAATGCCGAAGGCGGTTTGAGTAAAATGTGGCAGTTGTTTGGAGAGGAAACGGATAAGATTATTAATGAATTAAATGCCGTTTTAGCGGCTTAAATGAATATTATAAATAGTACACATAGGTTAAATCAACAGTTAATTTTTACCTAATAGTACATATTTATATTTGTATTTGTAAATAAAAATAATACCTTTGCACAAGAATTGAGATGGATTTTATATTCAGAAATAAAGAACTAGAGAAATTATACACAACAGGAAAGTCAAAAAAATTGAAGCTTCCCAATGATATAATTGAAAAATTCTTTGCACGATTACAACAAATTGAAGCGGCTAACGATATTTATGATTTATGGAATGATAAAGGTTTGAATTTTGAAAAATTGACAAACACCCAAAATTCCTATTCAATGCGTTTAAAGTTAAAATACCGTCTTGAAATGGATATTGATTGGAAAAATAACGAACTTACTATTGGTGATTTCATCATTACAGACATTTCCAATCATTATTCTTAATAAACAAACTTTCATTATGGCTACTACACAAAAACTAAGACCAGCAATTAAATTTGGCCCCGGCTATTTCATTAAAGAGCAAATGGAATACCGAAGCTGGACACAAGAAGAATTAGCAGAGGTGATGGGAATGACCATCAAACACATCAATAAAATTTTAAACGATAAGCAACCCTTAACTTTAGATACAGCCAAGGTTTTGGCAGAAGTTTTTGACACTTCCCCGCAATATTGGTTAAATCTAGATGCAAATTATCGCTTGTGGTTAGATTCTGTTCCCTCCGAAAAAGAAAAACAAGCAGAATTGAAAGCCAATATTTATGAGCGTATGCCAGTTAGAGATATGATTGCAAAAAATTGGATTCCAACTTTTTCAAATGTTTATGAACTATATGATAATATTCTAGATTTTTGGAATACAAAGAAATTAGATTTTGAAGAATGGGATAAACAAATTACACCTCTTTTAGCTAAAAAATCTGAAAATTTTAATCAATACAAAGCTTCATATACCTATACTTGGTATCACAAAGCAATGATGGTTGCTCGTGGTTACTCAGTTCCTCAGTTTGATAAAAAAGAACTGGCAAAACTTTACGATGAATTAAATCACTTCACTGTAACAGAAAATGGTATTAATTTATTTTTAGAAAAACTCAACCAAACAGGAGTCATATTTTTTGTACTACCGCATTTGCAAAAAACCTATTTGGACGGTGCAGCCTTTTATTATAAAAACAACCCTGTTGTAGTTTATACAGCACGTTACAAACGAATAGACAACTTTTGGTTTACGATTGCTCACGAAATAGCTCATATTTTAAGGCATCTTGACGAAAAAAACACTTTTTTTCTGGATAATTTTAGCGATAAAGAAGTAAATGAGTTAGAAACAGAAGCCAATCAATTGGCTGCAGAAAAACTAAAACACCAAGAAATTATAACCTTTTTAAAAGCAAAACTTAATTATCTTTCAACTACTGATATTGAAAACTGTGCGAAACAGTTAGCCATACACCCGGCTTTGATAATTGGAAAATTAGCGTTTGATAAAACCATATCTTTTGCTAACCAACGATTGTATAACGAAGAGGTTTTGGAATTAATTGATACTAACTTTATAGTAAAATAATGTCAATCATTAATTTATATAAAATGTGGCAGTTGTTTGGGGAGGAAACGGATAAGATTATTAATGAATTAAATGAGGTTTTAGCAGCATAATGAAAAATAAAAACAATATACCCCAACATTGGGAAATGGCGTCATTAGTTGATGATTTACCATTTATTAAAACTGGTGTCCAGTATTATGAAGGGTTGAAAAAATATTATTCCACAGGAAGTATAAAAGAAGAATCATTAATTGAAGAAGGAGAATATACTTTTGACAAGAAACCATCAAGAGCAAATAGAATTGGAGTGAAAGGGGATGTTTTACAAGCTAGAATGAAAAACACTCAAAAAGCTATTATAATTAATTCAAATCTTGAAGAACAGCTTTTTTCAACTGGTTTTTTTCAGATTAGAGGAATTGAAAACATGTTAAGTAGTAAATATATTTACTACTATTTAATATCATCAACATTCAATCAAATTAAAGATGAACTATGTTCTGGTTCAACTCAATCAGCTTTAAATGATGAAAATGCAAAGAAAATATTGGTCCCTGTTGCACCATTTAAAGAACAAATAAAGATTGTTTCGAAATTAGATGAACTTTTTAGTGAAATTGAAAATGGAATAAATGATTTAAATACTTCTCTATTGCAATTAAAAGTTTATAAACAAAGTGTTTTGAAATGGGCATTTGATGGAACTTTGACAAATAAGGAAATAAAAGAAGGAGAGCTTCCCAAAAAGTGGAAATGGGTTAAGTTAAAAGAAATCGCACAATATATTTCTGATGGTGACCATCAAGCACCTCCAAAATCAGAAACAGGAATTCCTTTTATAACAATATCTAATGTCAACAAATCAAATAATAAGATAGATTTTACAAATACTTTTAAAGTAAGTACTGAATACTATTTAGGTTTAAAAGAAAATAGGAAGCCTAAGAAAGGTGATGTATTATACACTGTAACAGGTTCTTTTGGTATACCAATTATAATTGATTATGAAAAAGATTTTTGTTTTCAACGGCATATTGGTTTGGTAAGACCATTAGATACAATTAGTCAAAAATGGCTATTTTATTTATTGCAGTCACCACAAATATTTAATCAAGCAAAAGAAACTGTTACAGGAACGGCTCAAAAAACATTAGCTTTAGGTTCATTAAGGAATTTTGATGTTTTATACTGTGATTATCAGGAACAAACTATTATTGTAAATGAAATTGAAACTCGATTGGGTATTGCTCAAAAAATGGAAGAAAGTATATTACATAATTTAGTTCAAGCAGAAGCATTAAAACAAAGTATACTAAATAAAGCATTTACTGGAGAACTTATTAATCAAGTCACAAACGAAGAAACAGGTAGTCAATTAATTAAAAAAATAAAAGAAGCAAAAATAAAATCTTATAAATTGGAAAAGGAAAGATTAAAATTTCTTTTAAAAAAAAAACAAAAAATGCCAGAAAAATCAAAAAATATAATTGAGATATTATCCGAAAGCAGTGAGCCAGTAGCATCAAAAACTTTATGGGAATCCTCAATTCATAAAAATGATATAGATTCATTTTATGCTCAATTAAAAGTTCTTCTTGATGAAGGTAAAATCAAAGAAACAATTCGAGACGGTAAAGAAACATTTATTGAATTAATAAAGAACTAATGAGAATTGATAAAGTTTATATAGAAGATTATAAGAACTTAAAAAAGTTCAATATCGATTTAGATGAAAATGAAATGAAAACTGTTTTACTTGGTCAAAATGCATCAGGTAAATCGAATTTCATGGAAGCATTAATTCTTATTTTCAAATATTTAGACTTAAGCACCGAAACTAAAAGACTTTCAACTGATTTCAATTATAATATTATTTATAGTATTAAAGATAAAAAAGTAAATATTACATCAACAAATGGTTCTTATGCAATTCTCATTAATGATGAGAAAATAAAAAGTTTAAAGTCGTTTTTTTCAAAAGAAAGTAAAATATTATATCAGCCAAAATATGTTTTTACATATTACTCAGGATTAAGCAATAAATTAAAAGAACACTTTTGGGATCATCAAAAGAATTTTTACAAAAAAATTATTAAAGAAGATTTCAAAGAAGAAGAACTTGACTCTTTAAGAAAACTATTCTACGTTCAATTAGTCCATTCTTATTTTGTTTTATTGGCTTACTTCACTCATGAGGAAGAAGATAGTTTGAATTTTTTAAAAGAAGTACTAAACATTGAGGATATTGAATCAATATTATTTGTTTTAAAAATGCCAGATTGGGCTAATAGTGGATTAAAAGATAATCCTGATGATATTTTTTGGACTGCAAAAGGATTAGTAAGACCATTTCTTGATAAACTGTGGGAACTTTCATTAGCTCCAATTTATCATCATGAGAAAGTTAGAATTGATTTTGATGAAGTAGACCCACAAGACCAATTATTTTTATTTTTAAAAGGAAAAGAAAAACTGAAAGAACTTGCAGATACTTATACTAGTAATTCATCTTTGTTTAAGGCACTAGAAAGCACATATATCTCAAAATTAATTTCAGAAGTAAGAATAAAAGTTAAAAAGAAAAATGTTGATGGAAGTATAACATTTAAAGAATTAAGTGAAGGAGAACAGCAATTACTGACTGTTTTAGGGCTTTTAAAATTTACAAACGAAGAAGATTCTTTGATATTACTTGATGAACCCGATACACATTTAAATCCAATTTGGAAATGGAGATATTTAGAATTTATTGATAAGGTTGTTAAACGTCCCAAATCAACCCAAATTATAATTAACACTCACGATCCATTAGTAATTGGTGGACTTAAAAAAGAAGAAGTTCGAATTTTT
Organism: Flavobacterium sp. T50_26; assembly: GCF_057652995.1. Lineage (NCBI taxonomy): Bacteria > Pseudomonadati > Bacteroidota > Flavobacteriia > Flavobacteriales > Flavobacteriaceae > Flavobacterium > Flavobacterium sp. T50_26. The sequence goes on from NZ_JBYFCC010000017.1 coordinate 21,714, forward strand.
AGAACAGATAAAGATGGTCAAATCAATATTGAAGAACCAGAAATTGACCCAAAAGCTAGAAGTGTTGCAGGAATTTTGACAAGTGAATTATTTGGACTTCCGTCTACTGTTAGTAAAGAATTAGAAGACAAAATAAATAGGAAAAGATATTTGCAAACTTTAATTGATTCAGGGAATCTTTCAGAAATTGAAATAAATGAATATTATCAATTAGTTAATGAATTAAATGAAAGTGGCTTTTATGATGTTAGTATGGACTCCAGATTTAATAAATTTATTGAATTAACTAGTAAACATGAAGTTTTTCAAAAGTCTATTTTGAATGAGCATGAGTTAGACGAGATAGAAAGAATTTCAAAAGAAGTAGCAGAAGAGATTATGAAAGAAAGAAAAAGTACAGAGCAATAAATGAGACATATAAGATTAGAAGATTTAGCAAATAAAATTGAGATTCAAACTTATGAAGCATTAGTTGCAGATTATGTAAATCAAATGTCTGCAATGACAGTTGATGAACGTAAAACATTTATTAGAGATAATACCCCATGGAATGCTCTTCAAGAAATAATGTTTAATTTATCAGAATCAAAATGTTGGTATTCAGAAGCTCCACCTGGTGCAGGAGATTTTGAAATAGATCATTTTAGACCAAAAAATCGCTCTAGACAATTTAACGGAGACATTTTAGTACCAAATGGGTATTGGTGGCTAACATATGATTGGAGAAATTACAGATTAGCAGGTGGTTTAGTTAACAAAAGAAGAAGAGATAGACTAGGATTTGATGAAGATGTTAAAGGCAAAGGTGACTATTTTCCCTTGAATATTGATGGAGGAAGTATTATTGCTGATTTTAATGATAATTTAAATAATGAACTTCCAATCTTACTTGATCCTAAAAATGTTTACGATGTATCCTTATTATCATTTGATAAAAATGGCGAGCCAATTATTCAATCTGATATACCAGCCATCGATAAATTTAGAGCTGAAAAATCTATACTATTTTATCATTTAGATTTAGAACAATTGAGTTTATACAGAAGTCAAGTATGGAAAAAATGTGAAGATGAACTAATTGATATAAATGAAGCAATATTAACGTCTGTAAATGAGCATCAAAGAATGGCAATATTAAGAAAAGCTTGTGATACATTACTAGAAATAACAAATAAAAGAGCTCCTTTTTCAAAAGTTGCTTGGGCATGCATAGATGCAAATACAGAAAAATATTCGAGTTGGCTTAAAAACTTAAAAAGAGCATTAATACAATAACTACAAATGCCAATACCTAACAATATAAAACGGGAGCATATTTTTCAAGCCATGCTTAAAATAGAAAGGGAAGGAATACCTCCAAGAAGAGGTGCAAGAGAATGGGCAATTAATTATGAAGGAACTATTTACCCTTGTAAACTATTAATTTCATGGGGAAACTTATATGCTAATGGGGTAGAACTTGACCCAAACCCAAGTAATTTCACAACTTATGATGCACAAGAATACTTAATACAGAAACAATTTAATACTATACAAATATAATATGGAGTTAGTACCACTTCCGCATTTTTTTAATAATAAAATTTATACAATTCCTGACTACCAAAGGGGATATAGTTGGCAATCAAAAAACGTGTTGGATTTATTGATAGATGTTTCTAATGCTATTCAACTCAATAAGCCCCATTACATGGGAACTATTAATATTCATCCTCAAGCAGATAAAATAAAAGTTGGAGTAAATAATTTCACCAATTATCATGTAGTAGATGGTCAACAACGATTTACTACTTTAATATTAATTTTATCATATCTTTTAAAAGAGCTAACTAAACATGAAAGTACCAAAGATGATGCTTTAGATAAAATTAGAATGTATTTAAAAAATAAAGACAGTTATATTTTTAGATATGCAATTGATAAAATTAGTGATGATTATTTTAGATCAGTTATCTTAGAATTAGAGAAAAAATCCTCTCTAGATGAAAATATCTATACAAGAAATCTAAATAATGCAAAATCCACAATTATTGAGTTTTTTAAAGATAAAAAGGATTTAGATTCATTACTAAATTATTTAAATGCAATAGAAGAAAAACTTGTTTTTAATGAATTTGTATTAGTTGATGGAACAGAAATTGGAGTTGTTTTTGAAACTATGAATAATAGAGGTATTGTTTTATCAAATTTAGAAATTGTTAAAAATAGATTATTATATCTTACCTCAAAAGTTCCATCAACAGATGAAACAAAATCTGAATTATTAGAGTTAAGCAAATTAATAAATACGAAATGGAGTCACATTCTTAAAAACCTGACATTGCCGAATGTTGTGTTAAATGAAAACACTTTTTTAGCTAATCATTGGATTATATACAAAGGATGGAAAAAAGACAATAATACTAAAATTGAAATATTAGATGATTATTTCACCATTAGTGAAATGATTAAGAATCCAAATTTAATGGCGTCTGAAATCAGAAAATATATTCATTCACTTGCTGAAACATCTTTAATATGGAGACATTTAAACTATCCTGAAGAGGCCAATTCTTTTTCTCAAATTGGAGATAATAATGTTAAACAAAAATTAGTAGTCATTTTAATGAAGCTAAATAGAATTAGTAATAGTACGATTCGACCAATGATACTTTCATTTTTTCCGCTTTTAGAAACAAAACCAGAATTTGTACTAGAATTATGTGAATTAGCTGAAATTTATTCATTTAGATTATTTTCAATGAATAAAAAACGTTCTGATACTGGTAAAAACGACATTTTTAGAATATGTAATATATTTCACAAAAACTATTTAGACAGTCATCATCAAAAGATTGCATTATACTACTTAGCATGGTATATTGATGTTCATGGTGATGAGAGAAGGTTTCAATTAGAAAAGGATGAATTATTTGTGTCTACTAAAAAAAGCGGTTTTTATAGCTGGTCTGGATTATCATATTTTTTATATGAATATGAAGAACATTTAAGAAAAAATCAATCATTGAAAGTTGAATATAACTTTGCCAATCAAACAGTAAAAAGTATTGAACACATTTTACCCCAATCTCCAACAAATAGTTACTGGAAAGAAGCAATAAAAGAAATTCCTAAAAATGAAATAAAAAATTATATGCATAGTTTAGGTAACCTTTTATTAATTTCTTCAGATAAAAATAGTCAATTAAAAAACTATGAATATCCAATTAAAAGAGATAGTTATAAAGTAGGTTCTTATAGTGAAAATAAGGTTTCAAAATCTTATGATAACTTTGGTAAAATACAAATTGAAGAAAGAGAAATGGAGTTATATAAATTTCTTAAATCACGATGGAGGATTAATGAGTTATTTTTAAAAAAATATCCTCACCCTGGTGGTAATGAATATGAGTTTGAAGATAATACAATAGAAACAATAGAAGAAATAATTGATTTTGAATAAACTATGAGCATAGAAAACACCAACACTTCCAGTATCGTCTCCAAAGTATGGGCTTTTTGCCAAACCCTTCGTGATGATGGCGTGGGTTATGGCGATTATTTGGAACAACTCACCTATTTGTTGTTCCTTAAAATGGCCGATGAATACACCAAACCGCCACACAATAGAACGATGCCCATCCCGAGTGAGTTTGCTTGGGAAACCTTAACCAGTAAAAGCGGTAGTGAGTTGGAGTTGCATTACAACACCATGCTACGAGAGCTGGCTAAAGAAAAAGGTATTTTGGGGCAAATCTTTGTGAAGAGCCAAAACAAAATACAAGACCCGGCAAAGCTGTATAAACTCATTGCCCTCATCAATGCCGAAAACTGGATTTTGATGGGCGTCAAAGACAAAGGCGACATCTATGAAGGTATTTTAGAGAAAAACGCAGAAGACACCAAGAGTGGAGCCGGACAGTACTTTACCCCTCGCCCGTTAATCAAAGCGATGGTAGAATGTTTACGTCCCGAACCGATGAAAACCATTGCCGATCCGGCATGTGGAACAGGCGGTTTCTTTTTGGCGGCGTATGACTGGATTGTAGCCAATCGAGAACTGGACAAAGAAGCTCGTCAATTCCTGAAATATGAAACCTTCTTTGGCAATGAAATTGTGGCGAGTACACGACGCTTGGCGTTGATGAATTTGTTTTTGCATAACATTGGGGATATTGATTCGGATAATTTTATTTCACCTAATGATTCGTTGATTACCGATTCAGGCACACGGTATGATTACATTTTAGCCAATCCGCCTTTTGGTAAAAAGAGCAGTATGACCTTTACCAACGCCGAAGGTGAACAGGAAAAAGAAGACTTGACCTATAACCGTCAGGATTTTTGGGTGACCACCAGCAACAAACAATTGAACTTTGTGCAACACATTCGCACGATGCTCAAAACCACAGGACAAGCTGCCGTTGTATTGCCGGATAATGTATTGTTTGAAGGTGGTGTGGGTGAAACCGTTCGTAAAAAATTATTGGAAACCACCAATTTGCATACGATTTTGCGTTTGCCAACCGGTATTTTCTATGCCAATGGTGTAAAAGCAAATGTATTGTTCTTTGATGGAAAACCTTCCAGTAAAGAACCGTGGACAAAGGAAGTTTGGGTGTATGATTACCGAACGAATATTCACCACACGTTGAAAAAGAATCCGTTGAAGTTGGAAGACTTGCGGGATTTTATCACTTTGTACCAATCCGAAAACATCCACAAACGAACCGAAACCTATCATCCTGAAACCAATCCGGAAGGTCGTTGGAGAAAATTTACGTACGATGAAATCATTGCAAGAGATAAAACCAGTTTGGATATCACTTGGCTAAAAGATAAATCATTAGCTGATTTGGACAACCTTCCTGACCCTGATGTTTTGGCTGTTGATATTATTGAAAATATTGAAGCGGGATTGGAAAGTTTTAGAGCGGTGTTGAATGGGTTGAAGTAAAATGAGAAAGTGATCGATTATTTATTTTCTCATACTTTTTCCCTTAATTTCTATAAAATTAAAAGCTTCATACAAACGGTCGTAAACCTGTCCTTCATATCTATAAAAACTTTCGATAGCTTGATTCATATCATCAGGATGTTCAGGGTCATAGTTACAAATTATTATTGTTCTGAAATTTCTTTTTTCACAACGTTTGTAAATTATTTCTTTTAGTAAATCAATTATTCCATATTTTGACGCTTTACGTTCATTTTTAACATCATCAAATATCCGATAACTTTTGCTGTATTTGTCAATAACATCTATCCGAGAATCAGAACCACCACATTCAAATTCCTCAACTATATCTTGTGTATTGTGCATCCTGATTGGATATTGGTTGAAGTTTAAACTTATATTTTTTATGATTTCAGTAAATGTTTTTAAAATTGAAGTTTTGCCAACTCCAAAACCACCAACGATTATTAAACCTTTGTCCAATGAGATATCAACGTCTTTAATGCGATAGAGTAGAGGTGAAGTTATAAAATCTTTAGATTTGGTAAAATAATCAAATAATGTAGAAACTAGTTCAAGTGACTCATTTATTTCTACAAATTCTTTTTTATAAAGCATGATGTACTGAAGCTTGAAAATTTCCAAAAATTTTTCTAGGTTCAAATTTCTGTCAAAAAGAGGGAAGTTCACTTTTTGTGCAGGTAGATTTTTTTGTGTTTTTAGTTGCTCTAGATACTTCTTAATTTGGTTATTATTTTCCATCCGGTCTGTTTTTATTAATTTTTCTTGTTACTACTGATTTTGAAAATGAATTCGAGAAATTCACCCATTTTTTTAGTTTATACTCTAAATTCCAGTATTTTTCATTCTGAAATTTCAGCCGCCCAGTTTGCTTATTTTCTTGACTCCAATAATTATAGAAGGAATCCAAATGATCTTGTGAAAATGAATTTGAAAATTTAGAAATTTCTGTTTTAAAAATATTTTTACTTTTTTCAATTTCTTCTTCTTTTTTTTCTTTATTCGTTGTGTCGGTTTGATTTTGGATTGTTTTTGGGTTGGTGGTTATTTGATTTTCAATTTGATGTTCATTTTGTTTCTGTTTTTTAAATGGTTCTTTCTTGTAAACGTCAGACTCGGTTAGCTTTATTGTAGTAAATTTGTTAGTGGTCTCTACTTTTATATAGCCAGATTCTTCTAGTTTTTTCAATGCGTTTTTTACTTTGAACTTTGAGAGGTTCAATGCATTACATAGCTTTTCAGTAGAAGTCACAAATTCACCGATATCTATGGTTATACCTTGCCATTTTTTTATGGTATAGTTTGATTTTAGTAATAAGTGAAAAAAAACTCGTGACACATCAGGATGTTCATACCACTCCCAATCAAGAATAGTTCTCGGCACTATAATAAAGCCTAGTTCAGTATTAGTTTCCATAACTATCTCTTTTCTAAATAAACTAAGTGTTTCATCTGCATATCAAAAAAGGGGTGCTCTCCTAAATTATTTGGCGGAACATTGAGAATGGGAAAATAACGGCTAATGATTGACTCTTTCAGTTCTCTAATATCTTTTTTTGTTGCAGGTTTGTTTTGTTCACTAGTAAATAGATTCTCAGCTATTTTTACAATTGCAGCTCCAGCCACAGCATTTCCAACCCCGGGAATACTCATTTTTTCAATCTTTACCGGTGCTGATTTTTTTTCAACTTGTGGAACGTTTGATCCAAGTTTAGGGTTTCTTATTTGAAAAGCTCTCGTTCTGCAACTGTTGCTGCAATATTTTTGTTTCTTGCGTCTTTTCGGTATATATGTTTTACCACAATACAGACATGTGTAATGATATGTATCCATTATCGTAAATTTTTCGATAGTTTTACGTTAAAACAGAGGTTTTTTAGCTAAGTAGTCATTCACCTTAGTATCTAAATCGGAATTAGATTGACTTTTTCCGTCTTGCAACCAGTTTAGAATATCTAGTTTAGAAAATTTTAGCATACGACCTTTTTTTATAAAAGGAATAGTTTTGCGATGGACGTGGCCGTAGATCGTAGCCTTAGTTAATCCGATTAGTTGGGATAGTGCATTGATGTTTAAGAATTCGTCTTCTTTAGTTGCATTTGAAGTTAGCTGCAACTCATTTTTGATGTTCTTTGTAATTAGCTCTGCAAGTACTTTTATTCCTTCGTCAGAGAGTAAATAAATTTGTTGACTCATTATTTTAAATTTTAAATATTGAGTCAAAAGTATATTTTAATCTTTAGCAAAATTTTGCTTTTAGAAAGGGTTTAGAAAGGGTTTAGAAAGTTAAATTTATAATAATCAAAGTGTTATATATTGAAGATTGCAAAAAGTATTTTGTTTATTGATTTAATTTTGATTAAAACTTTTCTTTATCTTAAATCTTTTATATACTTCTCTACTTCAGGAATCTTAAAATCTTTTATTTTTTTTAATGTGGAATCCAGTAATTCTCTTTTATTCTTAGTATTAGTAAAATAGTCTAATCCTTTATTGATATTACTGTAAAATTTTGTTGTATATTTTTCTTGAAATATGTTTGAATCTTTTAAACCTTGACAGATTAGTACTGTCCTTAAAAACTCTGCAAGGTTAATTGTTTTTTTCTCGTATTTGAATTTATCAATAACGCTGTACAATGAATGCAAGATCAACAATTTTTCATCTTCATCTAAAATACTGATTTTATAAGCGAGTTCTTTTTCATAATCTGATTCCTTTATATCATTCTCGTTAATAGTATTTAATTGTGATGCATTTTTATTCATAATATTTGTTTGTTCCTTTATAGATTCGTATTTATATGGATATACAATTTTGTCATAGTAAACGTAAATATCAGTTTGTTCTAAGACTTCGCTGTATTCTTTAATCTCAAATTTTGAGTAATCTTTTGATTTATGAATTAAATCAAATAATTTGTAGTTGTTCGAAAGCAAACGATATATTTCAGTCTTCGCTTCATATTTTGCTATTTCTTTAATCAAGTCTTCAAAAGTACAATCTACTAACTCTTTGTTTTTATTGAATATTGGTAGTACTTTTAATTCAAAAGCTTTATTTATTTTATTATCTATTATTTTTCTCCTACCTCGCACAAATTCTACGTATAAATCCTCGTATATTCCTACTTTATTGAATTTTTCCTCTTCATTTTCTAACGAGTGTTCGTCGGTAATATTTTTATAGTTTTCAGAAAAATAATAATTCAAATTTTCTTCGTTTGTTAAAACTGCTTTGATGTTATTTTCAACGTCAATATGAGCTTTTGAGTAAGCATCATTATAAATTTTTTCATATTCCATCTAAATCTAATTTTATTCGGTTAGCAGCTTCAATTTTATTTTTGTCCAATACTTTGGTGTAAATCTGTGTGGTAGAAACATTTTTATGTCCTAACAATTTTGATACAGTATAAATATCACTACCATTGGCCAGTTGCAAGGTGGCGTAGGTGTGTCTAAAGTTATGAAAAGAAATCTTTTTATTGATGCTTGCAATTTCTAACCATTCTTTTAACGGTCTGGTTATTTGCGAGTATTCTATATCTCCAAAAATTAAACCTTTGGTTGTATTTTGTGACTTTAAAATATTGTAGGCCGTTTCAGAGATCGGGTGGTTGTGAATAGAATTAGTTTTCTTTTCCCGTAATTGCATATAATGTCCTTGGTGTTGATCGTTATAAATTTTACTCCAGTCAAGGTTTTTAATGTCGACAAAACGTAATCCGGTTAAAGCAGAAAAAAGAGCCATGTGTTTTACCTTGACATTTTTGATATCCGTTTTCCATAAGTGTATTAATTCTTCTTCGGTTAGATATTCACGGTGAGTTTCTTGCTCCTTAATATAATCGGCATCTTCGGCAAGATTTTTTTCAATGAAATTCTCTTTGTAGGCTTGTTTCAATACATACAGAAAATGTTTGAAATAAGTGGCCGCAGTATTTTGTGTGAGCTTTTTTGGTTTCTCGGAATTTCGTGTCGTATTGACATTTAGTAAATAACTTCGATAACGGTTGACAAACTGAATGTCCAAATTACTAGTCATGATCAAATTACTGCAAAAATTTGAGAAGTGATTCAACGATGCCTTCCAAGCTTGGTAATTGGATTTACTTCCTTTGTTATAATAGTCATCAACAATACGTTGGTAAAAACCGACAAAGTCAATACTTAAATTTACATTATCCTTAAAGCCAAATTCTTTATTACGCAACTGAACTTCTCTTTTCGAACGTATCCCATTGGCAAAAGCGAGCGTTTCCGTATTATGTTTTTTTTCCTCTTGATTTTTTGGATTTTTAAAAGTATGAAGTTCTAAAAATTCACGCCTTGTAGTTTTCCCAGTTTTAGGATCAATAATAGGAGGGTAGTAATCTAGGTACAAACTGATTTTATCAGTTTTCAGCGGTTTTTCTCGAAGCGTTACTTTAGTCATGTTTTACAAAAATTGAATCAATATCGGCTTTTTTTACTAGTACAAATTTTCCGTAATGCTTTTTTGGAATTTCAAGCCTATTTATTAGATTGTAAAGAGCGGAGGTTGAAATATTATATTTCTCGGAGGCCTCATTAATAGAATAGGAGTTTTCCGTTGTGATCATGTTTTTTAAATGATCTTTATTAATATCAATATTATTCATACTTAAATCGAAATAAAAATCAATATCCTTTCTACGTATTAGTGTTTTTCGAACACCGAAATTATAGGCATTGATTTCTTTGTTCTCAACTAATCTATAAATTGTTCTCAATGACATGCTTAAAATAAAGGCAGCTTCTTTGACTGTTAAAAAATCCTTTTTATTTATTTCAGTAATATCATTGATTTTGAACTTAATTGCTGTTTCAACAACGGAGACCTTCTTTTGCTTTGCTAAAATTTTATAATGCTTTCGATTGCAATCTAAGGAACAATAACGAGTTTTTGTGGTTTTTGCAAAAAATTCATTTTTGCAGTGTTCGCACCGTTTTTTTATACTCAGATTTGAACTCATAATTTTGTGTTTTTGAGGTATGTTTTCTCCACTAGCTTAAAATGGGCTAAAATGGATTGTATTATTTAAGTGGAAATAAGTGCCAAAATTTCATTGACTTTTCAAATGTAATCAAAAAAATTTTTTCGAGGTACAAGGGAGGTACAAATAATTCCAAAACAGCGAATAATATTTAAAAAATGACAAAACTAATAAACATAAAAAAACCCACGTTTTGCGTGGGTTTTGTTTGTGTTTTTAATGAATTTTAAGTGGTGATTTTGGTCATTTATTTCCCAATACAAAAATTAGCAAAAATATTCCCCAACAATTCATCATTGGTCACTTCACCCGTAATCTCACCAAAGTGAAACAACGCCTCTCGAATGTCAATTGCCATTAGATCGGAAGATAAATTACTCTCCAATCCCCATTTCACCTTCTGAATTTCTTCCAAGGCTTTCAACAAAGAATCATAATGACGAGAGTTTGTTACAATCGTTTCATTATTCCGTAAAGCTCCTGTGTTTACAAAAGATAAAAGCGTTTGCTTGAGTTCTTCAATACCAATATTTTGTTTAGCAGAAATGAAAAGTGTTTGCTGTTGTCCGTTGTCTGTTGTCAGTTCCTTTTCCAACAAAGCCAGAATTTCAGTTAAAAGGAGGTCTTTTTTATTTATAATGGTAAGCAATGTTTTATGAGGATATTTGTTTTTAATCTGTTCAATATCACTTTTCAACTTTTCAACCGACAACTGAGAACCGACAACCGACAACTGAGAACTGTCAACCAAGTAAACAACCACCTGAGCCTGTTCAATCTTCTCAAATGTTTTTTTAATCCCAATACTTTCCACATGGTCGGTAGTTTCGCGAATTCCGGCTGTGTCAATAAATCTAAAACCAATGCCTTCAATCACCAATTCATCTTCAATCGTGTCGCGAGTCGTACCGGCAATATCAGAAACAATCGCTCGTTCCTCATTTAATAACGCATTGAGTAGTGTAGACTTACCTACATTTGGTTCGCCCACAATCGCAATCGGAATACCGTTTTTAATAACGTTACCCACCGCAAACGAGTCGATCAAACGTTTCAACACAAACTCAATTCGGTTTAAAAGTTCATTAAACTGTGTTCGGTCTGCAAATTCAACATCTTCTTCGGCAAAATCTAATTCTAATTCAATCAACGAAGCAAAGTTTAGAAGTTCTTGTCTAAGTTGAGCAATTTCATTGCTAAATCCACCTCGCATTTGTTGCATTGCAATTTGATGCGAAGCTTCGTTATCAGAAGCAATTAAATCCGCCACAGCTTCAGCTTGCGACAAATCTAACTTTCCATTCAAAAAAGCACGAAGTGTAAACTCACCCGGCTGAGCCATTTTAGCTCCCATTCGCAACAAAAGCTGAATAATCTGTTGCTGTATAAACGTAGAGCCGTGACAGGATAGTTCAACCACATCCTCACCCGTATAAGAATTCGGGTTTTTAAAAATAGAGAGCAATACTTGGTCATAGGTTTTCCCATTGTCCACAATATGACCCAAATGAATCGTATGTGTTTTCTGTTTAGTCAAATCCTTGCCAGAAACCGATACAAAAACTTTAGCAGCTATCACAATGGCTTCTTTTCCCGAAAGCCGAATAATAGCAATCGCTCCAGCACCAGATGGCGTTGCCAAAGCAACAATAGTTTCACTCGAAATCATAACAATCTATTTTTGGCAAAATTAAGCATTTTTTTCGGTTGTCGGTTATCTGAAACCCGAAACCCGAAACCTTAAACCCGAAACCTGAAACCCGAAGCCTGAAACCTGAAACCCGAAACCCGAAACCTGAAACCCACAACCCACAACCCGCAAACTTCCTTCAATCTTAATAAAATGTTATAACTGACAATTATCAGTTCAAATTAAAATCATAATGACTAACTTTACTTTAAGATAATAATGGAAGATGGAGTTCTTCCCGAAAACCAACAACCGAAAACCAACAACCGACAACGGATAACCGACAACCGAATAAACTAAATATTATGAAACGCATACTTTTCCCAACCGATTTTTCTGAAGCATCTAACAACGCTTTTGTCTATGCCTTAAAATTGGCAGATGCCATGAAAGCAGAGTTAATTACCCTTCACGCATACGAGCTCCCTCAATTGCACATGGGCGGCATGCCAAATACGCTCAAAGATGTTTATGACAGCATCGAATTAGAAAACTTTGAAAACTTCAAAGACCAAATTCCTTTGCTCCGCGACATAGCCGAAAGATATAATTTAGGACATGTAAAAATAAGCAACATTCTAAAACATGGCGACCTAATTTGGACCATCAAAAAAGTATCCAAAGAAGAAAACATCGACTATGTTGTAATGGGAACAAAAGGAGCATCCGGACTCAAAGAAACCTTTCTAGGTTCCAATACTGGAACAGTTATAACCGAATTAGAAGCTTTTGTAATTGGCGTTCCCGAACATTCCGAATATGCCGGAATCCAGAACATTGTTTTCACCACAAGATTCCGTGAAAAAGACTTAAAAGCACTTAAAAAAGTAATTAATTTGGCTAAACTTTTCGATGCAAAAGTGCATTGTCTTTACATAAAAACTAAAAAAACCGACGTTAATCAGGTTGTTATCGAAGACTGGAAGTTCCTTTTTAAAGATGAAAATATAGTTTTCCATATCTTCGAAGACGAAAATGTTGAGCAAACCATACTCAATTTTGTAGATACCTATAATGTTGATATGCTAGCCATGCTCAACTATAAACGAGGCTTTTTCGAAGAACTATTCAAACAAAGTCTAACACAAAAATTATCCTATCATGTTCAAGTGCCGTTGTTGGCCATTCATGAAAGTCGAATAGAGTAGGGCGTTCGGGCGGGCTTTCCGTTCCAACTCCTCACGGCTAGACCTATTTTTTATCGGGTTTTGTTGGGCTTCCGTTGGTCGCCCACAAAACCCGTAAAAAATTAGGCCTATCCGTTGCGGGGTTTCCACTTCAATCCCTAACGCAAATTCAGTGTAATTTAGCAGTTTTCAGTCGCAGTCCCAGTTATTAGTCCCAGTTTCCCGCAATCTTGTCATCCTGACGAAGGAAGGATCTCATAATAGAAAGTACATTAAATTCTACTTCACCTCTTTTTGGTTCCAAACCCTCAACTTTCAACCCGCAACCCTAAACTTTGTGCCTTACTTTCTTTGTGGCAAAAAAAGTCTCAGTCCCAGTTTTCATTCGCAGTTTCCCGCAATCTTGTCATCCTGACGAAGGAAGGATCTCATAATAGAAACTACATTAAATTCTACT